>NZ_JBLZNC010000003.1:0-497504 GCF_048553715.1 Sagittula sp. SSi028 | reverse complement strand
ACGCATGCCGAGCCCCTCTCCTCCTCCCTGGGGCCTCGACATAAGCGGCGGCACCTCTCCTCCTCCCTGGTGTCGCTGCGCTCATACCGCCCTTCGGGGCAGACATGCCGGCCCCCTCTCCTCCTCCCTGGGGTTTCCGACATTAGCGACGGGGCCTCTCCTCCTCCCTGGCTCCGTCGCACACTCATAACGGCCCGTTCCGGGCCACGCATGCCGAGCCCCTCTCCTCCTCCCTGGGGCCTCGACATAAGCGGCGGCACCTCTCCTCCTCCCTGGTGTCGCTGCGCTCATACCGCCCTTCGGGGCAGACATGCCGGGCCCCTCTCCTCCCCCCTGGGGTTTCCGACATTCGCGGTGGCGCCTCTCCTCCTCCCTGGCGTCACCGCACTCCTCCCCCCAGACAGATCTCAATACACAGCAGCCCAGCTATATTGTGCGCTTACCTTGTTTCCGCGGCGCGCCACCCTTTCCCTTTGTCCACGCAACAGGTAACACCTGCGTCAAAGAACAAGGGGTCCGAACCATGGCTTTGGAAAAGACATTCAACGCCGCCGAGGCTGAACCGCGCCTGTCCCAGATGTGGCGCGACGCCGGAGCGTTCCGTGCTGGCGCAAACAAGTCTCGCGACGAGAGCTTCACCATCATGTTGCCGCCACCGAACGTCACGGGCGCGCTGCACGTGGGGCATGCGTTTAACCACACGCTGATGGATATTCTGACGCGCTGGCACCGGATGCGTGGCTTTGACACGCTGTGGCAGCCGGGACAGGACCACGCTGGCATCGCCACGCAGCTTCAGGTCGAAAAGAAGCTCAAGGCCGAACAGAACATCCGCCGCACGGATTTGACGCGCGCGGACTTTCTCAATCACGTCTGGGACTGGAAGACCCAATACGGCAGCACGATCATCGATCAGATGCACCGTCTTGGCAGCTCCTGCGACTGGGAGCGCAACGCCTTTACCATGTCCGGCGCCCCCGGTGCCCCGGAGACGGATTCCGACGGCAACTTCCATGATGCGGTCATCAAGGTTTTTGTCGACATGTACGACAAGGGCCTGATCTATCGCGGCAAGCGGTTGGTCAACTGGGACCCGCATTTTGAAACCGCCATTTCCGATCTCGAGGTCGAAAATGTCGAAGTCGCGGGCCACATGTGGCATTTCAAATACCCGCTCGCGGACGGTGTCACCTACACCTACGAGGAAAAGGACGAGGACGGCGAGGTCATCTTCTCCGAGGTGCGCGACTATATCTCGATCGCCACGACCCGCCCCGAGACCATGTTGGGTGACGGCGCGGTTGCGGTGCACCCGTCGGATGAACGCTATGCCTCTCTCGTCGGTAAGCTTTGTGAAATTCCGGTCGGCCCCAAGGAACACCGCCGCCTGATCCCGATCATCGCGGACGAATATCCCGATCCCGATTTCGGCTCTGGCGCGGTGAAGATCACCGGCGCGCATGATTTCAACGACTACCAAGTTGCCAAGCGCGGCAACATCCCGCTTTACCGTTTGATGGATCGCGCAGGCTGTCTGCGCGCAGACGGCGCCCCCTATGCCGAGGCCGTCGCCATTGCGATGGATGTGGCACAGGGCAAGCGCAGCCTGACCGAGGTGGAAACCGATGCGGTCAACCTCGTGCCCGACCATCTGCGCGGCCTCGACCGATTTGAGGCACGCGAAAAGGTCGTGGCCGAGATCACCGCCGAAGGTCTGGCGGTGATGACCGTCGCCACCGACCCCCGTCTTGGCAAGCCCGTGAAAAAGCCGCTTGCCCCGGAAGAGGGCGGCGAAGCCCGCACCGAAGAGGAACAGCTGGTCCCGCTGGTCGAGGCCAAGCCGATCATGCAGCCGTTTGGCGACCGATCCAAAGTCGTGATCGAGCCGATGCTGACCGATCAATGGTTCGTCGAGGCCGAAAAGATCGCAGGTCCCGCGCTGGATGCTGTGCGATCAGGCAAGATCAAGATCATGCCGGAGTCCGGCGAAAAGACGTTCTATCACTGGCTGGAAAACATCGAGCCGTGGTGTATCTCGCGGCAGCTGTGGTGGGGTCACCAGATCCCCGTGTGGTACATCCCCGGCGAGGAAGACTGGTTCCCGATCTGCGCAGCCACCGAGGCAGAGGCTTTGGCCAAAGCCGTTGCCATGTCCCCCGAGGGGACAGAGTTCCGCATCGTCGCAGACGCTGCCGAGGCCGGTGAGGTGCTCGCTCAGGTCCGTGACGCGCTGGATGTCTCGGACGAGGGGACGATCCGGACCTTTGACGCTCCGATGCAGTTGCCGATGTTCCGCGACCCGGACGTGCTTGACACGTGGTTCTCGTCCGGTCTGTGGCCGATCGGCACGCTGGGCTGGCCCGAAGACACGCCAGAGATGGCCAAGTACTTCCCCACGGATGTGTTGGTCACCGGCTCTGACATCCTGTTCTTCTGGGTGGCGCGGATGATCATGATGCAATTGGCCGTGGTGGACGAAATCCCCTTCCACACGGTCTACCTGCACCAGCTCGTCCGCGACGAGAAGGGCAAGAAAATGTCCAAGACCACCGGCAACGTCATCGACCCGCTGGAAGTGGTGAACGAATACGGGGCCGATGCGCTGCGGTTCAACAATGCCTCGATGGCCTCCATTGGTGGTGTGTTGAAGATGTCGATGGACCGCATCGCCGGCTATCGCAACTTCGGCACCAAACTGTGGAACGCCTGCCGCTTTGCCGAGATGAACGATGTCTTTGCCGGTCACACGACCTCGGCCATGCCCGTGGCAGAGCAGACGGTCAACAAGTGGATCATCGGCGAGACCGCCCGCGTGCGCGAAGTTGTGGACACCGCCCTGACCGAGTATCGGTTCAACGACGCGGCGCAGGCGCTTTACGCCTTTGTTTGGGGCAAAGTCTGCGACTGGTATGTGGAATTCTCCAAGCCGCTGTTCGGCTCGGACGATGCGGCCGTTGTCGCCGAGACCCGCGCCACCATGGCATGGGTTCTGGACCAATGTCTGATCCTGCTGCACCCCATCATGCCCTTCATCACCGAAGAGCTGTGGGGCACGCTGGGCCAGCGCGACACCATGCTGGTGCACACAGACTGGCCGACGTATGACGCCAGCGTGGCAGACACCCAAGCCGACGCAGAAATGTCATGGGTGATCTCGCTGATCGAGGGCGTACGCTCTGCCCGCGCGCAAATGCATGTGCCCGCAGGGCTCTATGTGCCGACCTTGGCCAATGGTCTGACCGCTGAAGAACGCGGTGCATGGCAGCGCAACGAGGTGTTGATCAAACGCCTCGCCCGGATCGAGAGCATGGAAGAGGTCGACAGCTTCCCCAAGGGCTGCGTCACCATCCCCGTGGGGGCGGCGACCTTTGCTATGCCGTTGGCCGACATCATCGATGTAGCCGCAGAAAAGGCGCGTCTGGAAAAGACACTGGGCAAGTTGGCCAAAGAACTGGGCGGATTGCGCGGACGTCTGAACAACCCGAAATTCGCAGCCTCCGCCCCGCCGGAAGTGGTCGAAGAAGCAAAGGCCAATCTGGCAGAGCGCGAAAGCGATGAGGCCAAGATCAAGGATGCGCTGGCGCGTTTGGCCGAGATCGGCTGAGGCATTTCACTTTTCTTGCGCAAAGCGACCGGCGCGGCCCCTTCGGGGCCGCGCTTTTTCGTTGCTTGGTGGGATATGCGTTACGCGCGCCAGAACCGCACGGTGAACAAAGCATAGACGGCCAGCAGCTCGAGCCGTCCCGCCAGCATGGCAAAGCTCAACACCCATTTCGGGCCATCTGCCAAACCTGCGAAATTGCCCGCCGGACCGATCTGGTCGCCAAGACCGGGGCCGATGTTGCCGATGGCCGTCGCAGCACCGGAAATGGCCGTGATGAAATCCAGGCCCATCATGCCCAATGTGACCGAAAACACGCCCAAAGAGACCACGAAGAAGACAAAAAAGCTCATGACCGAGCTCATGACATCGCTGCCAACAGGCCG
The DNA here is from genome assembly GCF_048553715.1 of Sagittula sp. SSi028. Taxonomy (NCBI): domain Bacteria; kingdom Pseudomonadati; phylum Pseudomonadota; class Alphaproteobacteria; order Rhodobacterales; family Roseobacteraceae; genus Sagittula; species Sagittula sp. SSi028. The sequence continues at coordinate 493,517 of NZ_JBLZNC010000003.1, read as the reverse complement.
CCCCTGATAGCGCGGGATAAATACCCCATGCGGCGACCGGATCCGGCGCAGCTGCACCTTGACCGAGGCAAATAACAGCTGCCAGCGGAAGATCTTCACCGAACAGGCGGTAGAGCCCGCGCATCCGCCGATCAGACCGATGAAAAAGAACATCGAAATCAGGAAGGGCCCCCACCCCATGTAATCGACGCTGGCGTAGCCGGTGCCCGTGATGATCGAGGATATGTTGAACAAAGCCTCGCGCACGGCCTGTTCGGGATGGTGCGGAAAGATCCACAACAAGATCACAGAGGTCATAATCACCAGCACAGCAATCACGCCCAGAAACCCGCGCACCTGTGTGTCGCGAAGCAGCGCGAACTGGTAGCCGTTTGCCATCTGGACGTAGCGCACAAACGGCAAGGCCGCGAGGATCATGAACACCGTGGCGACATATTCTGCAGGCCCCGCGAAAACTCCGAAAGAGGCGTCATAGTTGGCGAAACCGCCAGTCGAGACCGTGGTCATGGCATGCACCGTTGCATCAAAGGCATTCATGCCCGTGATCATGTAGCACAGCGTACAGGCCAAGGTCAGCGTGATGTAAATGGTCGAGATCGACGACGAGATCTGTGTCGCGCGCGGCAGGATTTTCCCCATGGTGTCAAAGGCTTCGGAGCGGAAAATCTGCATACCGCCGACCTTGAGTTCCGGCAGGAACACCATGGCCACCACGATGATCCCGACCCCGCCCAGCCATTGCAGCAAGCCACGCCACAGCAACAGCCCCTTCGGCAGGTCGTCGAGACCGGAGAACACCGTTGATCCGGTGGTGGTCAACCCGGACATTGCCTCGAAATAGGCGTCGGTGATGCTGGCCTCTGTCGCGCCGAGCATGAACGGCAGCGCGCCGAACACAGGCAAGGCCGCCCAGACGCCCACCGTCAAAAGAAACGTCTGCTGGATGGTCAGACCTTCCTGCACGCGGTTCGCACAGGCCAGCGCCACAAGGCCACCGGTAAGCATGGTGATCAGCGCGCTTTCGGCAAAGACGGGCCACTGGCCGCGCCCCTCGGCCAGATCGACCAGCATGGGCAGGATCATGCACGCGCCGAGGGCGCAAACCAGCAGGCCAATAACATAGGCGACGGGGCGGATATCAATCATAAGGGCGAGCCTTGGTCCGCAGGCCTGCAACTGTCAAGCATGGCCGCGCCCCAATCAGGTGTGACGTGGCTTTCACGCCGCGCGAACGGGAACGAAAAACGCCGCCCGGTGCGGGGCGGCGTTACAGGTTCAACCCACGTGGAAGAGGGTCGAGAACAGCTTGGGGTCAATGCTGTCGGATGCAAAGCGCGGCCCTTCGGTCAGGACAGATACCGCATCATGGCTGTGCAGGCTTTCCTGATGGCTGGCGATGACGCGGTAATCGCGCACGCGCGGCTCGTTTGTCAGCTGCTCTGCAAACAGGCGGGCCGCATCTTCGACAAAGATCGGGTTGGCCGCGTTCAGTTCGGCAAAGGCCTGTTCATCCTCACGCTTGACCATGACCTGCGTTTCTGTGGGCACTGCGCGGCGGCACAGCTCGATCAGATCCTCGAACCACAGGCAGTCGCCTTCGGCGACTTCGACCGACAGGCGCGCCACGGAGCGCTGCGAATGCGGCGTGGCCAGCTGCCCACGTTCACGGCGCGCGTGCTCTGACAACTCCAGCGAACAGGGGCAGGTCGAGGAATAGACGTAATCAAGATGCAGGATCTTCACCCGCTCCCCTGCCTGATCGACCAGTTCCAAGGCGATGTCATAGTATTGATAGCCCGACAGGCCAGAGCGCAGGCTGTCGACACGGACAGGGAACCGGAACGCCACGTTGATCCGCGCATCAAAGCTTTCGAGATCGGATTTGTAATCGTCCAACGCGGCCTCGATGACCTCGAAGCTGAAGGTCTTTTCCGCATGCACATAGAAGGACCGCATGATGCGGCTCATGTTGATGCCCTTTTTATCGGCATCAAGGCTGACCGTCCCGGTGACCGAGGTCTCAAGGCTCAGATCGCCACTGTCGCGGGTGTGGTAGCGCAGCGGCAGGCGAAAGTTCGAGATGCCCACATGCTGGATCATACGGTTCTCACCGCGGATCAGCGAGGACGGACCGTTTTGTAGATCGGGCATGCGCGCTTTGTAGGCGGCGTCTACCGTGAAATCGGACGGGTAGTCGCGGGACAGCACCGGATAGCTGTCAGCCTCCGCCGATGCGTCCAGATGCGAAAGGGCCGGGTGCAGCTGTTCGACTTCGGCGGCATGGGCCGCATGCGTCCAGCGTTTCAGCAGGGCGAGCGCCTCTTCCGCCTCTTTGCGTGTCGGCATGCTGTCGATTTTGGGTGCGTGCACATTCATGTCCGGGGGCCCCCTTGGCCATTCATTTCAAAGCACAATTTAGGTGCTCTCGGGTCGGTTTCCAACATTACTACGCAACAGACCAGCCCCCGGATCAATTTTTAGGTGTTTTTACACCGCCTCAAGGGCCTGCATGACATCGCCGAGCAAATCGTCAATGTCCTCCAGCCCCACCGACAGGCGCACAAGCCCCATGGAGATGCCCAAGGTGTCTTTCTGCTCTTGCGGCAGACGCTGGTGCGTGGTGGTTGCCGGATGCGTGACGATAGATTTCGAATCCGCGAAGTTGTTGGAAATGGTGAAGATCTCCAACGCGTTGAGGAAGCGGAAACAGGCCTCGCGCCCACCGTCGATTTCAAACGCCAGTACCGTGCCGCCGGATTCCGCCTGCGCGGAGGCGATGGCATATTGCGGATGGCTGGGAAGCCCCGGATAGCTTACGCGTGTAAGCTTGGCGTGGCCTTCCAGTGCGGTTGCGATCTTCAACGCGCCTTCGGCCTGCCCACGCACCCGCAGATCCAGCGTGTCGAGCGATTTCAGATGCACCCAAGCGGAGAACGGGTTCAGCGCAGCGCCGGTGTGTTTGAGGTAGGTCTCGATCGGACCACGCACGGTTTCGCGGTCGCCGCAGACAACACCGCCCAGCATGCGCCCCTGCCCGTCCACGTGCTTGGTCGTGGAAATCACACAGATGTCGGCACCGCATTCGGCGGCGTAGGAATAGATCGGCGTGGCCATGGCGTCGTCAACGATGACCTTTGCCCCTTTGGCATGGGCCACCTTGACCACATGGCGCAGGTCGATGACCTCCAGCGTGGGGTTGGAAATCGCCTCAAGGAAGACAAGCGCCGTGTCGTCGCGGATCGCCGCGTCCCATGCAGCATTGTCGGTGCCATCGACCAAGGTGATTTCGACGCCGAAGCGGGCCAGCACGTTTTCGAGCACATACAGGCAGGACCCGAACAGCGCGCGCGAGGCGACCACGTGATCGCCCGCCTTGGACAGCGCCATCAGCGCGCCATTCACGGCCGCCATGCCTGACGCACAGGCAAAGGCATCCTCGTAGCCGGTGATCGCGGCCATGCGGTCCTCGAACATGCGCACGGTGGGGTTGCCGTAGCGGGCATAGATGAACTCATCCTCGCCCGCCTGAACAAAGCGCGCCTCTGCCGCTTCGGCGTTGTCGTAGACAAAGCCCTGGGTCAGGAAAACGGCCTCGCTGACCTCGCCATATTGCGAGCGGCGGGTGCCGCCGTGAACCAGAGTCGTGCGTTTTCCGCGTGTCTTGTCTGCCATATCGGTCTCTCCGAACAAAAAAGCCCCGTTCGGCCAAGCGAAAGGGGGCTTTCGTCTGACCTCTTTAGCGGTTTTGAGCGCACACCGCCCGTGGCCCGCAATCCGGTTACAAATCGCCACGGCGCTGCCATAGAACCATTACCAAAGCATTTCAAGACCGTCACATATCGGTCACCCAAGCTTCACCGAAGCTTTGCAGCCTCGTGGCACAGGACCCCTGTACCCGATGTGGACCGATGCCATGCCCATGCTCAACATCACCGCCCATGAGGATCATTGCCACCTTCACGCCGCAGGCGGCCCGCTGCTGCCAGAGCTGAAGGCCGCGCTGGACCGTGACCCCGGCCCTGTCACCGTGATGGTGCACGGCTTTCGCTATCAACCCGGTCTGACGGATCACTGCCCGCACCAAACCCTGTTTGCCACCGGCCCGGCCACAGCGACAATTCCGGCATGGCCACGGCATTTGGGACTGCGTGGACAGGCGGGCGAAGGGCTGGGACTGTCGTTCGGCTGGTTCGCGCGGGGCACCATCTGGCAGGCGCATCGCCGGGCGGAAACGGCAGGTCACGCGCTGGCGCGCCTGCTGGCGGACGTCAAAGCATTGGACCCACAGCGCCCCGTCCACGCCATCGGGCATTCCCTTGGCGCGCGGGTGATCCTGTCGGCGATCCGCGCCGGACAGCCCGGCGTGATTGATCGCACTGTGCTTCTGGCAGGGGCGGAATTTGCCGGCACCGCGCGCCATGTTCTGCATTCCTCTGCAGGGCGCCGGACCGAGGTGCTCAACGTTGCCTCACGGGAAAATGATCTGTTCGATTTCATGCTTGAACGCCTCGTGCCAGCCGAAGCCCCCGGCGACCGCATGTTGGGCGCCGCGCGCACGACCGGTATGGCCCCCAATATGGTCACCCTGCAACTTGATGACGCGCGCAGTCTGTCTGCGCTGAGGGCCGCAGGCTTTCCGATATCGCCGACGCAACAGCGCATTTGCCATTGGTCCCCTTACATGCGCGCCGGTGTCTTTCCGCTCTACCGGGCGTATCTGTCGGGCACCCTGCCCCTCGCACGTCTGCGCGGCATCCTGCCAGACGCCACGACTGCGCGGTGGTCTCGGCTGCTGTCGCGCCCCTTTTGGGCCACCCCGGACATCAATGCCGCAGGCGCGCTGACCAAACAGTCCTGACGGCGGCTGCTTGCCCAGAAATGACGCCCCGGTGCCTTGCGTTTCACCGGGCGTCAGCCCCATCATGGGACAAAAGACACGAGGGACCGAATTGGGCGAGTTTTTCTTTCAGGCGACCGTTTTTCTGGCAGCGGCGGTGATCGCTGTGCCGATTGCAACCCGTATGGGCTTGGGATCGGTGCTGGGCTACCTCATGGCCGGTCTGGTCATTGGACCGGGCTTGGGTCTTGTGGCGCATACGGAAGATTTGCAGCATTTCGCAGAATTCGGCGTCGTGATGATGCTGTTCCTTATCGGGCTGGAGCTGGAACCCCGTGCCCTGTGGGATATGCGCCACCGCCTTGTTGGTCTTGGTGGATTGCAGATCGTGCTGACCACAATGGCGGTGATGGGGGGTGCCATGGCACTGGGCTATGCGTGGCAGACCGCATTGGCCATCGGTATGACACTGGCGCTGTCCTCGACCGCGATTGTGCTGCAAACCCTGAGCGAGAAAGGGTTGATGCAGACCAATGGCGGGCGTTCGGCGTTTTCCGTCTTGCTGACGCAGGATATTGCCGTGATCCCGATGCTGATCGCCCTGCCCCTGCTGGCCGTGACGCCAACGATTGCCGCAAACCCTGACGGATCCATTCGCCGCGCCATCGACACGGACAGCCATGCCGAGGATGCCCATGGCGCGATGTCGCTCGTCGACGGGCTGGAAGGTTGGCAAGCGGCAGGTGTCACGCTGGCGATTGTGGCCGCGATCATTCTGGCGGGTGTCTACGGCGCGCGGCCCCTGTTTCGCTACATCCACGCGGCCCGCCTGCCGGAGATGTTCACCGCCGTGGCACTGCTGATCGTCATCGGCATCGCCTTTCTGATGACGCTGGTCGGCCTGTCGCCTGCTTTGGGCACATTCCTTGCGGGTGTGGTGCTTGCGAACTCCGAATTCCGCCACGAGCTGGAATCGGACATCGCGCCCTTCAAGGGGCTGCTTCTGGGGCTGTTTTTTATCACCGTCGGCGCAGGCATCGATGTGGACCTGCTGATGGCAGAACCATTAACCATGGTGGGTTTTGCCATTGCGATCATCGTGCTGAAGGGCGCGTTGCTGTTCGCAATCGGTCGTGCCTTCGGCCTGCGCAACCGTGGACTATGGTTGTTTACGCTGGGTTTGGCGCAAGCGGGGGAATTCGGCTTTGTGCTGGTGTCCTTTGCCCTACAGCAAAGCGTCTTTGATACGGCCTTGGCAAACCGACTGCTGTTGGTGGTCGCCCTGTCGATGCTGATCACGCCACTGCTGTTTTTGCTGTTCGATCAGATCCGTGACCGCTTGGAGCGCAGCGGTGAGGCGCATGAACCGGACGTTATCGACGCCGAAGGGCCCGTGATCATCGCCGGGATCGGCCGGTTCGGGCAGGTGGTAAACCGCTTGGTGCAAAGCACGGGATATCGCACCGTTGTCCTCGACCACGATATGTCGACGATCCAGCTGATGCGGCGGTTCGGCTATCAGGGCTTCTTTGGGGATCCGACACGGCCTGAGCTGTTGCACGCAGCCGGTTTGAATGCGGCCCGCGTTCTAGTGGCGGCTTTGGATGATCCGAAGGCGAATACCAAACTGGTGGCATACGCCCGCCGCGTGCGCCCCGATCTGCACATCGTGGCCCGCGCCCGCGACCGCAATCATGTCTACAGCTTATATCAGGCAGGCGCGGACGATATCGTGCGTGAGATGTTTGACAGTTCTCTGCGTGCAGGGCGCTACGTTCTGGAAAATATCGGGATGAGCGAATACGAGGCCGCAACGGCGGAGGAAACCTTTTACCACCACGACCGGCAAACCATTCGTGAGCTGGCCAAACTGTGGGATCCGTCTATTCCCGCCACGGAAAACGAGCCCTATATCGCCCGCGCCCGCGAGTTGGAAAAAGAGTTGGAAACCGCTTTGTTCACAGCCCTAGACGCACGGGCGAAGGACGCCAGTTAAGGGGGTTTCACGGGGGCGCTGCCCCCGCACCCCCGAGGTATTTTGACCAAGAAAAAGCCAAGGTGGTTGTTGCGTGGTTCGAAAACGAGAAACGGCGCCCGAGGGGACGCCGTTTTGTTCGGGCAAATGTGGTGGATCAGGCGGCGCGGAGGCCAAGCACATCATCCACTTGTTTTGCTGCCGCGGCCTCGTCCCCGGAGACGGCGGCGATTTCGCGGGTCAGACGTTCCAGAGCCGCCTCGTAAAGCTGACGCTCGGAGTAGGATTGTTCCCGCTGGTCATCGGCGCGGTGCAGGTCGCGGACCACCTCTGCAATCGCGATGAGATCACCGGAATTGATCTTTTGTTCGTATTCCTGCGCGCGGCGGGACCACATGGCGCGCTTGACCTTGGCTTTGCCTTTCAGGGTGCGCATCGCTTCGTCCACCACGTCGGGCGAGCTGAGGCTGCGCATGCCGATTTCCGTCGCCTTGTGTGTGGGAACACGCAGCGTCATTTTGTCTTTCTCGAAGGAGATCACGAAGAGTTCCAGGCTGATGCCTGCGATCTCCTGCTCCTCGATCGAGACGATCTGGCCGACACCATGGGCCGGATAGACGACGTAATCATCAGGACGGAATTCGGACTTCTTCGCTTTGGTCATATAGGCTTTCCTCGCAGCACCGACAGCTGAGTTGCAAGCCAATGGTCGATAAGACGCAAAAATGCACGAAAACCCGTCAGGTTTCCGGTCAGATCTGTGTCGTCATCGATCTATTGGCCCCCGGTCACGTTATGGGGCAATCCCCCGAGCAGCATGTCATCATGTGAACCACACATATAACACAAACGGGGCGCTTGTGGTAGCGCCCCGATATCATCACTTTGTGTATCTTTTACAATAGGCTAGCCGTTGGCACGCGCCCCGCAGGGCAATCCGTGGCGAATCAACCGCCCTCGCCCGGTGCTTCGGAGAAGTATTTCTCCAGCTTGCCGGTTTCGCCATCGCGTTCTTCGGCCTCAGGCAGCGGGTCTTTCTTTGTGATGATGACCGGCCACATCTCGGAGTATTTCCGGTTGAACTCGACCCATTTTTCCATCTCCGGCTCTGTGTCCGGGCGGATCGCATCTGCGGGGCATTCCGGTTCACAGACGCCGCAGTCGATGCATTCGTCAGGGTGGATCACCAGCGTGTTTTCACCTTCGTAGAAGCAGTCCACAGGACATACTTCGACGCAGTCGGTGTATTTGCAGCCGATGCAGTTATCAGTCACGACATAGGTCATTGAAGCGTCACTTCCTCTCGGGTGTCAGCGGTCTAGCTAGAACACACGCCCCGATCATTCAAGCGTCCGACGGCGATCAAGTTCGAGTTTTCGCCTGTCGCGCTTTGTTGGACGCGCATTGCCTTCGAGGCGGGCGATTGGCGGAACGTCCGTTTTGTCGCGCGGCTGTGGCGGAGAAAGATCTTCGTAAAGCGCCTGCGCCTCGGGGGCGGGGCCGCGCCGGTCTCCCGGCGCGAGCATTTTTATCACGCGCACATCACACCCCTGCGGAAAGGTCACAACATCGCCTGCCCCCAGCCCGTAGGCCGGTTTCGCGATGCTTAACCCGTTCACCCGGCAGGAACCGCCCGACACGACCTTGGCGGCGAGGCTGCGCGTCTTGAAGAAACGCGCATGCCAAAGCCATTTGTCGATGCGGATCTTTGCCGTAGGGGTCATGGCCGACGGTTACTTTTTGTCCTTCAGACCCATAAGCGCGGCTGCGAAGGGGTTGTCGGGATCGATCGGCTTGTCCTTTTTCGGCGGACGCGCCTCGAAAGATTTGCCGCCCTTGGGACCACCTTTGCCTTTCGGCCCCCCCTTCCCTTTGGGACCGCCTTTTCCACGTGGGCCGCCACGGTCGTCACGACGACCTGCACCGTCTTGCGCGTCACGGCGCGGTTTGCCACCGCCACGACGTTGTCCACCACGGTTTCCGCCGCGATTTCCACCCCATGTGAAGGTATAGAAGGTTTCCATTTCCGGCCCTGCGACCGCACCGTCCGGGGTGTCACCGGGCAGGATTTCTTCGGCAGGGGTGTCGGCCACAGCGTTTTCGTTCGACGCGGCATCCATGTTCTGCGCAGGCTCGGCAGCGATGGGTGCTTCGCCCGCATCCTCGAGCTTGGACACGGGTTCGGCCACATCCGCAGGCGCGGGAATGTCAGAGGCGCCGGGTTCCAGCGTCGGGGGCGTTTCCGCAGCTACATCCATAACCGGCGTGTCATCGCCTGCCACAGTGGCATCGCCTTCAACCTGTTCGCCGGTCTCAGGCTGAACAACGGCATCCACCGGTTTGACCTTTGTGCGCTCGCCCTTTTCGGCGCGGTAGCCGAGACCCTCCATAAGGTCGGCGAACTGCTCCAGCGTCATGCCGGTGATCGACAGCATATCTGCCTTGGCTTCGAACCCTGCGCGCGAATCCTCGCCACGCAGCATATCCGCCAGACGTTCCAGCATATCAATGCGGATGGCGCGCGCCCCGGCCTTGCGGTAGCCCGACAGAGTATAGTGCTGGGCGGGCACTTCGGCCATGTTCGGCACCGTCACCAGACCCGGCGGCGGGGCTTCGGGGAATTCGTCCAGATCATTGGCCAGTGACCACAGCACCAGACGCAGACGGGTTGGTGCCGGTTTCAGCAGCAGCGGCATGAAAATCGTAAACTGGCCAAAGCGCACGCCATGTTTGCGCAGCGCGCCGCGGGCGTCCTGATCCAGTGCCTTCACGTCGTCGGCCACATCGGCGCGGGGAATAATGCCCATGCCTTCGACCATACGGAAGGCAAAGCCACGTGCCAGCCCGGTCAGCGTTTCATCGTCGCGCATCTTGATCAGCGGCTCGAACAAAGCGGCGATCTTGCGGTCCATGAAATGCTGCAAACGGCGTTCGACTTTTTGCGCGACATCGGCACCGGCTTCGTCATCGACAAAGGCCACAACACGCGGCTTGAGCGGGTCGTCGCCTTTTGCCAGCTTGCCAACCGCCTGATCGCCCCACATGAGGCCACCCTGTTCGGTAAAGTCGATCTCGGTATCGGGCGCGTTGTAGAAACGGTCCGCACGCAGGTGGAAATGCGGCGCCAAGGCCTGCAGCGAGGCCTGACGCAGGGTCTTGGCCTCCTGCCCCTGGGCTTCCTTATCCTGACGGAAGCGGAAGCCTTCAAGCTTGCCCACGACGTGACCTTCGACGGTCACTTCACCAGTATCGTTTACTTCGGCCAAGAGGGCCTCCTTCTGTTTCAACCGGCGAAGCAGGACGCTGGTCCGCCGGTCTACAAATCTTTGTGTCAGCCGGTCATGCAATGCATCCGACAAGCGGTCTTCTACAGCGCGAGTCGTCCCGCGCCAATGCTCTTCGTCGCGTGTCCAACCTTTGCGCTGTGCAACATAGGTCCAAGTGCGAATATAGGCGAGCCGTTTTGACAACGCATCAATGTCGCCATCGGTTCGATCTATTCGTTTCACCTGCCGGGCCATGAAATCATCGGGAATCGCACCGGATTGATGCAAATGGCCGAAAATCGTGCTCAAAAGGCCCGCGTGCTCTGCCGGAGAGATGCCACGAAAATCGGGGATACGGCAGGTGTCCCACAGAAGGCGCACAGAATCGACAGAGGACGCGCGGGCGCGCACCTCCGCTTCTGAGGCCATGGCACGCAGGGCGCGCAGGTCATCGGCCTCGCGGGCTTTGGTCAGCAATTCATGGGTCGGCTGTGCATCAAGTGACCTTTCCAATGCATCAATTGACCCGAAATTCAGCTCTGCTGATCGCCATTGCAGCTTTTTCAGCGGGGTAAACTGATGGTTCGTGATGGCCTCGACCACGTCTTCGTCCAGCGGCGATGCCTCGCCTGTGACGCCAAAGGTGCCATCGGACATGCCGCGCCCTGCCCGTCCGGCAATCTGCGCCAGCTCATTGGGCATCAGGGGGCGCATCCGCCGCCCATCAAATTTGGTCAGCGAGGAAAAGGCCACATGGTTGATGTCGAGGTTCAACCCCATGCCGATGGCGTCCGTCGCCACCAGATAATCGACCTCGCCATTCTGATAGAGGTCGACCTGCGCATTGCGGGTGCGGGGCGACAAGGCCCCCATCACCACGGCGGCCCCGCCCTTTTGACGCTTCAACAGCTCGGCAATGGCATAGACGTTGTCGATGGAAAACCCGACGATGGCGGTCCGCGCCTGCAAGCGGCTGATCTTTTTCGAGCCGGTGTAGACAAGCTGCGACATACGTTCGCGCCGCACAAACTCGACCCCGGGGACAAGCTGCGCGATGGTGCTGCGCATCGTATCGGCCCCCAGAAACAGCGTCTCATGGGTGCCCCGCATGCGCAGCAAACGGTCGGTGAAGACATGACCGCGCTCTGGATCGGCACACAGCTGGATCTCGTCGATGGCGACGAAATCCGCCCCCATGCCTTCGGGCATCGCCTCGACCGTGCAGACCCAGAACTGGGCGCGCGGTGGAACGATCCGCTCTTCGCCGGTGACCAGTGCCACAACCGAAGGCCCGCGCGCGGCAACGATTCGGTCGTAGACCTCGCGCGCCAACAGCCGCAGCGGCAACCCGATGACGCCAGAGCGATAGCCCAGCATCCGCTCGATGGCGTAGTGCGTCTTGCCGGTGTTCGTCGGGCCTAAGACGGCCGCGATGCGGGATCTTTGCGCCATGGGTGCGCCTCCGCGCAACGCCGCTATAGCGTCACGCCTTTAACGTTTGCGTCCAACCGCTCCAGCGCGCCGATGACGTCCGGATCGTGCGGTCGCAGGGTCAGTACCCGTTCATAGGCCTCATAGGCAAGCGCCTCTTGCCCCAATTGTTCATAGATCGCGCCGACGCCCCGCAAGGCCCCGAAATGGTTCGGGTTCAGCGCCAGCACATGTTCCAGCGCATCGAGCGACGGGCCCAGCCGGTCGGCCTCGAAATAGGCGAGGGCCAGCCCGTGCCAGCCTTCGGCGAACTCAGGCGCGTGATCGGTCAGCGCCTGAAAGTGGTCCAGCGCCGCTTCGGTGTCGGACACCTCTAAAGCGTCGCGTCCGCGTTTGAGCAACAGCTCCATCGCGGGCGATCCTGCCTTGGACCATTCAGAGATGATCTGATTTTCCAGCCGAGTGGCGGCGGTGTCGTCCTCGGCGCTTTGCAGCTCGGACATCAACCGTTCCAGCCGTTCTTGCGCCACCGCGCCGACGGGTAGGGAAATCATGACTGTGGCAATAAATGCCGCTACGGTACTTTTGAATTTCATGTCACCGGTGCTCATAACCTGTCATGACTGTAGCGTCCGTGCAGCAAATGAACAGCGCACGTTTAAGAGAGAAGTGAGGAGCGACAAATGAGCGACGTGGTGAACGCAGCGGTAACGGCCCTGCAATCCAAGATGAACGGTGAATCCTTTGACGGCACCGCCAAATTCGTCATCGAAGGCGAAGGCGCGCTGGTCATTGACGGCTCCGACGTGCGCGCAGGCGACGAAGAGACCGACGTCACACTGACCTCCGATCAGGAAACCTTCGAGGCGATTCTGTCCGGTGATCTGAACCCCACCGCGGCCTTCATGGGCGGCAAGCTGACCATCGACGGCGACATGTCCAAGGCGATGGCTCTGGGCGGCGTTCTGTCCTGATGACCCTGTCCCCCGCGCCCCTTTTTGCCGATCTGGCCGAAGCCCCCGCACAAACGCGTGCGTGGTGGGTGGATGCGTCAGACGGCTTGCGGCTGCGCGTGATGCATGCGCCGTCACAGGGCGCGCGGGGGACTGTTCTGCTGTTTCCGGGCCGCACCGAATACGTGGAAAAATACGGTCGTGCGGCGGCCGTTCTGGCACAGGCAGGCTATGACACGCTGGCCATCGACTGGCGCGGTCAGGGGCTAGCGGGCCGTATGCTCGATGAGCCACGCACCGGCCATGTGGATGTTTTCGAAGACTACCAAGCCGACGTGGCCGCTTTGGTCGCTGCGGCGGACGAACTGGGTGTGCCCGGACCGCGCCACCTGATCGGCCATTCCATGGGCGGGTGTATCGGGCTACGGGCGCTGATGGGCGGGCTGGATGTCCGCTCCGCGGTATTTACGGGGCCGATGTGGGGCATACGTCTGGGGCATGTGATGCGTCCAGCAGCTTGGGCCCTGTCGCGTCTGTCCAAACCGCTTGGCATGAGCCATCGGTTTGCGCCGGGCACGGGTGCCATGCCCTATGTCGCGGCAAGTGCTTTTGCAGACAACACATTGACCCGCGATCCGGAGATGTGGGATTACATGCGCCGTCAGGTCATGGCCCATCCGGAGCTGCAACTGGGCGGCCCGTCGCTGAACTGGCTGCATGAGGCCTTGGCCGAGACACGCCACCTTGCCCGCCAACCCTCTCCTCCCGTTCCTTGCATCTGCTACACCGGAACCAATGAACGCATCGTTGATGTTACGCGTATTCGCGACCGGATGGACCGGTGGCCGCAAGGTCGGCTGGAGATGGTCGCGGCGGGGGAACACGAGCTGATGATGGAAATCCCGGCCACGCGCGACCGTGTGTTCGCGGGCATGGTCGACCTGTTTGACGCCAACAGTGGCGATCAATCGCTGACCGCCTAGCGCCGCGCTCTCGCCCTGCGGGACGGGCGCATTATGTCGTGCCGCATGACAGACCCCGTCCTGACCTTTACCCCGAACGGCATCTATTGCCCTGCAGGTGATTTCTACGTCGACCCTTGGCGGCCGGTGGACCGTGCTTTGATCACCCATGGACACGCCGATCATGCCCGCAGTGGTCATAACCGTTACCTTGCGACCCATGCGGCGCTGCCTGTCATGCGGCACCGGTTGGGGGATATCACAGCAGAGGGGATCGCCTACGGCGAGATCCGTCAAATTGGCGGCGCGCGCGTTTCTTTTCACCCCGCAGGACATTTGCCGGGATCAGCCCAGATCCGCATCGAGGTGGACGGATGTGTCTGGGTCGTGTCGGGCGACTACAAGACCACCGACGACGGCTTTTGCGAACCGTACGAACCTGTACGGTGCCACAGCTTTATCACCGAATGCACCTTTGGCCTGCCGGTCTTCACATGGGCCCCGCAGCGGGACGTGGCGCAGCAGATTAACGCCTGGTGGCAAACCTGTGTCGACGAAGGCAAAACTGCCCTGTTGGGGGCCTATTCGCTTGGCAAGGCGCAGCGGCTGCTGTCCCTGCTTGATCCGATTGGCCCCATCCTGACCCACGGCGCTGTTGAGGCGACGAACGATATCCTCCGTACACAGGGTTACGCCTTGCCCGAGACACAGCATGTGACGCCCGATCTGGATGTAAAATCTCTCAAGGGGGCTTTGGTGGTGGCCCCGCCCTCTGCGCTTGGTGGACAATGGGTGCGCCGGTTTCGCAACCCATCGACGGCCTTTGCCTCTGGCTGGATGCAGATACGTGGCATTCGCAGGCGGCGCGGTATGGATCGCGGGTTTGTTCTGTCGGATCATGCGGATTGGCCGGGTCTTCAGGACGCCATCCGCGAGACCGGTGCCGAAACGATCTATGCCACACATGGCTACACGGATATCTTCGCTCGTTGGCTGCGCGATCAGGGGTATGACGCGCATGTTCTGGAAACCGAGTTTGGCGACGATGACGGGGCTGGCGAATGAAGCAGTTCACACGTCTTTTCACCGCGCTCGACCAAACCACCAAGACCACGGTCAAGACCAAGGCATTGGCCGAATATTTTCGCGAAGCCCCCGATGACGACAAGCTGTGGTGCATCGCGCTGTTCTCTGGCCGCAGGCCGAAACGTGCGATCAACGCCACCGAACTGCGCACCCTCGCCGCAGAGCAGGCCGGCATTCCGCTGTGGCTGTTCGAGGAAAGCTATCCCATTGTCGGCGATCTGGCCGAGACGATCTCTTTGGTTCTGCCACCGCCGAGCCGTGAGACAGACCTGCCGCTAAGCCACTGGATTGATGTACTGAAATCCATCGCGGGCCGTCCGCTGGAAGACCGCCGGGCCGCCGTTCTGGATGCTTGGGACCAGTTGGACACGCGCGAGCGGCTGGTGTTCACCAAGCTGGTCACAGGCGGTTTCCGGATCGGAGTTTCGCGCAAACTGATGACCCGCGCGCTGGCGCAGGCCACCGGTCAGGACGAGGCATCGCTCGCGCTGAAGCTGATGGGCAACTGGACACCGGACAGCACCACCTATCACGCGTTGATCGAAACCACCGACCCGCAGGCGGATGCGTCGCGCCCCTACCCGTTCTACCTTGCCTACCAGCTAGAGGACCGCCCCGAGGATCTGGGGCGCCCGCAAGACTGGCAGGCGGAATGGAAATGGGATGGCATTCGCGGGCAGCTTATCTTGCGCGATGGTGGGCACCATCTTTGGTCCCGCGGCGAGGAACTGCTGACCGATCGCTTCCCTGAATTTGCCCGTGCGGCGGATCATCTGCCGACGGGGTGCGTATTTGATGGCGAGCTTTTGGCATGGCAAGACGGGCCGCTGCCCTTTGCCGATCTGCAACCGCGCATCACCCGAAAGACCGTGCCGAAAAAGCTGCTGCGTGATGCCCCTGTCGTCATGCTGGCCTACGATCTGCTGGAATTTGACGGCCGTGACATTCGCGATGAGCCGTTGAAGACACGCCGCCAACATCTTCAAACCATTTTAGAAAACGCGCCGCCGGACTCGCCTGTACGGTTGTCGAAAGCACTGTCGTTTGACAGCTGGTCAGAGCTGGCAGAGCAGCGTTCCACCGCCCGCGCCCAACGGGCCGAGGGCGTGATGCTGAAACGGCTGTCAGCGCCCTATCTTGCGGGGCGTAAAAAAGGCGACTGGTGGAAATGGAAGCTTGATCCGATGACCGTCGATGCGGTGATGATCTACGCGCAGCAAGGCCATGGCCGTCGCGCCAATCTGTTCACCGACTTCACCTTTGCCGTGTGGGATGGCAACGACCTTACGCCATTTACCAAAGCCTATTCCGGCCTGACCGACGCGGAATTTGACGAAATCACACGCTGGGTGCGGCGCAACACCCTGCAACGTTTTGGGCCCGTGCGGCAGGTCAAACCCGAACATGTCTTTGAAATCGCCTTTGAGGGTATACAGGCCAGCCCGCGCCACAAATCCGGCATTGCCCTGCGGTTTCCCCGTATGAGCCGCTGGCGCAAGGACAAACCGCTCCAAGAGGCCAATACTCTCAGCGACCTACACGATCTCTTGGCAAATTATGGTTAAGCCCATGCGGGATTGTTTACGCCTAGCGCCTTGCCATTCCCGCTTTGTCGTACCTATCTGATAAACAAACACACTGACACCGAGGTTACACATGCCGATCACCCTTCCCCGCCCCGTTCTGGATGCCAATGCGTCAGCCGGAGGAAAGGATCTGGGCCCTCTGCCGGAATGGGATCTGACAGACCTTTACCCCGATCAGGATGCGCCAGAGCTGAAGCGTGATCTGGACTGGCTTGAAGAGGCCTGCCGCAGCTTTGCCACCGATTACGAAGGCAAGCTTGCCGGTCTTGATGCCGCAGGCTTCCTCACCGCAATTCAGCGCCATGAAAAAATCGAGGCGGTCGCAGGCCGGATCATGTCCTTTGCCGGACTGCGCTACTACCAGCTGACCGTTGACCCAGAGCGCGCCAAATTCCTGTCCGATATGCAGGAAAAGATCACCATCTACACCACGCCGCTGGTGTTTTTCACGCTGGAGCTGAACCGGATCGAGGATGCCACCCTTGACGCGCTGTTCGCCGCCAATGCCGATCTTGCCCGCTATCAGCCCGCAATCCGTCGGATCCGCGCGATGAAGCCCTACCAGCTGTCCGACGAGATGGAAAAATTCCTGCACGATATGGGGGTTGTGGGCGACGCGTGGGAGCGTCTGTTCGATGAAACCATCGCCGGTCTGACCTTTGAAATTGATGGCGAAGAGCTCAACATCGAGGCGACGCTGAACTATCTCACCGACCCCGACCGCAGCAAGCGCGAAGCCGCTGCGCGTGAGCTGGCCGAGGTGTTTGGCAAGAACATCAAGACCTTCGCACGCGTCCACAACACGCAGGCCAAGGAAAAGGAAGTCATGGACCGGTGGCGCGGCATGCCGACACCGCAGACCGGGCGTCACCTGTCCAACGATGTGGAACCCGAGGTCGTCGAAGCCCTGCGCAACGCCGTTGTCAACGCCTATCCGCGCCTGTCGCACCGCTACTACGAGCTAAAGCGCAAATGGCTTGGGTTGGACCGCATGCAGGTCTGGGACCGCAACGCCCCCCTGCCGATGGAAACCGACCGCATTGTTGACTGGACCGAGGCGCGTGGCATGGTGATGGACGCCTACACCGCCTTTGACCCGCGCATGGGCGACATCGCGACCCCGTTTTTCGAGAAAGGCTGGATCGATGCGGCGGTGAAGCCGGGCAAGGCGCCGGGTGCTTTTGCGCACCCGACTGTTACCGATGTGCACCCCTATGTGATGCTCAACTACCTTGGAAAACCGCGTGATGTCATGACCTTGGCCCATGAGTTGGGGCATGGCGTACATCAGGTTCTGGCAGCCGAGCAGGGTGAAATGCTGTCCTCGACACCGCTGACATTGGCGGAAACCGCCAGCGTGTTTGGCGAGATGCTGACCTTCCGCAAGATGCTCGAGAACGCCAAGGATCAACAGGAGCGCAAAGTCCTGCTGGCGGGCAAGGTCGAGGATATGATCAACACCGTGGTCCGGCAGATCGCGTTCTACGATTTCGAATGCAAGCTGCATGACGCCCGCCGCGGTGGCGAGCTGACCCCGGATGATATCAACGCGCTCTGGATGTCGGTTCAGGCGGAATCCCTGGGCGAAGCCTTTGACTTCATGGAAGGGTATGAGACCTTCTGGGCCTACATCCCGCATTTCGTCCACTCCCCCTTCTACGTCTACGCTTATGCGTTTGGCGACGGGCTAGTGAACGCGCTCTACGCCGCCTACGAGGAAAATCCCGAAGGGTTCCAGGACAAATATTTCGATATGCTGAAGGCCGGCGGATCCAAGCACCACAAAGAGCTGCTTGCCCCCTTCGGGCTTGACGCCTCGGACCCGACGTTCTGGGACAAGGGCCTGTCGATGATCGAGGGGTTCATTGACGAACTCGAAGCCATGGAAGACTGAGATCCTCGTCTATGAATCAATCGCCGCCCCCTCCGGGCGGCGATTTTCGTTTGCGGGCTGCGTTTACGCGGTCGTCTTACGCAGCATCGCATAAAGCTGGTCTTTCAACGCGGCGCGTTCCTTGCGCAGGGCATCCTCGGCCAACTGCTCCATCGGGGAGACATTGGTTCCGGCCAAATGAACCTTCTGGTTGATCTCATGATAGCTGTCGGCAAGTTTGGCGAAATGCGCATCCTCGGCTTGCAGCGTGCGAATATCGTCGGCGAGGTCGGGGAAATCTGCGATCAGTTGATGGGGCACATGGGACATGCTGTCTCTCCTTTGCTGCTGTCCCCTGCATCGTCGCAGGTTCAACCAAAGGCGTCTTTGACACGCATCAAACGACTTTGGCTTTTACCGACGCGCTGGCCGCCATCCTGCTGCGCGTGCCTCTGCTTCTGTGGAAAAACACCGCTCCCCCTGCGCGGGGTTGATGCGGGTCGCGGCATAGTCACGCTGCCCCGGCATATGGTAAATGCGGTTCCCGCTGCTCCGGCTGATGTTGCCCTTGATGTAGCAGTCGGTCGGGTCTGTCGTGCGGGTCACCACCCGCGCCTTGTCGCGAAAGGCCTGCGGGCTATCGAATTGCAGCGCGTGCATCCCGCGTTTTGCGGATCGGGCCGCGCGCTCTTCGTCGACGTAATCCTGAGAGTAGCGCACAAACGCCACGGCCATCCCATCGCGAACCATATCAGCCCCGATATCACGTCCCCCCACATGGCAACGCGCGACCACACGGCCATAACTGTCGCGGTCCAATTCCTCGCACCGGGCGAACCGCCCTTCGGCCAATTCCTTCAGACGCTCGGTCGCCTCTGCCCCGCAGGCCCATTCCGCCGTGCCTGTGCCACCGCAGGTCTGACGACGTTCGGGGGCATCAATACCGTGCAGCCGGATACGGGTATCGCCCAAATCCAGCGTATCCCCATCAATCACATGTGCCGTGCCTTGGTGTTCCAAAGCCCAAGCGGGGAACGGCAAGGTGGCAAAGACCGTGCTGAGGCCGACAGCCGCGCACGCAAATTTAAGAAATGTAACCATCTGGTTTATGTCAATGATTGTGCCGCGCACTGCAAGGCAGATCGGCAAGGTTCGTTAAACGGTAAAGCCAAGCCAGGTGATCCGTATCGATCACCTAAAGTCGTGCAGCGAACGCCCCATAACAGGCCGCAACTTGCACAAACGGACGCATTTCATCCGCGAAATGCCCAACGCCAGCTGCGCTTACAGCGGCAAGGTGCCAAGAATGCGGTTTTGGGGCAAACGGGACACTTCAACGCCGCTGTCTGTGCGGCGCAGGTTGTAGCCATAGCCCCGTGCACGAAACCGCCACTCTGCCTCGGAAAGCGACTTTTCACGCTCTAGGGTCAGGAAGTCCGCGATCTCCGTCATGTCTTCGGTCAGTTTATCTGCTGCAAACATCTTTAAAATCTCCTGAAACACACTGTTTACAGGTTAAGATTTGCTAACGAAGATGGCCGAATTGTGCCCCGCGTAAGGAGTTTTCGCGATCCGGTGACAATCCCACAGTGGCTATTGCTTTGTTTCAGACACAACCGGCGTGATCCGGCGTTTCAGCACCGCCTCGCGCCAAGTGATAAAGACCACCGCCGCCATGATCACAGAGCCCCCGGCAACCACCCAAAGATCCACCGGCTCGCCAAAGAACAAAGCCCCCATCGCCACCGACCAGACCAGCTGAAGGAACGTCACCGGCTGCGTGACCGTCACGGGCGCCGCCGCAAAGGCAAGCGTCATCGTGTAATGGCCCGCAGTGGCAAAGCACGCGACACCAAACAGAACGGCCAGTTGCGTCCATGTCGGCCAGATCCAAACCGACATGGCCAAAGGGGCCAAGCCAAGCGTGACGGTCAGCGACATCATGGCCACCACCACGGCGGCGCTGACCTTGCCTGACAGAACCTTGGCCAACAGGTAGGACACGCCAAACGCCAACGCCGTGATCAGCATGGCAATGTGGCCCGGATCCAGTTCCCGAAAGCCGGGGCGCAGGATCAACAGCGCTCCCACCAAGGCCGCGACAATGGCCATCACGCGCCGGATCGCCAAGCGTTCCCCCAGAAAGATCACCGCCAGCACCGTCACATAGACCGGATTGAGATAGTTCATGGCCGTCACCTCGGCCAAGGGGATGCGGGTCATGGCAAAAAACCAGAACGCCACACCAATTGTATGCGCGATGCCGCGCAGCCCGAACAACCCCCACAGTTTGCCGGTGAACTGCGTGCGCCGCATGTCGCGCCACATGGGGATAAGAAAGACCAACCCCAGAAGATAGCGCAGAAATGCCGCCTCGACGGCGGGGATCGCCCCGCCCAGCGATTTGACCAATGCGGTCACCATGACAAAGCAAAGCCCTGTCACTGCCATCCAAAAGATGCCCAGGCCGGGCCGGCTTGCCGTATCCATGCGTACAGCATGTTTCACGGCATCGGGAATGTCCACATCACCCGAGCAGCAAAGTTGCCGCAATCGTCCACATGGTCAAACCGACCACAGTATCCAGCACCCGCCACGCGGATGGGCGGGCGAACAGCGGCGCCAGCGCCCGCGCGCCAAAGCCCAAGGCGAAGAAGAACACGGCAGAGGCGCTCATCGCGCCGAAAGCAAACGGCAAGGTCGGGTACTGCGCCGAGATCGATCCCAGCAGGACAACCGTATCAAGATAGACATGCGGGTTTAGCCAGGTCAGGGCCAGACAGGTCAGCACCGCACGCTGCAGGGACTGTGTGCCCTCCCCGGCGGTCAAGGCCTCCCCGCCGCGCCAGGCTTGCAACAGCGTGCGCGCCCCGTACCAGACAAGGAACGCGGCACCGAACAGTCGCATCCCCCATTCCAGACCGGGGATAAGCTCGACCAAGGCACCGAACCCCGCCACACCCGCTGCGATCAGAACCGCATCTGACACCGCGCAGACCAGAACGATCGGCAAGACATACTGGCGCCGCAGCCCTTGCCGCAGCACAAAGGCATTCTGCGCCCCAATCGCCATGATCAGCGACAAAGCCAGTGCAAATCCCGGAAGATAGCCTGTGGTGAAAGCCTGCATCTTGATGTCCCCTGCTGTGCAAACTTGCCAATAACGGGTCGCCGCAATAAAGACGAATTAAACTATCTGCATCCAGTGAAGCATTGCTAATGTATGATCCCGCGCAGCTTGCCGCATTAGAAGCCGTGTTACGGCTCGGCGCCTTTGACGCGGCCGCTGCGGAATTGCGGATCACACCGTCCGCTGTGTCGCAACGTATCCGCGCCTTGGAAACACAGGTCGGCGCACCACTGGTGTTGCGCCAAAGCCCTGCGCGCGCGACAGACATGGGCGCACGGCTGGCGCGCCACGCCCGTGATATCGCGCTTCTTGACGCCGCATTGGCCAATGATCTGGGTCAGGCCATGCAGGCCCGGCTGCGCGTGGCGCTGAACGCAGACAGTCTTGACACATGGGCCATTCCCGCCTTGGCACAGACCGATTTTTTGTTCGACATCGTGGTCGAGGATGAGACCGCCTCCGACCAGCTATTGCGCAACGGCGAGGTGACGGCCGCGATCATGACCCGCGCCGCGCCCGTGCAAGGTTGCGAGACCCATGCCTTGGGCATCATGCGCTACATCGCGACCTGCGCGCCGGAGTTCAAAGCCCGCTGGTTCCGCGATGGGGTGAGCCCATACAGCCTATCGCGCGCGCCGATGCTGGATTTCTCCGGCAAGGACCGGTTGCAGCGCGGGTGGCTGGGCCAGATCTGCGACACGCCCCCTGCCCCGCCGGTCCATATCCTGCCCTCCACCCATGGGTTTGTGACCGCCGCCCGTTGCGGATTGGGCTGGGGGTTGAACCCCCTGCCGCTGGTCGCCGAGGATCTGAAGCAAGGCACATTGGTCGCCATGTCGGATACGGTTCGGGACGTGACGCTGTATTGGCAAGTCCGAAGCCACGCCGCCCCGGCGGTGCTGCCGCTGACGCGCGCGTTGAAGCGGGCGGCGCGCACGGCGCTGTTGCCTGTCACACCGCAATAAAAAACGCGCGCAGGACCCCCTACGCGCGCTTTTCGCAAATACAATACGGACTTACAGCTGGGCCATAACCTCGTCGGTGGCCTCGAAGTTGGTGGTCACGCGCTGCACGTCGTCGTCCTCTTCCAAGGCGTCGACCAGTTTCATCAGCGACTGCATTCCATCCAGATCAAGCTCGGTCGTGGTGGTGGGTTTCCAGATCAGCTTGGTGGATTCGGATTCGCCCAGATCCGCTTCCAGTGCGGTGGACACCTCGTTCAGATCGGTGTCGGCGCAGTAGATGGTGTGCCCCTCGTCCGAGCTTTCGACGTCTTCTGCACCCGCTTCAATCGCGGCCATCATGATGTCGTCGGCATCGCCTGCAGCTGCGGGATAGACGATCTCGCCCTTGCGTTCGAACATGAACCCGACCGAGCCGGTCTCGCCCAGATTGCCGCCGTTCTTGGTAAAGGTAGACCGCACGGTCGAGGCAGTGCGGTTACGGTTGTCGGTCATCGCCTCGACGATCACCGCGACACCGTTCGGCCCGTAGCCTTCGTAGCGGATTTCCTCGTAATCCTCCGCATCACCGCCTACAGCCTTTTTGATGGCGCGTTCAATGTTGTCCTTGGGCATCGACTGGCCCTTGGCTTCCTTGACGGCCAGACGCAGACGCGGGTTTTTCTCCGGGTCAGGGTCGCCCATCTTGGCTGCGATGGTGATTTCCTTGGAGAGTTTGGAAAAAACCTTGGCCCGCAGTTTGTCCTGACGGCCCTTGCGGTGCTGGATGTTTGCCCATTTGGAATGGCCGGCCATGATCTCGCCTCTTGGTTACGCGTTCTTAGAAATTCGCGTCTCTATACGCCAAGCGGGCAAGGCTTGCCAAGGGCCGCCACGCGCGGCTCTGGCGGCCCCCACCTAAAGCGGAAAGAAGATCGGGATCAAAAGCGACCCCAGCACCGCCACCATCACGTTCATCGGCACACCGATGCGCAAGAAGTCGGTGAAGGTATAGCCGCCCGGCCCATAAACCAGCGTATTGGTCTGATAGCCGATGGGCGTGGCAAAGGAACATGACGCCGCCAGCATGACCGCCACCACCAGCGGGCGTGGATCAATGCCCAGCGATTGCCCCAGCGAAATCGCGATGGGAGTGACCACAACGGCCACCGCGTTATTGGACACGATCTCCGTCAACGTAGACGACAACAAAAACACCGCCATGACCACGGCCCAGCCCGGCAGTTCGGCCAGAAACGGTGCCACCGCATCGACCACCAGCTTCACCGCGCCAGAGCTTTCAAGCGCCGCACCGATGGCAAGCATGGCAAAAATCAGCGCCAGCAACTGCCCCTCGATAAAGGAGAACGCCTCATCCGCATCAATGCAACGTGTCAGCAACACAATCGCCACGGCGATCACCGCAAGCGTCAGGATATTCGCCACGCCGAAGGCCGACAGCAAGACGATGCCCAACAGCGCACCGATGGCGATCGGGGCCTGCGCCCGGCGAAAGGCGCGCGCGGACGGCTGCGAGACATCGACCAGCGCCATATCATCGGCCAGACGTTTGATGTCCTCGGGGTTGCCCTCCAACAGCAGCGTGTCGCCCACGCGCACCACCAGATCGTCCAACTGGCGCCCGATGTTCTGGTTCCGGCGATGCACGGCCAGCGGGTAGACGCCATAGCGCCGGCGCAGGCGCAGCGCGCCTAGATTGCGGCCCACCATCTTGCACCCGGGAGAGATCAGCACCTCCACCGTGGTGGTTTCCTTGGCCGAAACCTGATCCACCCGTTTGAGGGATTTATCCCGCTGCAGTGACAAAAGCTCTGTCATCTGGGTGCGCAGAACCACGCGGTCGCCGACCTGAAGCTCTACCCCGTCCAGATTGCGCCGCAGCGATTCATCGCCGCGCACCACGTCGATCAGCCGCACGCCTTCGCGCTTGAACAGCTGAACGCCCAAGACCTCGCGCCCGATCAGGTTGGACTCGGGGGGAACGACCGCTTCGGTAAAGAATTTCATCCGCGACCGGTCTGTCAGCATCCCCGCCATCGAGTGACGCTCTGGCAGCAAGCTGCGCCCGAAGAGCGTCACAAACCCCATGCCCGCCACAGCCAGCACAATGGCCAGCGGCGTGACCTCGAAGATGCCAAAGTGATCAAGCCCCGCGTTGCGCGCCACCCCATCCACCAGCAGGTTGGTCGAGGTGCCAATCAGCGTCGTGGTGCCGCCCAGAATCGCCGCGTAGCTGAGCGGGATCAACAAACGCGATGGCGTTGTGCCGAGCTGCCCCGCGATCTGCACCATGATCGGCAGCATAACGACCACCACGGGGGTGTTGTTCAAAAAGGCCGACGCCACCAGAACGGAGAGGAAAATGCCGATCATCGCCAGTTTGGGGCGCACCCGCACCTGCGCCTGCGCCACCCCGGTAAAGGCATCCAGCGCGCCGGTCCGCACCAGTGCGCCCATCACGATGAACATCGCGGCAATCGTCCACGGCGCGGGGTTCGACAGCACAGCCACCCCGCTGTCGTAGTCCAGAATTCCCGTCAACAAAAGGAATGCCACGCCGCCGATGGCCACGACCTCGGTCGGGTAGACCTCGCGGACAAAAAGCACCAGCATCACGGCCAGCGTGCCCAGCGTCATCCAGGCCTCGGTCATTTGGCCCAGTTCCAATCCGATCATCTACGTCTCGCCCTGCTCGTGGCTGTGTCCAAACCAGCGCATCTTGCAAGATCGCCGTTCAGCACACAAGATCCCGCCCGTCAGCTTGGTCCGCTTTGCTGCAAACGGCCGCCCTGACGCACCATTGCGATGCTTTTTGCTTTGCCTGTCAGGTCATCGGTTTCGACAAAGATGCCCGACAGGGTGGCCTCGCCCGATGCCGGCTCGAACCGGCCTTTCGACATGCCGTTGACAAAGCGGCGCAGTGGCTCGGCCGGTTCCATCCCGATGACCGAGTTGTAGTCGCCGCACATGCCCGCATCGCTAAGAAACGCCGTCCCCTTAGGCAGGATTTGCGCGTCCCCTGTGGGCACGTGGGTGTGCGTGCCCACCACAAGGCTCGCACGGCCATCGCAGAAATGGCCCATCCCCATCTTCTCGGATGTCGCCTCGCAGTGCATGTCTACTACGATGGCCTGTGCCTGCCCGCCCAGCGGATGACGCTTCAACACCTCGTCCACCGCGGCGAAGGGGCTGTCATAATTACGGCTCATGAACACCTGCCCCAAGGCCTGCACCACCAGGATCTTGCGCCCGCGCGCGTCCTTGTACATGGCCGCCCCGCGCCCCGGTGCCGCCCGGGCAAAGTTCAACGGCCGCACAATGCGTGTGTCGCTTTCGATATGGGACAGCATTTCCTTTTGGTCAAAGGCATGGTCCCCCAGCGTAATCACATCTGCACCCGCGTCAAAGATCGCCTTGGCATGGGCTGCGTTCAGCCCAGCACCATTGGTGGCGTTCTCCGCGTTCACGATCACGAAGTCGAGTTTCCAATCCTGTCGCAGCGCCGGAAGCCGGTCCACGATCCCCTGCCGCCCTGCGCGGCCCATCACATCGCCAAGAAAAAGTATACGCATGTCCGTTGACCTACGCCCCGCTGCAGCAAAAGCAAAGCCCAAACGCAACGTGCCCTGACCTTACAGGCAGTCCACGGCCTCGCGCGCGGCGTCCGCCGCGTATGGGCCCAGATCGCGGGCGGAGATCTGGCCGTCAAAGCGCACAGCCATCAGCCGGGACCAGTCTGCGCTGGCCAAGATCATCTCGGGACCTTCGCCGCAGTCGCGTAGCCCACCGGCGATGTAATCCCAACCGATCTGGTGGTTTGTCAGCCCTTGCGCCGCCGCAACCTGTGTCAGCCCACTGTCACCATAGCGCCAGATGCGCAGGGTCTTGGCCAGATGCGGGCGGTCGATATAGGCAACCTCGATCGCGCCATCCCCGTCCAGATCCGCCGCACCAATCACCGCCAGCCAACGGTTGCGTCGGCCGATCGGAGGCGTCTGAGCGATGGTTTGGCCCGTCGCATCGTAGATGGCCAGTTTTGCCCCTGCATCCACGCTGGAGACGACCGTGACCACCTCGGCGCAGGCATCACCGTCCATATCAACCACGAGCGGGGCGATATCCTCGAACACCTGCGTGTGGGGCAAACTGATGCGCAGAGTCGATTCGTCGTCGCGCCCCAGAACCAGATCGGCGTATTCGCCCTCTGCCCCCAACACACGATGGCCATAGCGCCCCGTCGGCGTGTCATATTCCGCCTGTGTGACGCACAAGGCGGCCACCTGACCCGCCGGTGCAACAAGCGCAAGCGTCATCAATGCGCCGCGAACAAGACGCCGCAGCACGTGATGCCCGTGACGCGGCGCCCCCCGGATCATCAGATCTGCTTTTCCGGCATCTGCACGACCAGACCGTCAAGGTCTTCTGTCACCTTGATCTGGCAGGTCAGGCGCGACCGCTTCGGGTCGGGCTGATAGGCAAAGTCGAGCATGTCCTCTTCCATGTCTTCGCGGGCGGGCAGCTTTTCGACCCAATCCTCGGCCACGTAGACATGGCAGGTGGAGCAGGCACAGGCCCCGCCGCAATCCGCCTCGATTCCGGGGATGTTGTTGTCCCGCGCCCCTTCCATGACGGTCAGCCCGTTGGGGACGTCAACCACATGCTCGGTGCCGCTGTGTTCGATATAGGTGATTTTTGCCATTTCACCGCTCCTGTCGCTTTTGTCGCTTGCCTTCCTAGTCGCACAGGGCTTGCACCGCCAGAGGCTTTGCACCACACGGCCACGCCTGAGACGTTTTGCTGCATCACTTTTGCGCCACGCAATCCACGTCCCTCTTTGCCTGAGACAAGTAAATGTTCTATTTATGTTCGCATGACTTGGCCCCGCCCCCCTTCTGCCTTGCCCGCCCATGCGCTGGACCAGCCGCCCCAAGGCGCGCGGATCTGTGTGGCCGGGCTGGTCATTTTGCGGCAGCGGCCCGGCACCGCAAAGGGCGTGATATTCATCACGTTGGAGGACGAGACCGGCGTGGTCAATGTCATCGTCTGGCGCAGCCTGTATGAAAGGTTCCGCCGCGCGGTCATTGCAGGGCGGATGCTGCGTGTCACCGGACGCGTGCAACGGGACAACGATGTTATCCACGTCATCGCAGAAGAGATTGAGGATATTTCGCAACTGCTGGACCTGTTGCTGGACCCCGACCTTCCCAGCCCGCCCCAGACACGCTAGACTACGGTCAATGAAAACAGCCTTGAACGAGGCCCGAGCAGTGAAATCGCACCCCGATACGCGCGCCGTCGTGCGTCTCGCCCGGAGTGGCACGTGCCGCCGGAGCCTTGTTTGCGCGCTGATGTTCCCGCTTTTGACAGCCTGCACCATGCCCAAGGGCACAGAGGACGACACAGCGACCCGCGCGGAATTTTCGACCATTCAACCTGTGGCGCTGTCACCTGTGCGCATCGCCCCGCCGGTGATTGCCCTGTCCAACGGGCGCTGTCAGGCGCGCGAGGAAACACCCGCCGTTTATGAACACGTTATGGGCGAAGTGCGCGTCATTCAGGCGGAAATCGCGGATGACGGCACGGTCATAACTCCTGCGGTCTATCGCCGTGCGCCGGTGCCAAAGATCGTACGCGAACGTTCCGAGATCATCTTTGACGCGGTCTGCGGGCACCAGATGACGCCAGAGTTTCTGTCGTCCTTGCAGCGCGCACTGGCCGCGCGGGACTACTTTCACGGCAACGTAACAGGCATGATCGACGCACCAACCGCCGCCGCGATCCGCAAGTATCAGCGCGAACGCGGTCTCGACAGTGCGCAGCTGTCGCTGGACACGGCCCGGATGCTTGGGTTGATCACCGTCGATATCGACATCGACGACAGCTAACAAAAAGGGCGCCCGAACGGCGCCCTCTTCTCATTCATGGGATGGGACAATCAGTCCTCCTGCAGACCCAGCGCCACAAAGCGCGGGTCGCCGCCACGACGCACCAGCAGCAAAATGGACTTGCGCCCTTCTTCGCGAGCCTCGGCCACGCGGTCTTCGAGGTCGCTGACGCTGGCCACGGCAGTCTGCCCTGCCTCGGTGATGACGTCACCGGCGCGCACGCCTTTTTCAAAGGCCTCGGACGCCTCGTCTACCGACATCACCGCCAGACCATCAACACCCGCAGGCACGGACAGCTCTTCGCGCAGGTCTTCTGTCAGCGGTGACAGGGTCAGCCCCATGGTTTCCATTTCTTGCGGCTCGTCAGCCGGAGCTTCCAGCGAAGCAGGCACCGAGCTTTCAGCCTCTTCACGACGACCCAGCGTGATTTTCAGGGTCTGTGTGGTGCCGTCGCGGTTCACCATGACGCGCACGGTCTTGCCGACCGGCGTGTTGGCAACGGTGCGGACCAGTTGGCGTGTGTCTTCCACATCGACGCCGTCGAACGAGACGATCACATCACCGGCCTGCATGCCGCCTTCCATCGCGGGACCTTCGGGGACATCGGACACAAGCGCGCCTTTGGCTTCGGACAGGCCCAGCGCCTCTGCCACGTCTTCGGTCACATCCTGAATGCGCACACCCAGCCAGCCACGGCGGGTCTCACCGAACTCTTTGAGCTGATCCACCACGCGGGTCACCACATTGGACGCCATCGAAAAGCCGATCCCGATCGAGCCGCCGTTGGGCGACAAAATCGCGGTGTTCACGCCAATGACCTCGCCATCCATGTTGAACAGCGGACCGCCCGAGTTGCCGCGGTTGATCGCCGCGTCGGTCTGGATGTAATCGTCATAGGTGCCCGACAAAGCGCGGTTGCGCGCGGAGACGATCCCGGCCGAGACCGAGAAGCCCTGCCCCAGCGGGTTGCCCATGGCCATAACCCAATCGCCGACACGGGCTTTGTTGGAATCGCCAAAGTTGACGTATTTCAGCGCGTTATCCGCCTCGACCTTCAGCAGGGCGATATCGGTGTTGGGATCGGTGCCGACCAGCGTCGCGGGCAGTTCGAACCCTTCGAAGAATTCGATCTGGATTTCATCCGCGCCTTCGATGACGTGGTTGTTGGTGACGATAAAGCCGTCCTCGGAGATCACAAAGCCCGAGCCCAGCGCCGAAGAGCGGCGTGGCGACTGGTCGCCATTGCGGTCTTGGAATTCGCGGAAAAAGTCCTCGAAGGGGGAGCCTTCGGGCACGATGCCCTGCGGCCCTGTGCGCCCCGCCACCGTCGTGGATGTTGTGATGTTCACCACCGCCGGGCTGATGCGTTCTGCCAATTCGGCGAAGCTTTCCGGTGCGCCGCGCGCATGCGCCATCAGCGATTGCGAAAGAATTAGAACCATCGAGAGCGTCGTCAGCCAGAAAAGCCGAAGAGGCGTCGCATCCTCTCGTGTCTGTGCCATAACTTGCGGTTTCAATGAGATCTCCTTGTCTCTGGTCAGGCCAGTCGCCTCCACCCTCAGGCGACGGCTGCCCTGCACTCTTTCCTCAGTGTGTCAAAGATAGGTGCGCTCGCGCAACACCAAAGGGCAAAAGTGTCGTTCTCACGCCTACGTGACAGGTGGTGAGGGAACTGATTGCAAGATAGCGCAGCACAGGCGCGCGCCAAGCAGCTTTACCCGCCAGCCCACCAGATAAGCGCAATTCCGCAGGCCAGACTGCCCAGACCGATCATCCGGCGGGTGTCGACAGGCGTTTCGCGCAGCGCCTCTAGCAGACGCTCGATAAGCGAAGGGGCCAGTGCGTACACCAGCCCCTCGATCACAAGGACCAGACCGATCCCCGTTAGAATGTCACTGAGCCCCATGGGGTCAGTTGGTCTCTTCGGGCTGCGGCTCACCCACGGGCGAGGTATCGCTGGCCGGACCATCCACCGCATCGCTGTCCTCTTCGTCCTGCGGCTCGGTGGCTTCCATTTCCTCGGCAACGTCGGCTGCCGTGGGGGCGACCGGGTCTTTGGCAGGTTCGACATTCTCCAGCGATGCGGGTGTCTCGATCGGCGCGGTTGGCGTGATCTCTCCCTCATTGCGGAAGTAGTCGAAGAACTGGCTGTCCGGCGTCATAACCATGGTCGAATTGCCGCCTCGGATCGCGTTCTCATAGGCCTGCAAAGACCGGTAGAACGCGAAGAATTCCGGATCGGCACCATAGCTGTCAGCGAAAATGCTGTTGCGCTCGGCGTCGGCCTCACCACGGATCACGTTGGCCTCGCGCTCCGCCTCGGACAGGGTTTCGACCACGGTACGATCTGCCAGCGCACGTACACGCTGGGCCGCTTCGTTACCGCGTGCGATCTCGTCCGCCGCTTCGCGTTCGCGCTCCGCGCGCATCCGGGCGAAGGTCGCCTCGAGGTTCTGCGCGGGCAGGTTCGTCTGCTTCAGACGGACGTCGACCACATCCAGACCCAGCGACAACGCCTCGCCACGGGCCTGATCACGGATACGGATCATCAGCTCGCCGCGATCCTCGGACAAGATGGTGTCAGAGGTCACCTGATCGGCACCAAGCACCTCACGGATCTGGGCGTTCAGAATGCCCTGAAGACGATCCTCGGCCACGCGCACGCCGCCGACACCCACGGCCTGACGGAACTGCACCACATCGGCGATGCGGTAGCGGGCAAAGGCGTCCACGACCAAGCGACGGTCATCCGATGGGGTCACCTCGATGGTTTCGGTGTCCAGCGACAAGATGCGGTCGTCATAGGTGACCACCTCGTCGAGAAGCGGCACCTTGAACCCCAGACCGGGCTCTTCCTTGACGGCCTTGATCTGGCCGAACCGCAGAACCAGCGCCTTTTCACGCTCGTCCACCACAAAGATCGAGGACAGCACCACGACCAGCACCACGACAAAAGCGGGCAGAATATAGGTTGTCTTGTTCATGACTGTGCCCTCCTTCAGTTCGATTGGCCGGACGAGCGGCTCAGCTCGTTCAAGGGAAGATAGGGCACCACACCCCCTGCCCCGCCGTCAGAGCCGGTCAGCGCCTCATCGAGGATCATCTTGTCCACGTCGCCAAGAACCTTTTCCATGGTTTCCAGATAAAGGCGGCGGCGGGTGACCTCGGGGGCCATCGCGTATTCCTGCTGGACAGAGGTAAAGCGTGCCGCCTCACCCAAGGCTTCGTTGACAACCTGCGCGCGGTAACCCTCGGATTCCTCGCGTGTCTGGGCGGCCTGACCGCGGGCCTCGGCGACAACGCGGTTGGCATAGGCATCCGCCTCACGCTCCAGACGGTCACGCTGCTGTTCGGCGGCCTGCACTTCGCGGAAGGCGTCAATCACCTCTGCGGGCGGTTCTGCACCGCGCAGGTTGACCCGAACGATACGGATACCGCTTTCGTATTCATCAAGCGTGGCCTGAATGTTTTCCTGTGCGGTGTCGGCAATCAGCCCACGATCGCGGTTCAGGATCGGCGCAAGGTTGGTCGCGGCGATAATTTCACGCATCGCCGATTCAGAGACCGCCTGAACGGTTTCCTGCGGCTCTGCGATGTTGAACAGCATCAGCGCGGGGTCCGCTACGTTCCAGACCACCTGAAAATCGATGTCGACGATATTGGCATCCGTGGTCAGCATCAGCCCGTCATCGCTGCGGGTGCTGCCGCCGATGGTCTCTGTGCGTTCCGACGTCACGTTGACCTTGTCATAGGTGACAAAGGGCCAAGGCGCGAAGTTCAGACCGGGCTCGCCCGTGCTGGAGTAATCGCCAAGGAACAGTTCAACCGACTGCTCTTCGGGTTTGACGGTGTAAAAGCTGGATGCCGCCCAAAGCCCGACAAGCACCAGCGCACCGATGGCCAGCATGCCCTTGGACACGCCCGGCCCGCCAGAGCCACCACCGCCCGCAGGGCGACCGGTGCCGTTGCCACCACGACCGCCCATGAGGACGCGCAGTTGCTCTTGGCCTTTTTTCATCAGCTCGTCGATCTCGGGGATCTGGTTGTCCTCGGGGCGTCGACCACCGCCGCCACCCGAAGGCGGGCGCTGGCCATTGCCGCCGCCCTGATTGCCACCGCCCCCCCAGGGGCCGCCGCTGTTTCCTGCCATGAAGTTCTACCCTTCCTGAAACATTTCTTATGACTGTATCGCCATCATCGCATTTGATCACGATATAACTGTGTACAAAGGACGGGAAATCAACCGCTCCCGCCTGCGGCATTCTGGGGCGTCAGACCGTTCGCGTCGGATTCCGCATGGTCACGATTTCTTCGGACATGGTCGGATGCACCGCAACTGTGCGGTCGAAATCCTCTTTGGTTGCCCCCATCTTTACGGCGATGCCCGCCAGCTGGATCATCTCGCCCGCACCCGGTGCCACGATGTGACAGCCCAGAACCGTGCGATTGGCCTTTGAGACGATCAGCTTCATCATCACCCGACCGGACCCGTCGGCAAAGGCGGTCTGCATCGGCCGGAAGGATGTGGCATAGACCTCGATCTCTTCTTGTTCGGCGGCCTCTTCCTCGGTCAGGCCCACGGTGCCCAGTTCAGGCTGGGTGAAGACGGCTGAGGGGATCAGGTCATGATCGACCGGCGTCGGGTTGCCGTGGAAGACCGTATTCACAAAGGCCATCCCTTCGCGGATCGCCACCGGGGTCAGGTTCACACGGTCGGTGACATCCCCGATGGCATAGATCGAGGGCACCTTCGTCTGGCTGTATTCGTCCACTTCGACCGCGCCGTTGCGGCCCAGTTCGATGCCCAGCGCCTCGAGCCCCAGACCATCGGTGTTGGGACGGCGCCCCGTGGCAAAGAAAACGGCGTCGAAATCGCGGATCGTGCCATTGGTGGCCTTCACGCGGACCGGCCCATTGGCATCGGCCTTGTCAGTCTTGAGACCGTATTGCGCGTTTTCCACCGGCGCTTCGCCCATGGCGTCGGCTTCGGGCGTACCAACGCAGTGCATCTCGACAATTGTGGTGCCGGTGTGCAAGTCAATGCCACGGTCCTTCATCGCATCGGCGATCAACCCGCGCGCCTCCTCGTCGAAGCCGCGCAAGATCTGCGCCCCGCGGTAGAACTGCGTCACCTCGCAGCCCAGACCGTGCAGGATGCCCGCGAATTCGCACGCGATGTAGCCACCCCCGATGATCAGGACCCTTTGAGGCAGTTTTTCCAGATGGAAGATATCGTCGGACACCATGCCCAGATGGGCGTTCGGCATATCAGGCCGTACGGGGCGACCGCCTGTGGCAACCAGAATATGTTTCGCGGTCTTTTCCTCGCCCGTGGACAGCACCACCGTATGGGCGTCCTTCACCGTGGCACGCGCGTCGAATGTTTCGACCCCCGAGCCTGCGAGCAGTTTGCGGTAGACCCCTTCGAGGCGGTCGAGCTCGGCGTTCAGCTTGGCTCGGAAGGCATCCCAGCTAAAGGTGCCATCAGGAATGTCCCAGCCATAGGCGCGCGCCGCCGTGGGCATGTCGCGGTATTCGCTGGCAAACACCATCAGCTTTTTGGGCACGCAGCCGCGGATGACGCAGGTGCCGCCATATCGGTCTTCTTCGGCCAGGGCCACCTTGGCGCCCGCCTCGCCCGCCGCCACACGCGCGGCTCGCACGCCGCCCGAGCCGCCGCCGATGACAAAAAGATCGTAGTCGAATTCGCTCATGACCCGCTCCGTAGATCTGGGGTTACACCTTTGCGGCAAGGGTATTTCACGGGCGGGGCCGGAACGCCAGAGGTGGTGCTGTCAAGTGATCGTGCGCCCCGCTTCTGTGGGATACTGGGAAGGCCTTGGTGTCTTAGGTATTTTGGCCAAGAAAAAGCCAACGGGGGCGGTCGTTTCAGCGCGGGTCGTTTGCGGAGGTGTAGCGGGCGATTACCTCCAGCGCTTGTGTCGCCTGTTCGGGGGCAAGGCGCGCCAGCGGCAGGACCGTGCGCTGCTCCTGCCCCTTGTGCTGATGGATGATGTAGCTTCGCAGAAGATGATCGCCTGCGCGGTTGATTTCCAGACGCTGGATGGTGTTCCAAGGGATCGTGGTGGGGTTTTGCGGGTTTGGAAGGTGAATGCCTTGGTCGTCCACGCGCAGGGTCTGCGAGGCTGTGGCGCGAAACTGGTCTTTGAGAATGACGGCCAACGCGATGGACAGCAGCACTGCAAAGGTTGCATTGAGAAGAATTGAGAGAGTTCCTGCGTCGGGCTCTGCGAGCTCTTGCAAGAGCCGAAAGACGAACCAAGCCGTGGCCAGTCCCAAGATGAGCTTTCCGTACCGGTTGAAGAGGCCCCGGCCGGAGGAAAGTGTCGCCTCGAACCTTGGGTCGGGCATCATCAGATATCGCTGAAGAGGTTTTCATCCTCGACAAAATCCAGCTGACTTTCGCTGGTGGTGCCCTCGTTGATGTCGCGGATTTCAACCCGCCCATCCCCATGACCGACGATTACCTTGTCGCAGATGTCGATAAACAGGCCGTTCTCGACCACGCCGGGGATCTGGTTGAGCACCATGGACAATTGCCGGGCATTGCCGATGCGCGACAGGTGCAGATCAAGGATATGGTTGCCCTCATCCGTGATAAAGGGGCGCGCACCATTCATACGCAAGGTGGCGTTGCGGCCAAGAACATCCATCGAGATCAGCACTTCCTCGATCAGTGCCTGCGAGGTTTGCCAACCGAAGGGGATCACCTCGACGGGGAGCGGGAATGCGCCAAGCGTCTGGACCTGTTTTGCCGCATCGGCGATCACGATCATCTGGTCGCTGGCTGTGGCCACGATCTTTTCCTGCAAAAGCGCCCCGCCGCCGCCTTTGATCAGGTTCAGCTCGGCGTCGAATTCATCCGCCCCGTCGATCGTCAGATCAAGCCATTTGGCCTCGTCCAGGCTGATCACCTCCAGCCCGACGTCGCGCGCCAGTTCGGCTGTTCGGGTCGAAGTGGGTATGCCTTTGAAGCGCAGGCCGTCTTCGCGGACGCGTTCGCCCAGACAGCGCACCAGCCAAGCCGCCGTTGACCCCGTGCCCAAGCCCACGCGCATGCCGGACTCTACGAAAGAGGCTGCTTGTTTGGCGGCTACGAATTTGGCCTTGTCGATGGGTGAGAGCTCTCCAGACATGCGTGTCCCCTGTTCGTCGGATAATGTCTTATAGCAGTGGTGCGACACCAAATGCCACAGCCTGCGCATGACGCGACTGCGCGTGTTGAGAACGGACCGCAGTTCCCGCGGCGCGCCATTTGGTGGCGGCGTGCAGGTCGCCCCGAGGAGAACCACTGCGAAATGCCCAAATTCCGCCATGCTGCACTGCTAGGGTGTGGAGGTCGTTCTAACCGGAAGAAATCCCAATGCCCGACGTTCAATTGCCTGACACCACCCTGCCCGCGCACCGCATCTCACGCCCGGCCCGCGCCCCTCGCGATCTGTTTAGCCGGTTGAAACAAATCAGCTATCCCGTCGCGGGGGCGATTGTCCGGACGGACATGCCCAGCACACCGGAGCAATCCGGACGAGCCCGGCTGGATGCCGCAAAGGCGCGGCGAATCCTGCCAAGCTGATCCCGATCACAGCGGGATCGGGATACCGGAGGCCTGGATCGTGCCGGTCGGCGCACCCGTGGGGGAGCCACCTATCGGCTCATCGGTGACTGCCAGAACAGCACCCGGCACGCGGGCGGCCATGGCGTCGGACAGGCGCACCGCAAACGTCCCATCCTCGGTCGCAAGGCCCAAGGACACGGGCGCAGACCCGACAGGGATCAGCCAGACCTCCAACGACCGGCCATCGGGCAGGGAGCCGCGCGTCAAATCCAGCACGACAGTATGGGTCGGCGGATCGATGCGCACCGCAAAGGCCAGCTGCCCCTCGGCCGACGACAGTTCGGCGTAGATCTCGTTGCTGCGCGGACCGTCCTGCAGAATGCCGCCCACCATCACAACCCAAGCGAAAGCCGCCCCGCCGATACCGCCGAGGACATACGGCAAAAGCATGCGCCACACAGGCGGCTTGGGCGCCCCATGCAGCGTGGTTTCGATGCGCTTCCAAACACGCGCGGGCGGCGCGCTTTGCGGCATGGCATCGGTCAACGACGCGAAATACGTCTGCCAGGTTTCGACATCCTGCGCGAGCTCCGCATCGCGCGCCATACGCGCCTCGAACGCCTTGCGCTCAGGGCGGCGCAACAGGCCAAGGGCATATTCCGCGGCTTCTGCCTCGACCCCGCCAGGAAGCGCGCCGTTTTGCTGATCATCGGTCATCCGCCCAGACACTCCCGCAGTTGCATCAAACTGCGCCGCAGCCACGTGCGCACAGTGTTCAGTTTGACGCCGGTTTCATCGGCGATCTCGCGATAGGTCAGCCCCTGTAGGTAGACCCGCTGCACCATCTCCGAGCGATCCAGCGGCAGCTCAGACAGGCAGGCTTGCAACGCCCGCGCCTCTGATGCGCTTTCGGCCTGATCCGCCGGCCCCGGACCGCTGTCATATAATCTGTCCGCGATATCCATCGGCGCCATGGATTCCCCATCGCGGCGAAGCTTGCGCAGGCGGTCAATGGCAGCGTTGCGCGTAATTGTAATCAACCAGGTCATAGGCGAGTAGCCATTGCTGCGATACACTCCGGCCTGGTTCCAGATTTTAATATACACATCCTGCAGAACTTCCTCGGCCTGTGCGTCGTCCCGCAAGATACGAAGGCAGACACCGAAAAGTTTCGCGGAGGTTCTGGAATAAATTGCCTGAAATGCTTTGCGGTCGGCCATAGCGACGCGTGCAATCAGGGCTTCTAGCTCTTGTTGTGGTGTCATTTCGCTGCGTTTGCCATCCCTCTTGCCCCTTGCCGCGATATGTTGCACGAACGCTTGCAAGACATTCGGATCAGAGGACACGGGCACCATGGCGGACGGAACGATCGATATCAACGCGAAACCAACCGAAGAAATCTCGGTCCGCGAAGTCTTTGGCATCGATACAGATATGGTGGTTCACGGGTTCCCCGATCGCACGGACCGGGTGCCGGAGATTGATTCAACCTATAAATTCGACCCTGACACCACGCTGGCGATTCTGGCGGGCTTTCGCAACAATCGCCGCGTGATGATCCAGGGCTACCACGGCACCGGCAAATCGACCCATATCGAACAGGTCGCGGCGCGGCTGAACTGGCCGTCCGTTCGCGTGAACCTCGACAGTCACATCAGCCGGATTGACCTGATCGGCAAGGACGCCATCAAATTGGTTGATGGCAAGCAGGTCACACAGTTCCAGGAGGGCATCCTGCCCTGGGCGCTGCGCAACCCCTGCGCCATCGTGTTCGACGAATATGACGCAGGCCGCGCCGACGTGATGTTCGTGATCCAGCGTGTTCTGGAAACAGACGGTAAGCTGACGCTTCTGGATCAGAACCAAGTCCTGACGCCGCATAAGTATTTCCGCATCTTCGCCACGGCAAACACTGTTGGTCTTGGCGACACCACCGGTCTGTACCACGGCACGCAGCAAATCAACCAAGGTCAGATGGACCGTTGGTCGCTGGTTGCCACCCTGAACTACCTGTCCATTGACGCGGAAACCGCCATCGTTCTGTCGAAGGCGCCGCATTACAACAACGAGAAAGGCCGCAAGACCGTACGCCAGATGGTCACTGTCGCGGACTTTACCCGCCGCGCCTTTATGAATGGTGAACTGTCCACGGTCATGAGCCCACGGACTGTTATCGCCTGGGCCACCAACGCAGAGATTTTCCGCGATGTCGGCTATGCCTTCCGCGTGTCTTTCCTGAACAAATGTGACGAGCTGGAACGCCAGACCGTGGCGGAATTCTATCAGCGCTGCTTTGACGAGGAGCTGCCAGAAAGCGCCGCGTCCATTAGCCTCGGGTAAAACCTATCGCTAAGCGCGCAGATCCAACGCGTCCCGATCGGGGCGCGTTTTTTTACGTGGCGCGTGCGTCAAGTTGTTGCATCAAAATGCGCAGTTCCGCCTCAAGATTGTCGAGCCGACGATCGGCATCGTCCAAGAACCCGCCCAGTTCATCGACCTGCTGTCGCGCGCCAACCACACGGCCCGCAAGCTGGCGCACGCGTTCAACACCGGGGCCGTTGATTTCTAACACGCGACGGTGCGTACCAAGAGCGAACTCTTCTACATAGCTGGGCATTGTGGTCCTCCATTCCGCGGAGAGTGCCAGCCAAAGGTAAACGCTTCGCTTTTACATAAAATTTTCCCGGCCTTTGAGTGAAATCACCCATATTTTATGGAACCTTTTTGAAGTTTGACCTCTGATAGACGCGCCCTATCGTCTGATTTATGGGCACTTTGCGAACATATGTTTTTGGACTGCTGGGTCTCGTTTTCACGACCCTCATGCCGCGACCTGTGGCCGCTCTGACGGATCATGGCCCCGATCTTGCCTCGACATTTGCGCGATGCCTTGGGCGGTATTCGGCCCAGATCGAGGACGCATGGTATGCGCAAGGGGCGGACATCACCGCGCAAGAACGCCGTCATCTGTTCACAAGGCTGTTTGAATCCGTCCGCCAAGATGCGACCACCCCGCCAGAACAGCTTTTGCACCTTCAAATCGAAGCAAAATTCGCGCAGGCGCGCCTATTAACGATTGCGCGTTTCCACGATGATCCGGGCCGAAAGACTGCGGCCATGGCACAGGCACGGCTGGCTTTGCGGCCCTGTGATGCGCTGGTGTTCTAGGCGGTTCGGGCCAGTAACCCAATCTAAAGAGGTTTGTGAAAGCCTGCGTTGCTATGAACCCTTTGTTCCATACCCTCCGGACCATGTGTCTGTTGTTTGCAGTGAGCACCGCAACCGTTGCGCGCGCGATGCCGGAACAGGCGGTCACTCTGGCGACTTGCTACGGCTATTATGCTGCGGCGGTTGATCACAGCAGATTGGATCAGGGCGAACACGATGGCGCGCGTATGCGGCGTGATCTGTTCGAGGCGATGACAAATGCTCTGGTCGCTGAACAGGCAACAGACCGGCGATTGACCATTTCCGTGACGCAAACACGCGTGCAGGCGCGCGCCCAAATGCGGCGGCTGATGCGCAGCGCCTATTTCGACGCCGACGCCCGCAGACAACGCATTGCGCTGGCCAATATCCGCCGCCAGCTGTCGGCCTGCAATGCAGCCCTGCTTGACCGGCGCTACAGCGGCTTTTGATCCGGAAGCAACAGGCGGTTCTGCCCCCTTGCGGGTCAGCAACAAAGGTCCGATAACAACCGCATGAGCAAGCCCAGCGACAACCCCGCCGATCCGTTCAAAAAGGCCCTTGCCGAGGCCACAAAGGTCATGGCCGACGATCCCGATCTGTCGGTCAGCTACACAGTGGACCCCTCGGGCGTGTCCGGGGATGCGATGCGATTGCCGCAAATTTCACGCCGTATGACACGGGATGAGGTGCTGCTGGCGCGCGGCACCGCGGATGCGTTGGCACTGCATCGCCGCTATCACGACGGACAGACCCATGCCCGCTACCTCCCCCAAGGGGACATGGCGCGCGAACTATACGATGCTATGGAAACCGCCCGATGCGAGGCGATGGGCGCCCGTGAAATGCCGGGGACCGCGGGCAACATCGACGCCAAGATCGGCCATGACGCCGCGCGCAAGGGCTACGGTCAGATCACTGACAGGGCAGAGGCCCCCCTGCCCGTCGCCGCAGGGTATCTGATCCGCCATCTGGCCACCGGCCGCGACCTGCCGCCCGAGGCGACCAATGTGATGGAGCTGTGGCGCGACTACGTCGAAGGCCAAGCCGGAGAGACATTGGGCGACATCGACGAAGTGCTGTCTGACCAATCCGCATTCGCCAAATTCGCGCGAAAGATGATCACCGATCTCGGCTATGGCGATCAGCTGGGCGAAGACCCCGACAGCATGGACGACGAGTCCGAAGAAGACGGCGAACAGGAAGGTCAGGAGGAAGAGGAACAGCCCGATTCCACCGGCAACGACGAGGATGACGGCGAGGAGGCCGAAGCCTCGCCCGAACAGTCGCAGGAGCAGACCCAAGACCCCTCGCAGGCGCAAGTCAACATGGATGACATGGCCGACGAGGAGCTTGGCGAAGAGGCCGAGCTGCCCGACGGCGATGCCCCGATGGAGCCCCCCGCCCAGCAGCCCATTTCCGACGCCGACCCCGATTACCGTGTCTATTCAACGGCCAACGACGAAGAAGTGTCGGCCGAGGAGCTTGCTGAACCGGTAGAGCTGGAGCGGCTGCGCGCCTATCTTGACCAACAGCTTGAACCGCTCAAGGGTGCGGTGTCGCGCCTAGCCAACAAGCTGCAGCGACGCCTTCAGGCGCAGCAGAACCGGTCGTGGGAATTCGATCAGGAAGAGGGGGTGCTTGACGCCGGGCGCCTTGCGCGCGTGGTGGCCAACCCGACCACGCCCCTGTCTTTCAAGGTCGAGCGCGATATGGAATTCCGCGACACCGTGGTCACGTTGTTGCTCGATAACTCTGGGTCCATGCGCGGACGTCCCATCTCGATTGCGGCCATCTGTGCCGATGTTCTGGCGCGCACGCTGGAGCGTTGCAGCGTGAAGGTCGAGATCCTCGGCTTTACCACGCGGGCGTGGAAAGGCGGTCTGGCGCGGGAGGAATGGCTGGGCGCAGGGCGCGAGCAGCAGCCCGGTCGTCTGAATGATCTGCGCCATATTGTCTACAAACATGCGGATGCGCCTTGGCGGCGGACCCGCGACAATCTTGGCCTGATGATGAAAGAAGGCCTGCTGAAGGAAAACATCGACGGCGAGGCGCTGGAATGGGCGCATCGTCGGATGGTGGGCCGCCCGGAAGCGCGCAAAATCCTGATGGTGATTTCCGACGGTGCGCCGGTCGACGATTCGACGCTGTCGGTGAACCCCGCGAATTATCTCGAAAAACACCTGCGCGATGTGATCGCCATGGTGGAGAAACGCCGTCAGGTCGAACTTTTGGCCATCGGGATCGGACACGACGTGACCCGCTATTACGACCGCGCAGTGACCATCACCGATGTCGAACAGCTGGCCGGGGCGATGACGGAACAGCTTGCCTCGCTGTTTGACAGCGACCCACGCGTGCGGGCCCGTGTCATGGGCATAAATCGCGTCGCCTGAGCCCACAGGATCCAATTCGCATGCCGTTCCGGCACCCGCATCACGGGTGCTGGCCGCTTGCCTCTTGCGTGGGGATAGATACTCTGCGCCGCAAAGGAGACAGTCATGTTTCAAAGCTTTACGGAAACCGCCTCGCCCGATCAGGGCCCTGCCCGTCTGAGCGCGCTGCAAGCGCTGCTGAAAGATCGCGGCTTTGACGGGTTTCTGATCCCGCGCGCGGATGCCCATCAGGGCGAATACGTGGCCGCCCATGATGATCGGCTGGCGTGGCTGACGGGGTTCACCGGCTCTGCGGGCTGGGCGATTGCCCTGACCGACCGCGCCGCCGTGTTCACCGACAGCCGCTACACCGTTCAGGTCAAGGCGCAGACCGCCGATGTCTTTGAAAGAGTGGCATGGCCGGACACCACCCTTGGGCAATGGCTGGCCAAGGCGCTGCCACGCGGCGGATTGGCCTATGACCCGTGGCTGCTGACGGTGGCGCAAAAGCGCGACCTGGAAGAGGCGCTGCCCAAGGTTACCCTGCTGGCAAGCGATAACCTGATCGATGCCCTGTGGGAGGATCAGCCTGCCCCACCGCGCGCACCCGCATTCGTGCAACCTCTGGATCTTGCGGGCGAACCACATACCGACAAAATCGCACGGCTGGCCAAGGACATTGCGCCCAACAGCGCCGCCGTCATCACCCTGCCTGACAGCATCGCTTGGCTGCTCAACATTCGTGGGGCCGATATTCCGCGCAACCCGGTGGCACATGGGTTTGCTGTGCTGCATGCGGATGCACGGGTTGATCTGTTCATGGATCCCGCCAAAACCGAGTGCTTGGCCGACCATTTGGGCGACAGCGTGCGAATCCTTCCGGTAGAGGCCTTCCTGCCCGAGTTGGCGAGCTTGGCAGGTCCGGTGCAGATCGACGCCGCCACCTGCCCTGTCGCTGTAGCAGACGCTTTGGGCCAGCCGGTGGAGGCACGCGACCCTTGCGTTCTACCCAAGGCGCGCAAGAACACCGCCGAGCTGGATGGCACACGCGCGGCGCATCTGCGCGACGCGACCGCGATGGTGCGCTTTCTCGCGTGGCTCGACGACCAACCTGCGGGGCGGTTGACCGAGATCGACGTGGTCAAACAGCTCGAATCGGAACGGCGGGCCACAAATGCGCTGCGCGATATCTCTTTCGATACAATTTGCGGCGCCGGAGAGCATGGCGCCATCGTGCACTACCGCGTGACCGAAGGCACCAATCGCGCCGTCCAGGAAGGCGAGCTTTTGTTGGTCGATTCCGGCGGGCAGTATGTGGATGGCACCACCGACATCACCCGCACCATTGCCATCGGCACACCAAGCGACGAGCACCGCGATGCCTTTACCCGTGTG
This sequence comes from Sagittula sp. SSi028, assembly GCF_048553715.1. Lineage (NCBI taxonomy): Bacteria > Pseudomonadati > Pseudomonadota > Alphaproteobacteria > Rhodobacterales > Roseobacteraceae > Sagittula > Sagittula sp. SSi028. Next base: position 451,039 of record NZ_JBLZNC010000003.1, on the reverse strand, counting down.
CTCAAAGGCATGATCGCCCTGTCCCGCCTGCGCTTTCCCGCAGGGAAATCCGGGGCTGACATCGACGTTCTGGCCCGTGCCAGCCTGTGGGAGGCCGGTCTGGATTATGGCCATGGCACAGGCCACGGGGTCGGCGCCTACCTGTGTGTGCACGAAGGGCCTGCCAGCATCTCCCCCAAAGGGCGGGTGCCGCTGGAGGCAGGCATGATTCTGTCCAATGAACCGGGGTTCTACCGCGAAGGCGAATACGGCATTCGCATCGAGAACCTGATCGTGGTCGAAGACGCCCCCGCCCTGCCACGGCAATCGGTTGCACAGATGTTGCGCTTCGAGACGCTGACCTTGGTGCCCATCGACCGGCGTCTGATTGACCCCGGCTTGCTGACGGAAGCCGAGCTGATCTGGCTCAACGGCTACCACCAGCGCGTGCTCGACGTCGTGGGACCGCATGTCGATGATGCCGCAGCCGCGTGGTTAGCGCTTGCATGTGCCCCCCTATGACATGTCTATGTCACATAATCCGGCCATCTGGTCAGAACACGACTGCTTTCGACGGCGCGCCGGACTGGTGCCGCATGCCGTCGCCCCCAACCGCCATCGAGGAGGACAGACTATGACCACAACCACCCAAATCACGATCAAGCCCGCTGTCGGGCATTGGGTTGTGCGGGCCGGTGGCGCCGTGCTGGGCGAAACCTCCCGCGCGCTGCAACTGATCGAAGGCGACCTGCCGCCGGTCATCTATTTCCCGCGTGAAGACATCGGCACCGCCTTCTTCGACGCGTCGGACCACACGACCACCTGCCCGCTCAAGGGCCAAGCGTCCTACTATTCGATCATGTCAAAATCCCACACCTACGAAAACGCGGTTTGGTCCTACGAGGACCCCAAACCCGAAGTGGCAGAGATCAAAGGCTATCTCGCTTTCCACGTCCAGGACGGCGTAGCGGTCGAACAGATCTGATCCCGTGACAGTGTTTAAAAGCCCCCTGATGTGGGGGCTTTTTGCGTATCGGGGCCGGGGCGTCGGCGGATTTTCACAGGCCGACCTGCGCTTTTCGCCCCCGTTATTGAATAGCAAACCACTGGGCCCATAGTTTGCAGCATCATTTCCAAACCGGAAGGATGCCTGTGATGCGCCTGTTTCAATCCCTGTCTGCCATGTGTCTGCTGACTCTCTCTGCCCTGCCAAGCATGGCCGCGCAGGCGGTTGTCGAGACCGGGCGCACAGAGCCCGTAGCCCTGCGCAGCGGCCCTGCGGATGCCTTCGAGGTAGAGCGCCTGCTGCGGGACGGAACGGTTGTCGACATCCTGTCCACCGATCCCGCCGATCTGTGGGTCGAGGTGCGCGCACCCAACGGAGCGACAGGCTGGCTGCCGCAAAGCGCGTTGCGCGACCCCGACCAGATCGACGACACGCCCCTGCGGCGTGATGCGGACCGCCCCGACTGGATCCGCAGGGATGCCTCGGACGGGCAAGTCGCCTCGGCCGCGGCCACCGCGCGTGAAACGCTGTATGTGAACAGTCCTTCGGCGGGGGCATTGAACCTGCGCAGCGGGCCGGGCACGGATTACGCGGTGATGGCGCAGCTCGATCACGGGGCCGAGGTTGCCATTCTGGGCGGCGGTGCCCCTTGGCGGCGCGTGCGCAGCACGGATGGACAGGTCGGCTATGTCTATGACAGCTACCTCAGCGCCGACGCCCCCGCGCTGTCACCGCCCGCGGCCCCGGATGCGATCGCGCAGGATCGGCTTTGGGTGGATGCGCCGCGCTACGGGGCGCTGAACCTGCGGGCCGGTCCGGGAACGCAATACGCGATCCGTGAAACCATGCCGCAGGGCAGCCGGGTCGATGTCATTGGCACCGCGCAAGGTGACTGGCTGCAATTGCGCAGCGCCAATGGGCAAACCGGCTACGCCCATCGCGACTACCTGTCCGCAGATCGGCCCGCGCAACGCAGTATTGCCCGCTCCGACCGTGTCGACACCCGCGAACGCAATGTGATCCGTGTCACCCCCGACGAATTGCCCCGCCTGCTTGCGGTCTGCGCCTTCTCCGGGGAAAGCTTCGAGCGCTGCGTGGCGCGCCAAAAGCGGCGCTGATCCCGTCAGGAATGTTCCTCTTCGGCGGTCGCCGCCAAGGCCCGGTTGTAGGCCTTGAGCGCGTCCACATGGAACAGCGCCCCTTGCAGCACCGGCTGGGGGCCATCCATGGTCACCACCGGCAAAAACGGCTTTGTCGAACTGTCCAGCAGCGGCAAAGCGGTCTTCAGCGTTGCGTCGGCCTGCACGTAAAGCCCCTGCTCGATCATTTCCAGACACAGGACCTCGTCGGCGGCGCGCGGATCATTGGGCGCGCGCATCACGCCTTTGACGCGGAACATGCCCAACAGATAGGCCTGCGGACCAGCCGCCAAAGCCACCTTGCGACGCTGCAATTGTGTCAGGAAAAACGACCGATCCACGACGCGGCTGGCCAAAGCCGTGGACATGGACACCGACACCATCACCGCCAGTCCGGTCTGCCAGTCCCCTGTCAGCTCGAACACAATCAACGTTGTGGAAATCGGTGCACCAAGCACCGCTGCCGCCACCGCCCCCATCCCTGCCAGCGCGTATAGCGTAAAGGCCGAGGACGCATCCGGCACGAGACCCGTCGCGATATGACCAAAGGCCAGCCCCGTCAGCGCGCCCACCATCAGCGAGGGCGAGAAAATACCGCCCCCCATGCGCCCCGCCATCGTGATTGACACCGCCAGCACCTTGACGATGGCAAAAATCAACGCCTCGCGCAGCAACAGCTCGCCGGACAGGGCGCGGCTGGTGGTCTCGTAGCCGACGCCGATGATATGCGGAAAGGAGATCGCAATCGCCCCTAACAGCACCCCTGCCACCGCAGGGCGAAGCCATCGCGGCAGGTTCAGGCGGCGCTGCACCTCTGTCTCGACATCATCTGCGAAAAAGATCGACCGCATCATGATCACAGAGACCACGCCACAAATCAGCCCAAGCAGGAAAAACGCCGGCAATTCGAGATAGAATTCCACCGTGGTGGTTCCGGGCAGTACAAACTCGGTCACATCGCCATAAACCAGCCGGTTGATCACCGTACCTGCGGCGCTGGCCACCACAATCGGGGCAAAGGCATGCAGGGCGAAGTGGCGCAGCACCACCTCCAGCGCGAACAGCGCCCCCGCGATCGGCGCATTAAACGAGGCAGAGACCGCCGCCGCGACCGCACAGCCCAGCAGATCGCGCCCTGTAATGCCGTCCACCTTCAGCTTGTTCGCCATCCAGGTCGAGGCCAACGCCGCCATATGCACCACCGGCCCCTCGCGGCCTGTGCTGCCGCCGGTGGACAGGGTGATCCACGAACACAAAACGCTCGCCACCCCCGCCCGGCGTTCGACACGACCGTCATTAAGCGCGGCCCCCTGAATGACATCGGCGACGGAGCGCACGCGCCCGTCCGGCGTGTATTTCTGTAAAATCAGCCCCACGGCTATACCGCCGCAGACGGGGATCAACAGCACCATCAGCCAGTGCAATTCCCCCGCCCAGCTTGCGAGCATGTTAACATCTTCCGTGCCATATAAAGCGGCCTGCAGTGCCTCAACCGCGAAACGGAAGGCAATCGCACCCAGTCCCGCCACCACACCAAGGGCCAAAGCGATGAACCAAAAGCTCACCTGCCCCGGGCCGTTATGGCGCACAATGTCCCAGCCGCGGTCCATATCGCCGCAAACGGTTTCCCAATGTTGCCGGAACACGGCTCTCACGTGGCTTCCTCCGATGCCATGGCTTTCACCTAAGAAAACCCTTGGCTAAGGTGACTTGATCGAAACGCGGAGACTTCAGATGCCCCTCGCCCAGGCGCTCGACGACTTGCAGACATTCCTAGGCGAACGGTTCAGCCGCTCCAAGCCCGATCTGGATGCACATGCACATTCCGAAAGCTATTATGCCCCTGCGCCACCGGATGGTGTCGCTTTTCCCATCAGCACCGAAGAGGTGTCGCAGATTATGAAGATCTGCGCCGCCCACCGTGTGCCGGTCACGGGCTGGGGGGCGGGCACATCGCTGGAGGCGCAGGCGCAACCCATTTGCGGTGGCGTCGTGGTCGATTTCACCCGCATGAACCGCGTGCTCGACATTCGCGGCGATGATATGGACGTCACCGTGCAACCCGGCGTCACGCGAGAGGCGTTGAACACCGAATTGCGGGCGACGGGGCTGTTCTTTCCTGTCGATCCCGGCGCGAATGCCAGCATCGGCGGCATGGCGATGACCCGCGCCTCCGGGACGACAACCGTGCGCTACGGCACCATGCGCGACAACGTTCTGGGGTTCGAGGCGGTTTTGGCCGACGGGCAGGTGATCCGCACCGGCACCCGCGCCAGAAAATCCTCTGCCGGATATGATCTGACGGCGCTTCTGGTCGGGTCCGAGGGCACATTGGCATTGGTCACCGAGATCACTCTTCGACTGCATCCCATCCCTGAAAGCATCTCTGCCGGAATCTGTGCCTTCGATGACATCGGCTCGGCCACGGCCGCGGTGATGGAGACGATCCAGATGGGGCTGCCCATGGCGCGAATCGAATTTGTCTGTGCCGACAGCGCCCGCGCGTTCAACGCCTACGCGGGGACGGACATGCCGGAAACGCCACATCTTTTGGTTGAATTCCATGGCTCGCCCTCTGGCACGGCCGAGGTGGCACAACAGTTCGCAGAGATCGTGGCCGACCATGGGTCTACAGGGTTTGAATGGTCCAGTCACACCGAAGAGCGCAACGCCCTATGGGCCATTCGGCACAATGCGTTTTATGCCATTCTCGCGCTGAAACCCAAAGCCCGCGCCGTGGTGACAGATATTTGCGTGCCCATCAGCCAACTGGCCCGCGCGGTCGAGGAAACCCGTCAAGACATCCACGCCTCGGGGCTGATGGGGCCAATCGTCGGACACGTCGGGGACGGCAATTTTCACGCAGCCCTGCTGATCGATCCCGATGACGCCGCGCAGTTGGCCACAGCCAAAGCACTGTCAGCCGCCATGGCCGAGCGCGCCTTGCGGTTGGGGGGGACTTGCACCGGTGAACATGGTGTGGGGCTGGGCAAAAAGGCATTCATGCCCGCAGAACACGGGGGCGCTTGGGCGGTTATGGGACAGGTGAAAAAGGCGCTCGATCCACATAATCTGTTAAACCCGGGAAAGCTGGTGTCAGATGACACCTATTAGCCGCATAGGACGATAAGGCGCGCAGCAGCCAGCGCGGCACGGCTGTGAAAGGTGGATTGGCTGGGCCTAACGGTCCCCATAGCACAGCGCATGACCCAATCGCCCAGCAACAGCTCCACCCAAAGCTCCGCTGCACCGCGTGGGGCTGCCCGTATGTGCCCTGCGGCCGCCATCCCCTCGAAGAACAGTTGGATATGTGGGTGTATCGCTGCGCGCCGCCTGTCCTCCAGCAAAGCGCCAAGGCGGTTTGACGCATCGGCAGCCGCCGCCCGGTGCAGCGCGATGCTGCGCGGGTTCAGGGCAACTGCTAACAGCCGCTCCCCAACTTCGATCAAGGCTGTGTCATTGCGCGTCTCTGGCAAGTCTGACAGCTTTGCCGAGCACTGGCTACAATGGCGCGCAACCAGCATCGCAAACAGGCCCGTCTTGTCACCATACCAGCGATAAAGCGTCTCATTGGATGACTTCGCCCGACGTGCCACCGCAAGCATCGTCACGCCGGAAAACCCTTTCTCCGCCAGCAGATCAAAGGCCGCCTTGGCGATAACGTCTTCCTTGGCGGTTCTGTCCTTTGGCGCCATGTCAAACCCTTGCGATGTGGTTAAAGCACCCCAAGCGTACAGCCCATTACGCTTACAAATCTTTAATGGCTCAGCCGTCCAGCAAAGCGCGCGCAGCGGCGCGGGCGGCTTCCGTGACCGTATCGCCGGATAGCATCCGCGCCAGTTCGGTTTCACGCTCATCCGCGCCCAAAGGAACCACTTCGGACAGCGTCATGCCATCTTCGACCCGTTTGGCCACCCGCCAGTGATGCGCGCCCAAGGCGGCAACCTGCGGCGAATGCGTCACCACCAGAACCTGCCCCGTATCGGCCAAGGCCTTAAGCCGCCGACCAACCGCATCTGCGGTGGCCCCGCCGACCCCCCTGTCGATCTCATCAAAGATCATCGTGACGCCCTGCCCCGCCTGCACATGCAAAGCGACCTTCAACGCCAAGAGAAAGCGGGACAATTCGCCGCCCGAGGCGATCTTGTTCAAGGCACCGGCGGGCGCTCCGGGGTTTGTGGCAACACGGAAGGTCACGTTATCACGCCCCTCCGGCCCATCCGGCGCGATGGACACGTCGGTTTCAAACACGGCGCGCCCCATCTTCAGGGGTTCAAGCTCTGCAGCCACCGCCGCGTCCAGCCGTTCAGCCGCATCCTTGCGTAGGGCTGTCAGCGCGTCCGCCTCAACCGTATAGGCGGTTACGGCATCCGCGAGCGCCTGCTCCAACCCGCCAATCTGCGCCTCGCCGGCGTCCAGTGCGGCCAGACGCGCGCCCAGATCTGCGGCCAATCCGGCCAATTCGTCCGGCATCACCTGATGCTTGCGCGCCAATCCCCGTAGGGCAAACAGACGCTCTTCGGTCTCTTCCAGCTCGGACGGATTGAAATCCAGCGCATCAAGGCAATCGGCCACGCCGCGCGCGGCTTCATCCAGTTCCGCCATCGACCGCACCAGTGCCTCGATCGGAGCATCCAGACGCCCCTCGGCCTTGTCAGATGCCCCTTCCAGCCAGCGCAACGCACCGGACATCGCGCCCTCGGCCCCTTCATACCCCAAGGCGGCAGATGCCTGTGCGATATCGGCGCGGATCTTTTCAGCGGCCTGCATGCTGCGCCGCTTGGCATCCAGCGCGGCCTCCTCCCCCTCTTCAGGGGCCAAAGCGTCCAGTTCCGCAACCGCGTGGCGCAGGAATTCCTCTTCGGCGCGAACCTTCTCCAAGGCCTCGCGTGCAGCATCCAAGGTTTTGCTCGCCTGCCCAACAGCGCGCCAGCGATCCCGAACCCGCGCCAAAACCGGCGCAGCGACCGCGTAGTCATCCAGAATCGCACGGTGCCCTTTGGGGTCCAACAGCCCCTTGTCATCATGCTGGCCATGCAGTTCCACCAGCGTCTCGGACAAGCGGCGCAAAACCTCGCCCGACACACGGCGGTCGTTGACCCAACCGGTCTTGCGCCCGTCGGCTGTGTTGACCCGACGCAGGATCAGCTCTCCGTCATCGGGCAGTCCGGCATCGCGCATAACGGCCCAAGCGGCGTGATCTGCGGGTAGATCGAAAACAGCGACAACCTCGCCCTGCTCCGCGCCCGCGCGCACCAATTCCGCGCGCCCGCGCCAGCCCAGAACAAAACCCAGAGAATCCAGCAAAATGGATTTCCCTGCGCCGGTTTCACCCGTCAGCACATTCAGACCCGGCCGGAAATCCAATTCCAGCCGGTCGATGATCAACATGTCCCGAATTTCTAAAGCGCGCAGCATAGGTTTGCCTTTGGCACTGGAGAAGCCGTTAAAAGACCCGCGTTCAGAGCCATTCGCCTTTCAACATCTGGCGATATACAGCGCCAAGCCAATTGCCCTCGAACACTTTCGGCTCCAACCCCTGTTTGGTCAAAAGCGCGTAGCTGTCCTCATACCAGTCTGTCGACTGGTAGTTGTAGCCAAGTACCGCGCCAGCGGTTTGAGCCTCTTCCACCAGCCCCAGCGACAGATAGCTTTCGACCAAGCGGTGCAGGGCCTCGGGCGTATGCGTGGTGGTCTGGAAATCCTCAACCACCACACGGAAGCGCGAGATGGCCGCGCCGAAATGATCCCGCTTCAGGTAATAGCGGCCAATTTCCATTTCCTTGCCCGCAAGGTGATCAAAGGCGAGATCGAATTTCAACACGGAAGACCGCGCATATTCGCTGTCCGGATAGCGTTCGATCACAGCGCGTAATGCCTGCAACGCCTGAAAGGTCAGACCCTGATCCCGTCCGACCAATTCGATCTGGTCGTAATAGGACAATGCCAGCAGATACTGGGCGTAGGCGGCATCATCATCGGCAGGATAAAAGTCGATAAACCGCTGCGCAGAGGCGCGCGCGTTCTCGTAATCCTTATCCTTGTGGAAGGCATAGGCCTGCATAATCAGCGCCCGTTTCGCCCATTCCGAATACGGATACAGACGTTCGATTTCGCCGAAATAGAATGCACCGTCCTCATAATCCTTGCGCGACATCTCATATTCGCCGCGTTCAAAGATCTGCTGCGCCGTGTAGGTTTCCAAGGGCGCGCCATCCGGCCCCACTTCGCGGCGCTGCAATTCGTCACAACCGCTCAACAGCAGTGTCGCGATGCCCATCCCGAAGGCCACAGCCCGCGTTTTGCCACCAGTCATTACCACCACCGTCCTTTTGTTCTTCCACGGCCCCACGCTATTCGCGCAGGACGGCCTGCTTTGGATCGGGTCTAGCATAGAAAATCCGAAGGCAAAACGCCCGATTAACCTATCGCCACCACCGCTTTTGCAAGAAGCTGCTTACGTCAGGATGCGGGTCCTGCGCCAGTCAAAACGCCGAGAGCCGTCAGGCAACGGCGGGGATTTCATCCCGCACAACGCCCGCCCCCGGCAAACGCGCTGACGTGGCACGATCACAGGTCACCAAACGCCATGCGCCGGGACGTGCAAACAATGCACGCAGCAACATGTTCGTCATCGCGTGACCGGCCTTGTGCCCTTCGTACAGGCCCAAGATTGGCGCACCCGCCAGCGCCAGATCACCAAGCGCATCGAGCATCTTGTGGCGCACAGCCTCATCCGCGTGGCGCAGACCCGAGGGGCTCAGAACCTTGTCGCCATCGACGACAACCGCGTTATCCAATGTGCCGCCAAGCGCCTTGCCCGCGGCCCGCATGGCGTCCACATCACTGGCGCGGCAAAAGGTCCGGCTGTCGGAGAGCTCGCGCACAAATGTTCCGTTAGCGAGGTTGAGACGCTTTGACTGGCGACCGATGGCCGCATCGGCAAACTCGATCTCGAAAGCCATCTCGAACCCTTGGTCCCCGGCAGAAGGCGACAGACGCGCCCAGCCCGACGGTGTTTCGACCTCGACGGTTTCAAGGATCTCGACCGCACGAACGCGCGACGACTGGCTGCGCAGTCCGACACCAAGGATTCCACGAACGAAAGGCACGGCAGATCCATCGAGGATCGGAACCTCGGGGCCATCGATATCGATGCGCGCGTTGTGAACGCCGCAGCCGGCGAGTGCCGCCATGATATGTTCGATGGTGGACACCGCCACACCGGCACCGTTCACGATCTGCGTGCACAGCGGGGAGATTTCGACCAGATCCCAGCGCGCTGCGATCTTAGCATCCCCGTCCACCACATCGGTTCGGTGAAACCAGATCCCATGGTTTGCGGGTGCGGGATGAACAGTCATCCGCACCGCTGCGCCGGAATGCAGGCCTACGCCGTCAAAGGTGATGCTGGAACAAAGGGTCGCTTGCACGAGATAGTCCTGTCATATGCCCCTCCCCCAACGGACGGGGGCGGCTTTGACATTGAAATAGAGGATGGAAGGCTCCGGTCTCAAATCAAAGATTGTAACCGTCTGAAACACTGCAAGCGCAGCATAGGCGTGCGCCCGCCACATGACCCACCTACTTCGGAAAATCTTTTATATACAACAGCTTACAAAACCGAAGCGGGTGTGAAAAACGCACCTCCGCTCACCGAGTGAAACGTTTTATCACGCAAATTGTCACAGAAAGCGCCGAAGATGTCAGTGCGAACGCCGTTGTGCGGCGTCGGGTTTGGGCGGGTTTAGGGTATTTTGCGGCGCATCACGCCGCACACGGGGACGATTGGGAACGAAAAACGCCCCCTGCAGAACAGGAGGCGTTTCCACCAAGTGTCTCGGGTATCTGAGGCGTGGTTTTAGTTTGCCTGACGACGCAGGAAGGCCGGGATTTCGATCCGGTCATCTTCGGGCTCTGCCTCGGGCGCCGGAGCCGGCGCAGGGCGCTGTCCTTGCACCGGAGGCTGGCGGCGCGGCTGCTGTGCCGGTTGAGCCTGCTGCTCACCCCCGCCCTGCCCGGTCATGCGACCGATCAGCGAGTTCACGGAGAAGCGCGGCTTTTCCTCGCCCTGATGCGCGGCGGCATCTGCTGCGGCACCGGGGGCCTGACCGTGGGTGTCACGGGTCCGTGCGGCGGCGGCCTTCATGCGGTCCATCGCGGCGGGCGTTGCCTCACCCGGTGTGGGCTTGCGCGGCGCCACGAAGTCGTTCGGATCGGCTTCGATGCTGTCAGCCTGCGGACGGAAGTCCGAAACCTGCGGCTGATAGGCCGGCGGGGGCAGACCGTCGTCATCCATTGCGACGGGTGCAGGGGTCTGCGCCTCGTCCTCAAAGATGTCTTCCATCTGGTCCTCGGCTGCGGCGCGCTCTGCGTCGAGTTCACCAAACAGCGGCTCCTGAACAGGCTGCGACGGCGCTTGCTGTGCCACAACCGGCGCGGCAGCGGCTGCTGCGGCAGGCGCCTGTTCGGCAACCTGCGCGGGCTGGCGCAGCGGCTGCGACAGCGAGCGGCGCGGCACAGGTGTGTCCGCGATGTTGTCCGCTGTGGCGTCGATGCCCGTTGCGACAACCGACACACGCATGGTACCGCCAAGGCTTTCGTCCATGGTCGAGCCGACGATGATGTTGGCGTCCTGGTCGACCTCTTCGCGAATGCGGTTGGCCGCTTCGTCCAGTTCGAAAAGGGTCAGATCGCCACCACCGGTGATGTTGATCAGGACACCCTTCGCGCCTTTCAGGCTGATTTCGTCCAGCAGCGGGTTCGCGATGGCCTTCTCGGCGGCTTGGATGGCGCGATCTTCGCCCTCTGCCTCGCCGGTGCCCATCATGGCCTTGCCCATCTCGTCCATCACCGCACGCACGTCAGCAAAGTCGAGGTTGATAAGACCCGGGCGAACCATCAGGTCCGTCACACCTTTGACACCCTGATACAGAACGTCATCCGCGAGCGAGAACGCCTCGGTGAAGGTGGTTTTTTCGTTGGCCAACCGGAACAGGTTCTGGTTGGGAATGATGATCAGCGTGTCGACCATCTTTTGCAGCGTCTCGACGCCTTCCTCTGCCTGACGCATCCGCTTGGCGCCTTCGAACTGGAAAGGTTTCGTGACAACACCGACGGTTAGAACGCCAAGTTCACGTGCCGCCTGAGCAATGATCGGCGCGGCTCCGGTGCCGGTGCCGCCGCCCATACCGGCGGTGATAAAGCACATATGCGCGCCCGCCAGATGGTCTACGATGGTTTCGATGCTTTCTTCGGCCGCCGCTGCGCCGACGGTCGCACGCGCACCCGCGCCCAGACCTTCGGTCACTTTCACACCCAGTTGGATGCGGCTTTGCGATCTGCTCTGCTGGAGGGCCTGAGCATCGGTATTGGCAACCACGAAGTCCACGCCTTCGAGCTGCTTTTCAATCATGTTGTTGACGGCATTGCCGCCTGCCCCGCCCACGCCAAAGACCGTGATGCGCGGCTTCAATTCTTCCTGTCCGGGCATGGAAAGGTTCAGTGCCATGGTTTGTCCGCCTGTGTTCTTATCGACTTGGTTTTCTCACCGATCCAGGCACGTATCCTGCCTGTTAATAGGGAGTTTACCGGCTATAGCCTCTGCCGTCACGCAAAAATCGGGGTTAATCCACCAAATATGGCAGAAAAAAGGCCGATTGCCGCGAGTTTTTGCCGGTTTGGCAAGATGCTGTAGATTGAATCAACCAAGATACAAGCAACAGAACAAATCCCGCAAACACGCGCGGGATCTTCAAAGATGCTTTCGAGGGTGCCTGCCCGGCCCCGCGCGACGGTTATCCCGCCGTTATCCACAGAACAACTAACAGCCCTGCCGCGCCGCGTCACCCCATATTATGTGGTCACAGCAAGAAAGCGCCATATGCAATGGCGCTTTCATTTAATCTTACCAATTGTCGCGGAACCATTGCACCGCGCGTTTCAGCGACCGCGCCGGATAGCGGTCCACCGGGATTTCAAAGTCCCACCATTCGTCTTGCGGATGGGCTGCAAACAAGGACAGGCCCACCACACCGGCAAAGCCCGGCCCCGTGGCCGCCTGCGGCAAGCCGTGCACCCGCAACGGCCGCCCAAGCCGGACCTGCTGGCCGAGGATCTTCGACGCCAGCCCGTCCAGCCCCGGGATCTGCGATGCCCCGCCGGTCAGCACGATCTGCTGCGACGGCAAGTGGTCAAAGCCCGCCGCGTCCAGACGTGCGCGCACCTCTTCGAGGATCTCTTCGACGCGCGGGCGCATGATGCCGATCAGTTCAGTGCGCGACACGGTGCGCCGGTCATGCTCCCAGTCGCCGGTCTCGCCACCGCATTCGATCAACTCGCGGTCATCCATGCCTGTGGCCTGAACACCGCCGTAGAATGTCTTGATCCGTTCCGCCGTCGCCATGGGCACCTGCAGCCCCATGGAGATGTCCGAGGTGACGTGATCGCCGCCCATCCGAACGCTGTCGGCATAGATCATGTGCTTTTTAATAAAGATCGAGATGCTGGTGGACCCGCCCCCCATATCGATGCAGGCCGCGCCGAGTTCCTGTTCGTCCTCGACCAAAGCCGCGATCCCCGACACATAGGCCGAGGACGCCAGACCGGCGAGTTCCAGATCACAGCGTTTGACGCAATGGGCCAGATTTGCCACCGCCTGCGCCTGCACGGTCAGCATGTGCATATCACAGGACAGCTCGGTTCCGATCTGGCCGCGCGGGTCAATCAGGCCAGAGCGATGATCCAGCGCGAAATTCACTGGCTGCGCGTGCAGCACCTCGCGGTCGTGACCGAAATCGGGTGCATCACAGGCGGACAGCACGCGCGCTACGTCCTGCTCGTCCACGGTGACACCCATCACATCCACCTGCCCCGCCAACCCGTAGCTGCGCGGATCCGCGCCAGAGAAAGCAGCGATCACATGGTCGACACGGATACCTGCCATCTTTTGCGCAGCTTGCACGGCGGTGCGAATGGCGCGCTCCGTCTCACCCATCGCGCTGATCTCGCCAAAGCGCACCCCGCGCGAGCGTGTCGTGGCCGCGCCGATCACGCGAAAGCCGCTTTGCCCTGCCAGCGATCCAATGCCGTCGTCGCGAGCGTCCGTCCCGTCGAACCGCAGAACAAGACAGGCGATTTTGGATGTGCCAACATCCAGAATGGCCACCACGCCCCGCTGCATCGCCGCGCGCCGCATGTTCCGCATGGCGCGCTGGGATTCATAAAGCTCGATCATTGCCGTTGCCCCATTCCGTTCAATTGCCTGTCCCCAGGCCTGCCTCGATCAACTTGATCCGCCACATCTGTTGTGTGGCTTGTTCACTCATCCGGATCACCGGCCGCCGTGGCAGCCGCAAATCCACCGCCAACAGGTCGCGCGCCAGCAGGTCAACCTGCGGCGCCATCGCCATGGCGATCACACGTTCCAGCGCCTGAACAGCACCTTTCTCCGGCAACATGATGCGCTGGTCGCGGTCCAGAACCACGTCCCAACGCCGCGCGCCAATCCGTTCAAATCCACGCAGCCGTGTTTTGATGGGGTCAGAGACCTCCCACAACTGCAACGCCTCGTCGACCGCATCCTCGGCCGCCTCGCCCGCGATGATCGGCAGGTCGGGGCGATCGCCACGCGCAGCGATCGGGCCAACCCGCATGCCGCTGTCATCCAGTTGCAACAGCCCGTCCGGACCGCGCCACAAGATCGCGGGGTCGCGTTCGTCCACGTCCACCTGCAAAACCCCGCCTTGGCGAATACGCAGCTCGACGTTGCGCACAGGGCTGAGCGCCGCGACCTTGGCCTGCATCACGCCAAGATCCAGATCAAAGGAGCTGATCGGAAAGGTTACGGGAATTTCCGCACGGATCGCCTCGGCCACGGGCGCGCTTGCGCCATCGATGGCCATGACTTTGACCTGAAATTCGGGTCGGTTCTGCACGGCGGACCGCACATCGGTCACCATCAGGTTGAACGCCTCACGGTTCGCCTCGACCGCGAACCATCCGCTGACCCCGCCGAAGACCAGCGCAGCAGGCAAAACCACCCGCAGGCTGAAGCGAAACAGCGGCGTCAGCATCAGGCGTTCGATGCGGTATTTCAGACGGCTGGCCGTCGGGTCCAGCCGCGCCATGCCAAGATCCGGCGCCTCGGGGCGCGGCGGCTCTGGTGCGACTTCGATGTCCTGAGGATGGCGCATTATCTGTCGCATGAGGCATCCTCGACCATCCAGGCGCAGAATTGGCCAAAGCTCATGTCATGCAACGCCGCATGTTCCGGCGACAGAGAGGTGGGCGTCATACCGGGCTGGGTGTTGGTTTCCAAAAGGATCAGACCGTCGAGCCCCTTTGCATCATCCCAGCGGAAATCGGTCCGGCTGACACCGCGACAGCCAAGGGCGCGATGCGCGCGCAGCGCATAGGCCATGCAGGCGTCCGTGATCTGCGCAGGCGTATCCGCCGGACAGATGTGACGCGACCCACCGGCAGTGTATTTCGCATCGTAATCATACCATCCGTCGGTGATAACCTCGGTCACGCCCAAGGCGCGATCTCCCATCACCGTGCAGGTCAGTTCACGTCCGGGAATAAAGGCCTCGACCATAACCGTCTCAGGCATGTCATCGGACAGCTGCGGCGGCGTATTGGCGGCCTCGTTCACAAGATAAACCCCGACCGAGGATCCCTCGTTATAGGGCTTGACCACATAGGGCGGCGTCATCAGGTGGGCGGCCACGACCTCGGCCTTGGAGGCAAGAAAACTGTCCGCAACAGGCAGCCCTGCCGCGCGATAGGTCTCTTTTGTCTTTTCTTTGTCGATGGCAAGCGAGGATGCCAGCACGCCGGAGTGCGTATAAGGCAAGCGCAGCCATTCCAGCATGCCTTGGATGCAGCCGTCTTCCCCCCAACGGCCATGCAGGGCGTTGAACACGACGTCGGGTTTGGCCTCAGCCAGTCGCTGTGCCACGTCCGGGCCAGCGTCCACTTCGATCACTTCAAAACCTTCGCCCCTCAAGGCAGCAGCACATTCCCGACCGGAAACCAGCGAAACCTCGCGCTCTGCCGAGGGTCCGCCCATCAGTACCACCACCTTCGGGAGTGCCCTGCTCGACATCCCAAACCGCCTTCTTGTCGGGGGTTCGCCCCCTTGTCATGATCCGACCTGCCTGTGGTCGTTGGCCCCGTCCTGATTTTTCCGGATCAAAGGGCCGATGTTGTCGGCGGCAGCAAATCACCGCCACGCCGATAGGTAACAGTTTAGCCGCAATCGGGCGGCTTGGAAAACCCTTTTTCGTTAAGACGCTGAGTCCAAATCGCAAATACCTTGCATGATGGGCGCTTTATCATGCGCAAACGGCGCTTTAAGCGCCGCCGCACCGCCCGGATATTAAGGTTCGCCTACGCGAATAACCTCCCAAACCAGTTCCAGACCGGAGGTTTCGCGCACTTTTTCGCGCACTTCTTCGCCCAACCCCTCAAGGTCGGCGGCCGTAGCGCCGCCGGTGTTGACCAAAAAGTTGGAATGCATCTGGGACATCTGCGCCCCCCCGCGCGCAGCCCCGCGCATGCCCGCGTCATCAATCACTTTCCAAGCCTTCAGATCATGGGTGTCATCCGCCTGACCCGTCGAGGAATAGCCCGCCGGATTGCGGAAGGTACTGCCCGCTGTGCGATCCTTGACAGGCTGAGTCGCGTCACGCTTGGCAAGCTGCTCCTCCATGCGCGCGGCTAGAACCTCCGGATCACCCAAGGGCGCCTCGAACACCGCCTCGACCAAAACGGCACCCTCGGGAAGCACGCTGGATCGGTAGCCGAACTGCAATTCATCGCGCGTCAGACGCATCACGGTGCCGTCGCGCGTGATTGCGGTCGCCTCGATCAGGACGTCAGCCACATAGGACCCGTAGCATCCCGCATTCATGCGCACGGCCCCGCCGATACTTCCCGGAATCGTGCGCAAAAACCCCAGATCGACGCCCGCTTCTGCGGCTTTCCGCGCGACATGGGAATCCAATGCCGCGGCTCCGGCGATCACCCGGTTGCCGTCGACCTCGATCCCGTTGAACCCCCGGCCTAGGCGGATCACCACTGCGCGCAGGCCACCGTCGCGAACAATCAGGTTTGACCCCACACCCATGGGAAACACAGGCACGGTTTCCGGCAGATCACGCATGAACTGCGCCAGATCTTCGCGGTCGGCGGGCATGAAAAACCAATCCGCCGGCCCGCCCACGCGCAGCCATGTCAGATCATCCAGCCGCTTTTGCGGCGTCAGGCGCCCGCGAACCTCGGGCATATGTTCGGGTAACTGTGTCATGGGCCTGTGCTACTCTGACCACGCGCGGCGCGCAACACTTTGACCACGCGGGGCCGTGCCGCGCAGCAAAGGGTATTGATCAGACATCTGCGGCCTTAGCCGCGCTCCGGCTTGGCGATCAGATGTTTCACCCAGCGGGCGAGATAAATCACCGGCCAGCGCAAAAGGCTCATCCCCGCGACCAGAACCAAAAGCCCCACCCAAGGGCCATTTTCAAAGGTTACAAAGCCCACCAAGGGGATGCCCAGTGCAATCAGCACGTAGGCACGAAACCAGTGATTGTCGTTCGAGGGGATCATTGCCGCCAAATTGGCCAGCACCGCCCACGCGCACGCAAGTGTCAAAGAGAGCGTCATGGCTCACCTCCATTTGCCCCCGCAGGCGCCATCAGGATGCCCCAAACCTTGAGCCCGGACAAGAAAAAAGGGGCGGTCCCCCGCCCCTTTTCCAGACATTCCAATATGAAACCGCTCAGCCGCCCAAGCGCGCTGGCAGCCCATTGGCCCAGGCCGAGATCGTACCCGCACCCAGACAAACCACCATATCGCCCGGCTGCGCCTGTTCGCGCACCAGCCGTTCGAGATCGTCCTCGTCACGGATGGCACGGGCATGACGGTGGCCGTGGCGCACCAGACCGGCCACCAGATCATCACGCGACGCGCCTTCAATCGGGGTCTCGCCTGCAGCGAAGACCTCGGCGATGGCGACCACATCCGCATCGTTGAAACACGTGCAGAATTCCTCGAAATGATGGGACAGGCGCGAATAGCGGTGCGGCTGGTGCACGGCGATCACGCGGCCCTCGGTCGCCTGACGCGCGGCTTTGAGCACGGCATTGATTTCCACCGGGTGGTGGCCGTAGTCGTCGATGATCGTGACACCGTTGACCTCGCCCACCTTGGTAAAGCGGCGGTTCACACCGCCAAAGGCCGCGAGCGCCTCGCGGATTTCCTCGCCCGTCATGCCCAGATGGCGCGCGATTGCGATGGCGGACAAAGCATTGGACACATTGTGGTCACCCGGCATCGGCAGGGTCATGCCCTCGATCTTTTCGCCGGTGACCTGAAACAGCACGTCGAAATGCGCAACGCCCGCCTTGTAGGTCAAGTTGACTGCGCGCACGTCCGCCTGGGCGTTAAATCCGTAGGTTGTCACACGGCGGTCCGTCACACGCCCGACGAGCGCCTGCACCTCGGGGTGATCTGTACAGCAGACAGCCAGACCGTAGAACGGAATATTCGACACAAAGTCGTAGAACCCCTGCCGCAGGTTCTCGATCGAGCCCCAGTGCTCCATATGCTCGGGGTCGATGTTGGTCACGATGGCGATGGTCGCGGGAAGGCGGTTAAAAGTGCCGTCGCTTTCGTCGGCCTCGACCACCATCCATTCGCCCTGCCCCATCCGCGCGTTGGAGCCGTATTTATGGATGATGCCGCCGTTCACCACAGTCGGGTCAAACTGCCCCGCGTCGAGCAGCGTGGCCACCATGGTCGTGGTGGTCGTCTTGCCATGCGTGCCCGCAATGGCCACGTTGGATTTCAGACGCATCAGCTCGGCCAGCATTTCCGCGCGGCGCACGACGGGCAAGCCACGGCGGCGCGCCTCGTCCAGCTCGGGGTTGCCGGGTTTGATCGCCGAGGAGATCACAACCACTTCGGCCCCTTCGAGGTTCTCGGCCCGCTGGCCTTCGAAGATGCGCGCGCCCATTTCAGCCAGACGGGCCGTGATCTTGGATGCCTTCAGGTCAGATCCCTGAACGCTATAGCCGTGGTTCACCAGCACCTCGGCGATGCCGGACATGCCGATGCCGCCGATGCCCACGAAATGGATGGCCCCCACATCACCGGGAAGTTTGGTTGCCCCCGTCATGGCTGCGCCCCGCTCAATTTCCAGATCCTTCATGTCCCGCCCTTTCTTGTTCTTTACCTGCCAACTCTTCAACCAGATACGCCAGATGCTCTGCAGCTTCCGGTTTTGCGACGCTCAAGGCCGCGCGGTGCATGCGGATCGCACCCTGTTCATTGGACAAGATCGCCTCGATGGCGCCTTGCAGACTTTCGATGGTCAACTGGCTTTCGGGGATGCGAATGGCCGCACCCGCATCGACAAGCCCTTGGGCGTTGACCGTTTGGTGATCCCCTGTGGCCATCTTGAACGGCACAAGGATCGAAGGACGCCCGATCACGGAGATATCCGCGACAGAGGACGCGCCAGAACGTGAAATCACCAGCTGCGCTTCGCTCATGCGCGCGGGCAAGTCGCTGAAGAACGGCTGAACGTCGGCCTGAACCCCGTTTTCATCGTAAAACGCTGCCACCCGTTCACCGTCTTCGTCCCGCGCCTGATGGCTGACGCGCAGGTTGCCGACCATATCCAGCGACAGACCCGCAATCGCGGGGGGAACAACGTCGGACAGAATGCGCGCACCCTGACTGCCGCCGATCACAAGAACCGACATAGGATAGGGCCCCGGCGCGATATAGCCCGCCGCCGCCCGTTCGCGCACCGACCCCCGCACCGGATTGCCGGTATGGATGCCGTCGACCCCTTCGGGCAAAGTGGTGGGCCACGTGCCACAGGCGACCTGATCGACGCGGCTTGCAAAAATCTGGTTCACGCGTCCCAGAACACCGTTTTGCTCATGGATCATGCGCGGACGTTTCAAAAGGTAGGCTGCCGCCAGCGCGGGAATGGACGGGTAGCCGCCAAAACCCACCACAACGGACGGTTTGTCCCGCAGCATGCCCCAAACGGCAGAGATCACGCCGCCCGCAACCTTGAACGGCACCGCGAGTTTCGCCAAGGCACCGCCACGGGCAAAGGTCGCCGACGGCACCTCCTCGATCTCCACACCCTCAGGGAAGGCTCCGATAAACCGCGCGCCTCTGGCGTCTGTGGACAGTTTCACCCGCCAGCCGCGCGCCAGCATCTGTTCGGCCAAAGCCTGAGCCGGGAACATGTGTCCGCCGGTGCCTCCGGCTGCCATAATCAACAGAGGCTTCTTCACAGCCATACCGTCTCTCCCTCGACCCGCGTTTGCCGCCCCTTATACCACCGTTGTCCGGTCGTCCACATAAGCGACGCCATCCCTAGCGGTCAGCGGCGCCCACCGCGCAAGATGTCGCCGATTTCACCTTGGGGGCGTGTGCGCGTCAGGGCAAGCAACATGCCAACCGCGATGCCGCCCGCAATCAACGAGGAGCCGCCATAGCTGACAAAAGGCAGGGTCATCCCCTTGGCGGGCAGCAGACGCACGGCAACGCCCATGTTGATCATGGCCTGCACGCCAAAGATCGCGGTCAGACCCGTGCCTGCCAGACGGATGAACGGGTCACGCTCCCGCATCAGCCGGATAAAGCTGCGCACCACGATGGTCGCGTACAGCGCCAGCACAAAGACCACCATGACCAGACCGTATTCCTCGGCGGCGACGGCGATGATGAAATCCGTATGGGCGTCCGGCAGGGACCATTTCACTGTGCCCTCGCCCACACCCACACCAAAGAAACCGCCCTCGCGGATGGCATTGGTCGCGTAGCCCAGCTGCGTGGTCGGATCGACTTCGGGGTTGAGAAAGCCATCAATGCGGCGGGCAAAGTGCTCGGACGCGCTGTAGGCAAAGCTGCCCGCCAGAACCACGGCACCCGCCAGCGCGGCCAGCAGGACCATCGGCGCACCACCCACGAACCACATCACGCCCCAGCTGAACAGGATCAGGGACGCCTGACCAAAGTCGGGCTGCATCGCCAGCATCAGCACGATCGAGACCATGATGACAAAGGAATACAGCCGCCCCGGCGGGCCGCCCAGCTCTTGACCCGCGGCCATCAACCATGCGGCCACGATAATAAACAGGGGTTTGAGAAACTCCGACGGCTGCACCGAGGCAAAGCCCAGCGAGTACCAGCGCGTGGCCCCCTTGCCGAAGTCCGTGCCGAAGATCGGCAAAAACGCCAAGGCGACAAAGGCGGCGAGGAAACCCAGCACCGCCAAGCGGCGCACCATGACCGGCGACATCATCGACGTGGCGAACATGGTCAACATGGCCAATCCGCCAAAGAACGCCTGTCGCTGTACGTAGTGGAATGGCGCCAGTCCGTTGCGTTCGGCCAGTGGCACCGATGCCGCCAAGCCCAGCAAAAGCCCCATCGCAAACAGGGTCAAAATGCACGACAAGGTCCACTTGTCGACTGTTCGCCACCATTTCGGCAGCACAGGTTCGCCGCCCGCAATCGGGACTGCACCGTATACCATCTCTGTCATGAGGACACCGCTCAACTGCCTCGGAAAAGCCCTGTTTTCAGGGTCTGGGGTTGAGAATATCGCAATTTTCTGCCACAGGCCAGACAAATCCGCCCCGTCCCGACCAAGAGGCCCGCGAAATGCCGCAAATCCGCGCTGTGAACACGTTGATCCTCGGCGCCGGGGCCGCTGGCATGATGGCCGCCGCTCATGCAGGGCCGGATGTTCTGGTCATCGATCACGCCAAAGCGCCGGGCGAGAAAATTCGCATTTCCGGCGGCGGACGTTGCAATTTCACAAATATGGACGTCACACCGGCCAATTATTTGTCTGAGAATCCACATTTCTGCAAGTCTGCGCTCGCCCGCTATACGCAGTGGGACTTCATCGAACTGGTGTCACGGCATGGAATAGCTTGGCACGAGAAAACTTTGGGCCAGTTGTTCTGCGATGATAAGGCGACACAGATCATCGACATGCTGCTGGTAGAGATGCGCAAAGCCAAAGCCGATCTTTGGCTGCGCACCTCTGTCAAAGACCTCGCTCACCGTGACGGGGCGTTTCACGCCACGCTGGAACGCGAAGGGCAAATGCAAACGGTGGTCGCGAAAAACCTCGTGCTCGCCACGGGCGGCAAATCCATCCCCAAGATGGGCGCAACCGGTCTGGCCTACGACATCGCGCGGCAGTTTGACCATGCGGTGACCGAGACCCGCCCCGCGCTGGTGCCCTTCACCTTTGACAAGGGACGCTTTGCCGATCTGGCGGGGGTGGCGGTCGACAGCACCCTGTCAAACGACCGCGCCCGCTTTGCCGAGGCGCTTTTGTTCACCCATCGCGGCCTGTCCGGCCCTGCGGTGCTGCAACTGTCAAGCTATTGGCGCGAGGGCGAAACCATTCACGCGGACCTGTTGCCCGGTACCGATGTGGTCACACATCTGAAAACCGCGCGCCACAACAATGGCAAACGTGCGCTGACGACGGAATTGGGCCACCTGCTGCCCGCCAAACTGGTCGCGTCCCTCGCCACTGAGCATGATCTGACCGGCACGCTCGCGGATCTGAACAACAGCCGTATGGATGCGATCGCCGCCCTGTTGGGCGATTGGCAGGTCAAACCGACCGGAACCGAAGGGTATCGCACCGCAGAGGTCACGCTGGGCGGCATATCCACAGAAGGTTTCGACAGCAAAACACTGATGTCAAAGAGCCTTCCGGGGTTATACACAATCGGAGAGGCCATCGACGTCACCGGCTGGCTGGGCGGGTATAACTTTCAATGGGCCTGGGCCTCTGGCGTGGCGGCGGGACAGGCCATCGCCCAGTCCCGCCCCAAGGCTTAACCCGCCAAGGACGCCTCGACCGCGGCGATGAATGCCTCGCCACGTTTCTCGAAGTTGTCGAACTGGTCAAAGCTCGCCGCAGCGGGGGCCAGCAACACCACATCGCCCGGCTCTGCCTCGGACACTGCCTGCGCCACCGCGCGCGCCATATCCCCGCAAATCTCGGCCTCCACCTGCCCCAGACCGAGGGCAAAGGTCTCTGCCTCGCGGCCAATGACATAGGCCTTGCGCACGTTGTCCAGCCCGGGGGTCAGGCCGTCTAGCCCGCCTTCCTTCATCAAACCGCCACAGATCCAGCGAATGTTCTTGAACGCCTGCAGCGCCTTGAGCGCGGAATCCACGTTGGTGGCTTTTGAATCGTTGACGTAGTGCACGCCGCCCGCTTCGGCGATGCGCTGGGACCGGTGCGGCAATCCGGCGAAACTGCGCAACCCGGCCTCGATCTCGCGGGGTCCAAGCCCCAGCGACCGACAAGCCGCCCAAGCGGCACAGGCATTCTGATGGTTGTGCGCGCCGGGCAGGCCCGCGACCTCCCGCAGATCCACAGAGGCAACCTGCCTCCCCTTGCGCCATTCCGCCAAAAATCCCTTGCGGGCAAAGACATACCACCCCGGCCCCGTCAGCTTTGACGTGGCAATGCGGATGACCCGATCATCGCTGCGCCCTTCGGACAGCTGACCGGCCAGAAACAGCCCCTCGGTCTCGTCTACGCCGATCACGCAGCGATCCGGCCCACCTTCGGCAAACAGACGGCGTTTGGCGGCGAAATAGCCCCCCATCCCGTTGTGACGGTCCAGATGGTCCGGCGAAAGATTGGTAAACACAGCCACATCCGGCGTCAGGCTGCGCGCCAGTTCAGTTTGATAGGACGAGAGTTCGAGCACGACCACGCCGCCTTCTTTCGGCGGGTCGATGTCCAGCACACCGCGACCGATGTTGCCGGCCAACTGGCTGTGCTTTCCGGCCTGCGTCAGAATGTGATCAATCAGGGCAGAGGTCGTGGATTTCCCGTTCGAGCCGGTGACCGCAACCACACGCGGCGGTTGGTCATAGCTGTCAAATTCCGCGCCGAGCGAGCGGAAGAACAGGCCGATGTCATTGTCGACCGGCACGCCCGCCTGCAACGCCTTGGCGATCACGGGGTTCGGCGCGGGATACAGATGCGGAATTCCCGGCGAGGTCACGAGACAGGAGATATCGTCAAACGCACCATCCCGCGTCAGGACGCGCGCCTCGAACCCCTCGGCCTCGGCCCGTTCGCGCGCCGAAGTCGTGTCGTCCCAGACCACAACCTGTGCCCCGCCTGCGCGCAACGCCCGCGCCGCCGCCAAACCGGACCGCCCCAGCCCCAAAACCGCAACAACCGCGCCATCGAACCCTGTCACAGGAATCATGCCATGCCTCTTTCATTGAAAAACGGCCCGCCCCGAGGGACAGGCCGATATGCCGTTCAGCGCACTTTCAGCGTCGCCAGACCGATCAGAGCAAGGATCAGCGAGATGATCCAGAAGCGGATAACAATGGTCGGCTCCGCCCAGCCCTTCTTTTCGTAGTGATGATGGATCGGCGCCATCAGAAAGACGCGCTTGCCAGTCCGTTTGAAGTACAGGACCTGAATGATGACCGACAACGCCTCGACCACGAACAGGCCACCGACGATGCCCAGAACGATCTCGTGCTTGGTGGCGACCGCGATGGCCCCCAGTGCACCGCCCAGTGCAAGCGATCCGGTGTCCCCCATGAACACGGCCGCAGGCGGGGCGTTGTACCACAAAAAGCCCAAGCCCCCACCGACCACGCCTGCGGCAAAGATCAGGATTTCCCCCGTTCCCGGCACGTAGTGCACGTCCAGATATTCGGTAAAGTCGACGCGCCCCACCGCATAAGCGATGATGCCCAGCGTCGAAATCGCGATCATCACCGGCATAATGGCCAGACCGTCCAAGCCATCCGTCAGGTTCACCGCATTGGCCGAGCCTACGATCACGATCATCACGAACGGGATGAACAGGAAGGACATGTTGATCAGCGTGTCCTTGAAAATCGGCAGCGCCAGTTGATAGCTCAGCTCCGGCGGGTGGTATTGCGCGGCCCAAAAGCCCGCCACACCCGCGATCAGGAATCCCAACAGCAGCCGCACCCGGCCCGGAACACCGGCCGTGTTCTGCTTGCTGACCTTGGCGTAATCATCCGCAAACCCGATGGCCGCAAAGGCCATGGTCACGAAAAGCACCATCCAGACAAAGGGATTGTCCAGCCGCGCCCACAGCAGGGTCGAGGTGACCAAGGCCCCGATGATTAGCAGCCCGCCCATGGTCGGCGTGCCTGCCTTGACGAAATGCCCCTCCGGCCCGTCAGAGCGGATCGGCTGCCCCTTGCCCTGCCGCTTGCGCAGCACGTTGATCAGCGGCGGTCCAAACAGGAACCCGAAGACAAGCGCCGTCAGAAAAGCGCCCCCGGCGCGGAATGTGATGTACCTGAAAAGGTTGAAGAAATCACCACCATCACTTAACTCGGTCAGCCAGAATAACATGGCGCTCCCTTCCTACCCTTCGATATCGCTTGCCGATTGGCGCATTTTGCGAATGGCGTCAACCACGCGCCCTACGCCCATCGACAAAGACCCCTTTGCCAGCACAACATCGCCGGCATCCAGATCCGCGCGCACCCGTTTGGCCAATTTTTCGCTGGTTTCGGCCCAATGGCCACGCCGTTCGCGCGGCAAGGCCTCCCACAGGTGTTTCATCAGCGGACCGATGCAGTGGACCACGTCGATCTGGCGCAGAAACCTGTTGTCGGCCAATGCCTTGTGCATCGCGACCTCGTCGCGGCCCAGCTCTTTCATATCGCCGAGATAGGCGATGCGACGCCCGCGATCCTGCCGTCCCACATGGTCGCGCGGCTGTGCTGCGGCCAGCACTTCAAGCGCGGCCCCCAGAGAGGCAGGATTGGAATTATAGGCGTCGTCGATCAGCTCGAGGGTCAGACCCTCGTCAACCGCGTCCAGCATGATGCGTTCGCGCAACCCGCGCCCGGCCCCGGCCTCCCATTGCGCCATTGCGGCCAAGGCCAGCGCCCGATCAAGATTGAGCGCTGATGCCACCGCAATCACCGCCATGGCGTTGACGGCGAAATGCCGCCCCGGCACCATCACCTTGTAGACAAGCGGCAACCGCCACGCCCGCCCTTGCACCACGGTGCAGGCGTCCTGCACGCGCACTTCGGTCAGACGGTGGTGCGCCTTTGAAGTTTCGCCAAAGGAAATCAGGCGCTTGGCCTTGGCGGCAGCGGCGTCTTTCAGGATATGGCTCACGGGAAGGTCCGCGTTGTAAACCGCCACGCCCTTCTGCTCGAGCCCGTCAAAAATCGCGGCCTTTTCACGGGCGATGCCTTCGAGGCTTTCAAAGGCAGCAAGATGCGCTGCCGCCACGATGGTCACCACGGCCACATGCGGGCGCGCCATGCGGGCGAGCGGAGAGATCTCGCCGGGGTGGTTCATGCCGATTTCGATCACGGCGAAATCCGCGTCCTGCGGCATCCGTGCCAGCGTCAGCGGCACGCCCCAATGGTTGTTGTAGGATTTCTCTGCCGCGTGCACGCGCCCCTGCGCAGACAAAACCGTACGCAGCATTTCCTTGGTCGAGGTTTTGCCGACCGATCCGGTGACCGCCACGACCCGCCCCTGGAACCGCGCACGGGCAGCTTCACCCAATGCTTCAAGTCCGGCCTGTACATCATCGACGATCAGCAGCTTTTCGGGGTTATCCACACCCTCTGGGATACGGCTGACCAAGGCCGCCGCCGCCCCCTTTTCCAACGCCTGAGCCACAAAGTCATGCCCGTCCCGCGCGGCCTTTAGCGCGACAAACAGATCGCCCTTTTCAATGGTCCGCGTATCGATGGATACGCCGCTGACTTCCCAATCGGATGCCACACGCCCGCCGGTGGCCTTTGCCGCGTCCTGCGCTGTCCAAAGCATCACAACCCCTTCCCTTCCAGCGCGGCCACCGCGACGCTGGCCTGTTCCACATCGTCAAACGGATAGACGGTGTCGCCCACAGTCTGGCCGGTCTCGTGCCCCTTGCCGCAGATCAACAACGCATCCCCCGGCCCCAGACTGTCGACCCCGCGCAGGATGGCTTCGGCGCGGTCGCCAACCTCGATGGCGGCGGGTGCGCCTTCCAGAACCATGCGCCGGATCTCTGCCGGGTCCTCGCTGCGGGGATTGTCATCGGTGACAATCACCAGATCCGCATGCGCCGCAGCGGCCTGCCCCATCAGCGGGCGCTTGCCCGTGTCCCGATCACCGCCCGCGCCCACGATGGCCACCAAGCGGCCCATCACATGGGGCCGCAGCGCCTGAATGGCTGTGGCAACCGCGTCAGGCGTATGGGCGTAATCGACGAAGACCGCCGCGCCATTGGTGCGTGTCGCGGCCAGCTCCATGCGTCCACGCACGGTGCCCAAGCGCGGCAACACGTCGAACACGTCTTCCGGATCGCCACCGCAGGCGATCACCAAACCGGCGGCAAGCAGGACGTTCTCCGCCTGAAATCCGCCGATCAGCCCCAGACGCACCTGCCAGACCGACCCCTCAAAGCTGACACGCATTTCCTGACCCGTCGCATCAAAGCGCTGTGCCTCCAACGTGATGTCTGCGCCATGCCGGCCCACAGTCATCACCTCTTGGCCACGGGCCTGCGCGATGGCCGCCATATCAACGCCGCGCGCATCGTCGATGTTGATCACAGCCACGCCGTCTTCGGGCAGAACACGGGCAAACAGCCCGGCCTTTGCGTCAAAGTAGTCGTCAAAGCTTGCGTGGTAATCCAGATGGTCCTGCGTGAAATTGGTGAACCCTGCCGCCGCCAGTTGCACCCCGTCCAGACGGCGTTGCGCCAAACCGTGCGAGGATGCCTCCATCGCGGCATGGGTCACGCCCGCCTCGGCCGCCTGCGCCAGCATGTGGTGCAGGGTGATCGGTTCGGGCGTGGTGTGTTTCAACGGCGCGGTCCAGTCACCTTCAACGCCGGTGGTGCCAAGGTTGACCGACCGCAGCCCCAACGCCTGCCAGATCTGGCGGCAAAAGGTCGAGACAGAGGTTTTGCCATTGGTGCCGGTGACAGCCACAACCGTATCCGGCTGTACGCCTGACCAGATCGCCGCCGTATAGGCCAGCGCCTGACGGGGATCTGCCGCCACAACCACAGCCGCGTCGGAGGCGTCGAGCACCTCTGCCGCGATACGCGCGCCCTCTGCATCGGTCAGGATCGCGCCCGCCCCCTGCCGCAGCGCATACTGGATGAATTCCGCCCCATGCATCCGCACACCGGGCAAGGCCGCGAACAGATAGCCGTCTTTCACATCGCGGGAATCCACCGCCAGCCCGGTCACCGTCGCATCGCGTCCGCCGCGTGCGGTCAGGCCAAGGTCCTTGAGGCTTTTGGATTGGGAAGTCATGGTCGCGCCCCTCGTCGTATCGGCAGCATGGTTCGGGCAGCCCTTGGGCCACCCCGCGCCCGACATCCCTGACGGTCAGTCCGAAGCGCTCGTGATCACGTTCAATTGCCCCGTTTCATACTCGGGACGCAAGCCAAGAAGCGGCGCAATTCGGCCGATCATCTCGGCAGCGACAGGCACAGCCGTCCAACCCGCCGTGCGGCGCGGGCGCGAACCAGAGGTTTCCACAGGCTCGTCCAGAGTGACGACCAGAACATATTTCGGGTCATGCGCTGGAAAGGCAGAGGCAAAGGTCGCGATGACCTTGTCCTTGTAGTAGCCGCCCCCACGCTCTTTGGGTTTATCGGCGGTGCCGGTTTTGCCCGCCACGTGGTAGCCGGGCACCTCGGCAAAGGAGGCCGTGCCGTCCTCATGAGCAACAACCTGCCGCAGCATATGCATCGAGGCTTCGGCCACATGTTTGCTCAATACGACGTCGGTGTATTGCGGGCCGGATTTCTTTAAAAGCGTCGGCTTGACCATATGGCCGCCATTGGCGATCGCGGCGTAACCGGTCGCCAGATGCAGCGGCGTGGTCGAAATACCGTGGCCATAAGAGATTGTGACCGCAGACAGATCGGTCCAGCGCTCGGGGTAGAGCGGCTTGCCCCCTTGGGCTTCGGTGATTTCCAAAGGCGTTGGCGCGAACAGCCCCAAGGCGCTCAGGAATTCCTTTTGACGGTCCGACCCGATGGCCAGTGCCAGCTTGCCCGTGCCCCGGTTCGAGGATTTCACGATGATCTTCTCGACCGAAATCGCGCCATAGTTGTGATTGTCGAACTCACCGATGCGGTGACCGCCGACCTTGAAGGGCGGCGACGTATCGATAACGGTCTGCGGGCCGACCAGCCCCAGTTGCATGGCTTGTGCGGCGGTAAAGATCTTGAAGGTGGAGCCAAGCTCGTAAACGCCTTGCACGGCACGGTTGAACAGCGGACTGTCGGAGGGGTTCCCCTGCACCGCCGGACGCGGCCGGTCATTGGGGTCAAAATCCGGCAAGGACACGATCGAGATCACCTCGCCCGTGTGCACATCCATCAGCACCGAAGCCGCCCCTTTGGCGTTCAAGAGCTTCATGCCCGCATCCAGCACCTCTTCGGAGGCGGCCTGCACGCTCAGGTCGATAGACAGCGACAGCGGCACCCCTTCGCGGGCGGGATCGCGCAGTTCTTTGTCGAAGAAACGTTCGATCCCCGCGGTGCCGATCACCTCGGCGGAATGGACACCTTCCTGACCAAAGGACGCACCGCCCAAGACATGGGACAGCACCGGACCATTGGGATAGAGGCGCATCTCACGCGGGCCAAACAAAAGCCCCGGCTCACCGATGTCATGCACGGCCTGCATCTGCTCGGGGCTGATTTTCTTACGCACCCACAGGAACTTGCGTTTGGGATCGGTGAATCGCGCGGCCAGCTTTTCGGCATCGAGATCGGGGAAGATCTCTGCCAGACGTTCCGCCGCGCGCACGGGCTCGATCATCTGCTGGGGATGGGCGTACAGCGAATGCGTCGACATGTTGGTCGCAAGCACGCGACCATAGCGGTCAACGATATCTGCCCGACTTGCAATGATCGACGCGCCAGAGGCCTGCGCGCGCGGCTCTGACGGCTCGGACGCGGACAGCATCCCCATGCGCGCGCCAATCACGCCATAGGCACAAAAGAACATGATCGCCAGAACCAGCAGGCGCCCCTCGGCGCGCAGCCGCATCCGGTCGCGCATTTCCTCGTGGCGCAGGCGGCGGTTCTCGCGTTCGATGGCGTCGGGGTTTTCACCCTTTTCACGTGCATCCAGAATCCGGGCCAGCGGGCGAAGGGGGATCCGCGTCATGGGTTGCTTGCTCCGACAGAGGACACTTCGACGCTGTCCGTGATCTCCAGCTCGGGCGGCAGCGGGTAGGCCACCTGATCAATGCGGCCGAACTGATCGGGGCGCAGCGGGATCAA
This sequence comes from Sagittula sp. SSi028, assembly GCF_048553715.1. Classification (NCBI taxonomy): domain Bacteria; kingdom Pseudomonadati; phylum Pseudomonadota; class Alphaproteobacteria; order Rhodobacterales; family Roseobacteraceae; genus Sagittula; species Sagittula sp. SSi028. The sequence continues at coordinate 421,571 of NZ_JBLZNC010000003.1, read as the reverse complement.
CCCAAGGCGGTCAAAGTTCAGCGCCGCCAGATCGCGCAGACGGTCCGGACGGTTGAGATAAGCCCATTCGGCCCGCAAGATCGCCAGACGTTCCCGCGCGGCGGTGATCTCGGCACGCAGACCTTGGGCGCGATCAAGCTCGTCCTGCGTCTGGTAGTTCTCGCGATAGGCCCAGTAGCCCGATCCGATGACCGCAAGGGCCGAAAGAATGAACAGGATTGTCCGCATTTTACGTCCCCCTTACTTGGTTTCACGCAGCATCGGCATGGCAATATCCGCGCCGCTGATGTCTGCCGCTGTCATATCTGTGCGCCGCGCCACCCGCAGCTTGGCGGATCGCGCACGCGGGTTGCGCGCAAGCTCGTCCGGGTCCGGCCCCACGGCCTTGCGCGTCAGGATCTCGAACGGGGCCTCGGACGCCTCTAGCGTGCGGGCGTATTTGTTCACCTGCTTTTTCTTGTCGCCATGCAACTGGAAGAACCGCTTGACCATGCGATCCTCGACCGAATGAAAGGTCACAACCGCCAGCAGACCGCCCGGTTTCAGCGCACGTTCCGCCGCCATCAACCCCAGCCACAGCGCCTCGAATTCGCCGTTCACCGCGATGCGCAACGCCTGAAAGGACCGCGTCGCCGCATGCGCCTGACCCGGTTTTGTGCGCCCCAGAACCCGTTCGATCATCTCCGCCAGCGGCAGGGTGCGATCAAAAGGACGGTCCTGCACGATGGCGCGCGCGACCCGGCGGGACTGACGTTCCTCGCCGTAGATGTATAGAATGTCGGCCAGTTCCGCCTCGGTGGCGGTGTTGACGATATCCGCAGCGGACCGCCCCTCCTGCCCCATACGCATGTCGAGCGGCCCGTCGCGCATGAAGGAAAAGCCGCGCTCTGCCTGATCAAGCTGCATGGAAGACACGCCCAGATCCAGCACAACGCCATCGACCAGCGGGGCGACCTTGTCGAGATTGCTGAAATTGTCGCGCACAAGCGAGATTTTCGGCCAGTCACCCAGCCAGTCCGCCGCCATCTCATGGGCCAACGGATCGCGGTCGATGCCGATCACCTGATCCGCGCCCGCCTCGACCAGCCCACGGGAATAGCCGCCCGCGCCAAAGGTGCCGTCGATCCAGACCCCCGACACCGGCGCCACTTCACGCAACAATGGTTCTAGCAGGACAGGGATGTGCGGTGCCGCGCTTTCGCCCGTCATCACAGATCCTCCGCGTCGTCATCTTCGTCGAGGAACTGCACCGGATCGAAATCCTCGGGCAGATCGTCAAGGAACTCTTCGGCCTTGGACAGCTCTTCCTCTTCAAAGACCGTGGGCTCCCAGATCTGGAAGGTGTCGACGTTTGACGCGAAATAGGCCTCGTTCGAGATCCCGACCTTGCCGCGCAGTTTCGCGGGCAGCACGATGCGGCCCGTCTCGTCCACGCTGGTGGTCATCGACTGGGTCGAAAACAGACGCTCCAGCATGCGGCGTTTGGGCGAGCCGCGCTTCATCCCGGCGATCCGGTCTTCGACGGCTTCGATCTCGTTAATTGTGTAGCATTCCAGATACTTGCGGCGGTGATCCCCGTAGACGATCACAAAATTCGGGTTCAGACCTTCGACCCAGTCGGGATCGCCTGCTTCGAGGACACGGCGAAAGGAGGCCGGAATCGAGACCCGCCCCTTCGTGTCGACTTTGTGTCGACTTTCACCTCTGAACCTCAGCCTGCGGCCCACTGCCCTCGGCCCTCCTATCAAACGCGCCCCTTGCGGAACGTAAAAACGGCGGGTTGATCTGCTGCCACTGATCAACCCGCCGCTGACCCGCGTTGGCGGGTGTCTCCGACTGCGCGCGCCACCTGGGGGGATGTCTGCTCGCCCGCGCGCCGGATCCTTGTTGTCACGATGAAAGCGGGCGCCTGTATGAACCTGCTCTTTGTTGTTTTTTTGAGTATCGGTTGGGATCGTTTCGCGTCCCGTCTGCCCGTCTCATCGTGTGAGTTAGGTTTGGCATGGGAATTCATGGTAATCAACAGTCATCTACGGGTCGCAGCCCCCGCATCTTGTTTTACGAGCCCCTTCAGAACCAGATATTGCGGCAAAATCGCGGCAAGATCTGGCCTATATGGTGTAAAAACCTGACAGTTACACCAGATATGCGCAAAGAACCGGAGTGTGATTTTTTCCCACGCATTCCCAATTTTTTTGCAGTTACCCACAAGCGGCCGCATAATGCGTCAAAAGCTGCGAGGAACGGGCAACGAACATTTGGTACCATCACAGTGTTATCCACAGATCTAGCGATTTATCCACAGGGATTCACCCCCTCTCGCGCCACCGTGATTCGTATCAGCGCCTTTTGGCCGAGTTCGTCCCACGCTTTCCCATAGGCCCGTCCCATGGTTTCCCATGGACCATGTCGTCCCATGGCGGCCCAACAGCACCCCCTGCCCGTCTTGACCCTCTGCGCGTCCTCCTAGATACCAAGTCGCAAAGGAGGCCCCATGACCACGCCCCTCATTACAGACAGTCACTGCCATCTCGATTTCCCGAATTTCGACGCGGCCCGCCCCGAGTTTATCCGGCGCGCCGTCGACGCCGGTGTGCACCGCATGGTAACAATCTGCACCAAGCTGCGCAGCGAACCGCAGGTCCGCGCCATCGCAGAGGCCCATGATGCGGTGTTCTACGCCGCAGGCACCCACCCGATGAGCGCCGCCGAGGAACCGCTGGCCCGTGTCGATGAACTGGTCGCTTTGGCACAGCATCCCAAATTCGTCGGCATCGGCGAGACGGGGCTGGATTACCACTACACCGCCGACAGCGCCGAGATTCAGAAGACCTCGCTCGACATTCATATACAGGCTGCACAGGAAACCGGGCTGCCGTTGATCATCCACAGCCGTGACGCGGATGATGACATGGCCCGCATCCTTGCCGACGGATACAAACGCGCGCCCTATACATGTGTGATGCACTGTTTCTCGTCATCGCGGGCGCTGGCGCAGGCGGCGCTTGATCTTGGGTTTTATCTGTCGATGTCCGGGATCACCGCATTCCCCAAATCACAAGAGCTGCGCGATATTTTTGCCGAGGCTCCTCTGGACCGCATTCTGGTGGAAACCGACAGCCCGTATCTTGCCCCGCCCCCCTATCGCGGCAAACAGAACGAACCCTCTTATGTAGTGCACACCGCGCAAAAGGCGGCAGAGGTCTTTGATTTGTCTTACGCAGAGTTCGCCGCCGCGACAGAGGCAAATTTCGACCGCCTGTTTGCCAAAGCCGCCCAATGGGCGCCGCAACGGACCGACGCATGACGGACCAGCTTCGGTTTACCATTCTGGGCTGCGGCTCCTCTGGCGGGGTGCCGCGCCTTGGCGGACATTGGGGCGACTGCGACCCCACCAACCCAAAGAACCGGCGGCGGCGCTGTTCCATGCTGGTCGAACGTCTGGGACCGGATGGGACGACGCGGGTGCTGATCGACACCACGCCGGATATGCGCGCGCAGCTTTTGGACGCAGGCATCGGCGCGCTGGACGGGGTCGTCTGGACCCATGCCCATGCGGATCACGTCCATGGTCTGGATGATCTGCGCCAGATCGTGTTCAACACGCGCGAGCGGCTGGATGTCTGGGCCGACGGTGATACGCAAAACGATCTGATCTCGCGCTTTGGCTATGCCTTTGTGCAACCCGCAGGCTCGCCCTACCCGCCAATCCTGAACCTGCACAGCATCGACGGCCCTGTCACCGTGTCCGGCGCGGGCGGCGATGTGACGCTGACCCCCTTTCGTGTGAACCATGGGGCCATCGATGCGCTTGGGTTCCGCATCGGGGATCTCGCCTATCTGCCCGACGTTGTGAAAATTCCCGACGAGGCATGGCCCCTGCTCGAAGATCTGGACTGCTGGATCGTGGACGCGCTGCGCCGCAGCCCGCACCCCACCCATGCGCATCTTGATCTGGCGCTGGAATGGATTGCCCGTGTCACACCGCGCCGCGCCGTTCTGACAAACATGCATATCGATCTGGACTACGCCACGGTCGAGGCCGAGACCCCCGACCATGTGACGCCCGCCTATGACGGCATGGTCCTGACCTATCCGGTCTGACATCACAGGCGACCGGGCCGCTTGCTGCGGCCCGCGCCACCCGCCCGGCTTTTCGGGACATAGATATACAAGCGATTTCCCATGAACGACGTTCTGACAATCATCCTGCCTGTCTTTCTGGTCATCGGCGGAGGCTATCTGGCCGCTTGGAAAGGCGGCTTTCAGGAAAGCGCCGTCGACGGGCTGATGAGCTTTACCACCAACTTCGCCATTCCCTGCCTGCTGTTTCGCGGCATCTGGCAGTTGGATCTGGGCGGCGACTTTGACCCGTGGCAGCTGGTGTCCTTTTACAGTGGCACGCTGATCGGCTTCACCGTCGGCCTGCTGGGCGCGCGCTTTGTGTTTCATCGCGACTGGGAGGATGCGGTCGCCATCGGCTTTTGCTGCCTGTTTGCCAATACCGTCATGCTGGGCTTGCCAATCAGCGAGCGTGCCTATGGCGAGGGCTCGCTACAGTATAACTATGTCATCGTCGCGCTGCATTCGCCCATCGGCTACGGGCTGGGCATCACCGCTATGGAAATCGTGCGCGCCCGTCGCGACAACATCCCCAACCGACAACTGCCGATCAAGGTCGCCTCGGCCATGTTCCGCAATGCGCTGGTTATTGCCATTATGCTGGGCGCTATGGCGAACCTGATGGATCTGCGCTTTCCCGTGGTGATGACCGACGCGCTGGACCTGATGATCCGTGCCGCCCTGCCCGCTGCGCTGTTTGGCATGGGGGGCGTGCTGTACCGCTACCGCCCCGAGGGGGATTTCCGCATCATCGCCTTTATCTGCGCGGTGTCGCTGCTGCTGCACCCGGCGATCACCTTTACGCTGGGCCGCGCCACCGGTCTGTCGGATGGCGCATTGCGGGCGGCTGTGGTGACGGCGGCCATGGCACCGGGGATCAACACCTATGTCTTTGCCAATATGTACGGTCGCGCCAAGCGTGTGGCGGCCTCTGGCGTGCTGATCTCTACCGCCATCTCGGTGCTGACGGCTTGGATCTGGCTGGCGCTTCTGCCGTGAAATGGGTGCTGGACCTTGGCCCGACACCACCATAGCGTGCAGCCATGACCCACACAGACCGCCCCATGCTTGGCATCGCGTTGATGCTGGCCTTTTGTATCTTTGCGCCGCTTGGCGATTCACTGGCAAAACTGCTGGGGCCACATCTGTCGGTCGGCCAGATCACCACATTACGCTTTGCCCTGCAGGCGGTGTTTCTGATCCCGCTGTCTTTGGTGCTGGGGCGGTCGTGGCGCATGTCGCGCCGCACCTTTGTTTTGCTGAGCGCGCGCACGGTCATGCATATCGCGGGCATTGCGATGATGGTGCAGGCGCTGATGTATCTGCCCATTGCCGATGCCATCGCCATTGCTTTTGTGATGCCGTTCATCGCGCTGTTGCTGGGGCATATCTTTATGGGGGAGCATGTGGGGCCGCACCGTCTGGGCGCCTGTGTCGTGGGATTTGGCGGCACCCTGCTTGTGTTGCAGCCCGCCTTCTCCGAAGTGGGCGCACCCGCACTGATCCCGCTGGCCGTGGCGCTGGTGTTCACCATCTATATGCTGCTGAGCCGCGCCCTCGGGCCGCGTCTGGACCCCATCGCCCAGCAGGCTGCGGCCGCACCCATTGCGCTGGCGCTGTTGCTGCCGGTTATGGCCTTTACCCCCGACAGCATTGCCCAGACCGCATGGACCACACCAGAGCCTGACCACTGGCGGCTGGTCTTGTTGATGGGGGCGATCGGCAGTCTGTCACACCTCGTTATGGCCTGGGCGTTGAAATACGCGCCCGCCAGCACCTTGGCCCCGATGCAATATCTGGAAATTCCTGCGGCCACCGCCATCGGCTGGCTGATCTTTCGCGACACCCCCGGTGCAATGGCCAGCGTCGGCATCGCCATTATCATGGGCGCGGGGCTGTATATTGTCATGCGCGAACGGGCCAGCGCGGCGCTGACTGCACAGCCGAAACCAATGCATCAAGGCTCTCCACCGGCACAATAGCCACCATGCCTTCACGCTCGGGCGCCACAGACACCGGGCCGCAAACCTCGTTCGAGGTGCCAATCACCCCGGCGGGGGCAAAGTCGATCCCGTCGATGGGCCAGCGCAGCCCCGCGGACCTCCCCCGCACCGGCGCCATGGGAAACAGCGAAAACCGCGCGCCCATAGGCAGGGTCAGTCGTAGCTCTGGCGGGCAATGAACCACCGCGTCATGGCGGCCCACCAGAATGCACGGCTGATGCGCCCGGCGCACCAGCACATTCATCGCCGCAAGCTGGTGATCCAGCCGCTGACCAAGAAAGCCGTAGCCCAACACCAATGTGGCCTCGATATGACGCAAACATTTGTCGAAATCGGTGCTGTCTTGTTCTGCGACGTGATGAAGCACCTCTGGCGGCAATCTTTCCTGATCCGCGGCGGACAGGGAATCCATGTCCCCAAAGACCGCATGAGGCGTAAATCCCGCATCCAGCACATGTTTTGCGCCCCCATCTGCGGCGACGATATGGCTGGCCTGCGCCAAAACCTCTTTCAAAACGGACGGTTGGACCGATCCGCCGCCAACGAGGATGACCTTGCGGCACGTTCGAACAGTTCTATCATTCATGGCGAATTAATGGCGTTTTGAGAAACAGACCACAATGCCGACATGAAATGATACGCTTATGAGCACAGAATCGGTCAGCTTTGGTCCGTTTGATCGTGGTAAACACATTGTTGCATTACGAACGAAAGTGAGCAGCACATGGTGAGTTCGAGCAAGATCCTAACCGTCTCTTACGGTACCTTCTCCTGTACGGCAGAAGGTTTCGAAGATCCGCTCGCGGTGGTTAAAGAAACGACCCATTTTTTCAGGGGCGTTGTAGGCAACGACCGTTTTTTCGGGGCAGAACCCCCACAGTTTGATCCGGAACTGGCAACCGAAATGATGCGCGCCAAACTGGCCGAGACCCCTGACATGGATCAGGGTTCGGTCACATTGGGCAACGCGGCATCGTCTTCAGGTGCGCTCAGCGCCGCATTGGCGGCAGGTCCGACCCGTCGCAGCGCCCAGCCGGTAGAGGATTCCCTGCCCGATGACGACACCATCGAGGCCACCGCCGTCATGACAGAGGTCCCGCTGGACACCGTCGACGCGGAACTGCCCGAAACATCCGAGGCTGCTGCCCTCGACGAGACGGTGGCACAGCCCACCTTGGAGGGGACCGCGCCTGCTCCGCGGCCCTCCACCCCTGATAGCGTGGCGGCCAAGCTCGACCGCATCCGCGCCGTTGTGGCCAGCACCGACGCGGCGGACACAACCGCCGAAGACGTGCCCGCCGAGGACGCCCTGACAGAGGACGTTCAGGACGATGCGGACCTGATCGAACTGGAAGACGCCATCCAGGACGAGGCCGAAGACGCACCCGCCCAAGACATCGCCATCGCCGAAGCCGTCCAGCCCGAGGCAGAGCCGCAAACTCTGGCGGATGCGACGTCTGTGTCCGGTGAAGAGGTGGATGACGACGCCCTGTCTGCCCTGCTCAGCGAGCTTGAAAGCGACTCGCAGTTCGAAGACCAGTTTCCCGAAGCTGCCGAGGACACCGCCGAGACCGTTGACGCAACAGACACCACTCTCGCGGACACCATCGCCAGCCTCATGGGGCAATCGGATGCCTTGGCAGAAGCCATCGAACCGGACGCCGCACGTGGCTCGGATGGAGATGCAGACGAAATTGCCGAGGACGACAGCGACAACTGGTTTGCAGACGATCTCGACGATGGCGAGGTTATGGCCGACGACACCATGGCCGACCCCGAACCGGAAGCACCCGCACCGCAGCCCATCCGCGCCCGCGTGGTCAAGGTCAAGCGCGCCGATTTCCTGCGCGCTGTAGAGTCGGGCCAGATCGAGGAAGTCGAAGAAGACGACACCGCAGAGACATCCGCCCCCATGGCCGACCAAAGCACCCTCTCCCCCGAGGAAGAGGATGAGCTTGCCCGCGAACTCGCGGCCGTCAAGGCGGAGCTGACCGGTGAATTCGACGACTGGGCCGACACCGCAGAAGACGACGATGCGGACGACAACTGGTACGACGACACGCCAGAGGTGGCGCAGGCAGACACCCCTGCCCCCCTGCGTCTTGACAATCCGATGGTGGCAGAGGTTGAAGACAGCGCCGCAGACCTGCGCTGGTCCCCCGAAGAGGCCGTCGACGACATCGCCGACCGGACCGCCGCCGCCATCGCAGACACCCCATCGGATGACGTCGCAGATCAGGTGCGCGACACCGCCCGAAAAACGGTCAAAATGGCCAGCCCGGCGCGCGCCATGCTCACCGAACGCAATGTGGCCGACGACGATACCTCGCGCCTGATGGACCAGACCGCCTCGGAGATGGACGAGCCCGAGGGCAACCGCCGCCGCACCGCCATCGCGCATCTGCGGGCCGCTGTCGCCGCGACAAAGGCAGATCGCTTGCTTGGCAATCGCGCGGACAAAAAGGATGAACAAGAACCCTATCGCGAGGATCTGGCCAGCGTTGTGCGTCCCCGCCGCCCGCAGACGGGGTCCGCGCGCACCGAACGCCCCGCCGAACCGGCGGCCCGTCCGGCTCCGCTGAAACTGGTGGCCGAACAACGGGTCGAGGATCAGCCGCAAGCGCCCGTGGCCTCGGATCTGCCGCGCACCGTGCCCGTCCGTCCCCGCCGCGTTCAACGGGTCGAGGAACCCGCACGTGATCTTGACCCCGGCAGCGAAGGGTTCGTGGCCTACGCAGAACAGGTGGGCGCAACCGACCTCCCCGACCTGCTGGAGGCCGCCGCCGCCTATATGGCCTACGTCGAGGGGCGCGATCAGTTCTCGCGGCCCCAGCTGATGTCCACCGTGCGCCTGGCGGAACATAGCGAAAGCTCGCGCGAGGATCGCCTGCGCAGCTTCGGCCAGCTCCTGCGTGAGGGCAAAATCAAAAAGACCGCCGGTGGCCGCTTCACGGCAGCCGACCACATCAGCTTCAAACCGGACCGGGCTGTGGGCTAAGCCCCGACATGTAAAACAGAAAACGGTGCCTCATCAGGGCGCCGTTTTTTATGTGCGGTGGTGGATGGGTCGGTGGGCGGGCGCCTTCCGACGCAGTCGGAACAGTGCCGCCCCACGACCCAAAGGCCGTTCAGGGCCGGTCGTCATCCTCAAAGGCAACAGGCGCATCCTCCGGATTGGCCTGCCCCACCCCTTTGAACACAAACTTGAAGGGCAGCGCCCAGATCACGCCCAGCGCCACATAGACCACGAATTCCAGCAACAAAGGCGGACGGTCGAACAGGCTCAGCACAAACCAGACCGCCGCGATATAGACCGGCAGCCCGACAAGCAGCAAAACCAACGCCCAGCGGCGCCGTGCTGCGTAGGACAAGCCATTCCCGTTCTTCGATGCCATTCTCGCCCCCTCAGTCCGCGAAGGGATCGGTCACAAGAATGGTGTCATCGCGTTCCGGAGAGGTCGACAACAAAGCCACCGGACAGCCAATCAGCTCTTCGACGCGGCGCACGTATTTCACCGCAGCGCCGGGCAGATCCGCCCAGGACCGCGCGCCTTCGGTCGATTCGGACCAGCCTTCCATTTCCTCGTAGATCGGTGTGCAGCGGGCCTGCTCTTCGCTGGCGAAAGGCAGGTAATCCAGACGTTTGCCGTCCAGCTCGTAGCCCACACAGATCTTCAGCGTCTCGAACCCGTCCAGCACATCCAGCTTGGTGAGCGAAATACCGTTCACGCCCGAGGTCGCGCAGGTCTGGCGCACCAGCGCCGCATCAAACCAGCCGCAGCGACGCTTGCGTCCGGTGGTCGTGCCGAATTCATGCCCCCGCTCGCCCAAACGCTGGCCGTCCGCGTCGTCAAGCTCGGTCGGGAAAGGCCCTTCGCCCACACGTGTGGTATAGGCTTTGACGATCCCCAACACATAATCGATCGAGCCCGGACCGATGCCGGTGCCCGTGGCCGCCTGACCGGCGATCACATTGGACGAGGTCACAAAGGGGTAGGTTCCGAAATCGATGTCCAGCAGCGCGCCCTGCGCCCCTTCAAACAGAATCCGCGAACCGGCTTTGCGCTTTTCATTCAGCACTTTCCACACCGGCGCGGCATAGGGCAGAATCTTGTCTGCGATCTCGCGCAGCTGAGCGAGCAGCGCCTCGCGGTCCACCGCTTCGATTCCCAAGCCCTTGCGCAGCGGGTCATGGTGCTGCAGCGCGCGGTCCACCCGCGCCTCAAGCGTTGCGGGATCGGCCAGATCCGCCACACGCACGGCGCGACGGCCCACCTTGTCCTCATAGGCCGGGCCGATGCCACGGCCTGTGGTCCCGATCTTCGTGCCCTTGGAGGCCGCCTCTTCACGGGCGCGATCCAGCTCGCCGTGGATCGGCAGGATCAGCGGCGTGTTCTCCGCGATCATCAGCGTTTCAGGCGTGATTTCAACGCCTTGCGCGCGGACGGTTTCGATCTCGCCCACCAGATGCCACGGGTCCAGCACCACGCCATTGCCGATCACGGACAGCTTGCCGCCGCGCACCACACCCGAAGGCAGCGCATGCAGCTTGTAGACCTTGCCGTCAATCACCAGAGTGTGGCCCGCATTGTGGCCGCCCTGAAACCGGCAGATGACATCGGCACGTTCCGACAGCCAATCCACGATCTTGCCTTTGCCTTCGTCGCCCCACTGGGCGCCGACAACCACGACGTTTGCCATACCACAGGTCCTTTCGGTGATCTCAAACCCGCGCCCGTATAAAGGCAGCCCGCCTTAGGCGAAACCACTAATTCGCTTCCAAGACGATAGAGCGCAGTCTTTACAGTTGCGCCCACAACCGCCACCTATGGCGCCGACCATCACGAGGTGCCCCTATGTCCTTTTTCCTGCGCTGGCTGTTTGCCTTTCTTTTGATCGCCGCGACCTACAACCCGACGGGTTGGAATTACATCGAACTGGCACGGGCACATTGGGACGATACCAAATCTGTGGTGACCCTTGCGGGGCTGATCCTGCTGGCGGGATATGTGATCTACCTGCGCGCGACATTCCGCTCGATCGGGGCGGGTGGTGTGGTCTTTGTGCTGGCCCTGTTTGCCGCACTGTTGTGGGTGGCGACCGATTTCGGGCTGATCAGCATCAGCGATCCCGGGTTTGCCACGTGGATTGCCATCTTTGCCGGATCGCTGGTGCTAGGCATCGGGATGAGCTGGTCAATCATCCGCCGCGCGATCTCCGGTCAGGTCGATACCGACGATGTCGAGGAATAAACCAACCCCCACGGGACCCGAGCGCCTTGCGTCCCTGCCCGCCTTCGCCTACATAACCGCGAACTCCGTAAAGATCGTATAGGCCTCATGCAGAACGTCGTCCTTATCATCCACCTTCTCCTTGCCCTCGGCCTGATCGGGGTCGTGCTGCTTCAGCGCAACGAAGGCGGCGGCCTTGGCATGGGTGGCGGCGGTGGCGGCCCCGCAGGCGCACGCCCTGCAACAACGCCTTTGGCCAAATTCACATGGATGCTGGCGGGCGCGTTTATCGTGACCTCCATCACGCTGACGATCTTTGCCGCACAGAATTCCGCAGGCTCCTCGATTCTCGACCGTCTCGCGCCGCTGGGCTCACAGACGACCGAGGACAACGCAGATGCCCCGGCGGGCGATCTTGACCTTGATGGTCTTTTGCCGCCCCCCTCGGCGGATGGCAGCGCAGAGCCGCTGACCCCGCGCGCCGACTGATCCGGCCTGCAAACCAATCACAAAGGCGGCCCGCAGGGTCGCCTTTTTCGTTGTGCACATGCCATCGCGGCGCAGCTGTTTTGCAACGATTGCAACGGCTTCTCTGCTTACGTTCGGCGGGCAGTAGCCCACAACCTGTGGCATGCCGCGCCCCGTTTACCAACATCATCTAGCGGGATGGGTGGACTTTTTGCAGCGAATCCGCTATTAGCCAAATCCCGTGTTGCAGCCGTCGACACATGCGGTAAAAGCCGCCTGTCCGGCGGCTTGCTCGCCCGATCGGACACAATCTACAGATCGGTAATACAGGCAAAGACACGGGGTTTCCTGATGGCGCGATTCATCTTTATTACGGGCGGTGTGGTTTCTTCGCTGGGCAAGGGCCTGGCTTCTGCCGCCCTTGGCGCGCTGTTGCAGGCGCGGGGCTATTCGGTCCGCCTGCGCAAGCTGGACCCCTACCTCAACGTTGATCCGGGCACGATGTCGCCCTTTGAACATGGCGAGGTTTTCGTCACCGACGATGGTGCGGAAACCGATCTCGACCTTGGCCATTACGAGCGGTTCACCGGCGTTCCCGCACGGCGCACCGATTCGATTTCCTCGGGCCGGATCTACACCAATGTGCTCGAGAAAGAGCGGCGCGGCGATTACCTTGGCAAAACGATCCAGGTGATCCCCCACGTCACAAACGAGATCAAGGACTTCATCTCCATCGGCGAGGACGAGGTCGATTTCATGCTGTGCGAGATCGGCGGCACCGTCGGTGACATCGAAGGCCTGCCCTTCTTTGAAGCGATCCGCCAGTTTTCGCAGGACAAGCCGCGCGGCCAGTGCCTGTTCATGCACCTGACCCTGCTGCCATGGATCAAGGCATCGGGCGAGCTGAAGACCAAGCCGACACAGCACTCGGTCAAGGAGCTGCGCTCCATCGGTCTGGCCCCCGACATTCTGGTCTGCCGGTCCGAAGGACCGATCCCCCAGAAAGAGCGTGAAAAGCTGGCGCTGTTCTGCAACGTCCGCTCTGACAGCGTGATCGCCGCGCAGGATCTGAAATCCATCTACGAGGCGCCCATTGCCTACCACCGCGAAGGCATGGATCAGGCGGTTCTGGATGCTTTCGGCATCAGCCCCGCGCCGCGCCCCGACCTGTCGAAATGGGAAGACGTCTCTGACCGGATCTTTAACCCAGAGGGCGAAGTCACCGTTGCCATCGTGGGCAAATACACCCAACTCGAAGACGCCTATAAATCCATTGCAGAGGCGCTGACCCACGGCGGCATCGCCAACCGCGTGAAGGTGAACGTGGAATGGGTCGACGCCGAACTGTTCGACCGCGAAGACCCCTCGCCGCATCTGGAAAAATACGACGCCATTCTGGTGCCCGGCGGCTTTGGCGAACGCGGCACCGAAGGCAAGATCAAGGCCGCGCAATACGCACGCGAGAACAAGATCCCCTACCTTGGCATCTGTCTGGGCATGCAGATGGCCGTCATCGAAGCGGCACGCAATGTCGCTGGCGTGTCCAAGGCCGGCTCCGAGGAATTCGACCACGAGGCGGGCGAAAAGCGGTTCGAGCCTGTGGTCTACCACCTGAAGGAATGGGTGCAGGGCAACAAAAAGGTCAACCGCAAGGTGTCTGACGCCAAGGGCGGCACCATGCGTCTGGGCGCCTATGACGCGGTCCTGTCCGAAGGATCGCGGGTCGCGGGCATTTATGGTCGCACCACGATCGACGAACGCCACCGCCATCGCTACGAGGTCGACACCAAATACAAGGCGCAGCTTGAAGAGGCGGGCCTGAAATTCTCGGGCATGTCACCCGATGGCAAACTGCCGGAAATCGTGGAATGGCCGGATCACCCGTGGTTCATCGGTGTGCAGTTCCACCCCGAGCTGAAGTCCAAACCCTTTGCGCCGCATCCGCTGTTCCGCGATTTTGTGCGCGCGGCCAAGGACGTCTCGCGTCTGGTCTGACCGGAAATTTATCGGTTTTCGAAAACGCCATCCGTTCACTGGGACGGGTGGCGTTTTTCATGCGGCCCCTGTCGGAGCACGATCTGCCAGAACTTACTGCGGGCCCATCCAGATTTTCCACACTTCGCCGGTGCGGGCGTTGATGTTGAACTGCTGGCCTTCTTTGACCTCACCGCAGCGCACCTGAAACACGTGATCTGCGTCCAGCGGGGCCATCGCCGCCACTTCCAGACAATCATACCCGGCAGAGTTGATCATGAACTCTCCCATCTCGTGCATCTGGTGGCGGTTGAGCGCCCAAGCGGCGCTGGCGGTGAAACCGACGACAAGCGCGGCGGTGATGGTGATATCGACGATTTTCTTCAACATTGCTCGGAACCTTCTGTGTTCGTTTCCCCTAAACTGACAATGCGGTTTGGCGAAAAAGGGGCATTTCACACACGTTTAAAGCAAGTCGTCGATTGCAAAAATCATTCCCACAGCATTTGCATGCGCAACACACCTATTTTCTTGACGAATTTGCTTACGGACATGCCGCGCTGCAGAATGTCAAACAGGCGACACACGCAAAAAGTGCGGGGCCGTGAGGGGCAAATAAGGCAGGATTATGGCCGAATCCTCGAAGTCCCACACACCTATCCGAATGTCCCACGCCCCATCCAAACACCCTGCCGCCATAGCGTTTCACACGCAGGCTTGCCCCCGCAGGGTCTTTCATCTTAGGCAACGCCATGCTCAGCTATCAACACGCCTTCCACGCAGGCAATCTTGCCGATGTTCACAAACACGCCGCCCTGTCCTGGGCGCTGTCCTATCTGACGCAAAAGCCAAAGCCCGTGACCTACATGGAAACCCATGCGGGCCGCGCGCTGTATGATCTGTCAGGTGACGCGGCGCAGAAAACCGGCGAGGCGGCCCAAGGCATCACACGTCTGATGGCCAAGCTGCCCGCAGGCCACCCCTATCTGGACACCATCACCGCCCTGCGCGCCCAGCACGGGCCGGACAGCTACCCCGGATCGCCGCTGATCGCGCAGCACCTGCTGCGCGGCGAGGACAAGATCCACCTTGCCGAGCTGCACCCGCAGGAAAACGCGGCCCTGCGTCAGGCCATGCGCGGCAGCGGGGCCAGCATCCACCAGCAGGATGGCTATGCGCTGGCGGTCTCGCTCGCCCCGCCAGAGCCACGCCGCGGCCTGCTGCTGATCGATCCCAGTTGGGAGGTCAAAACCGACTACATCACCCTGCCGCGCACCGTGCAGACCATCACCCGCAAATGGAACGTGGGCATCGTGATGATCTGGTATCCCATCCTCACCGATGCACCCCACCGTCCGATGATTGCCGCCCTGCAAAATGACCACCCGGAGGCGCTGACCCACGAGGTGCGCTTTCCCCCTGCGCGCAAGGGGCACCGCATGGTGGGATCGGGGCTGTTTGTGGTGAACCCGCCCTGGGGGCTGGAGGCGGAACTGCAACACCTGTCGAAAACCTTGTTCGCCCCGCTCAAAGGCTAAATAACCCCCTCGCCCGAAGACGTATCATGGGCGGGCATAGCCACGGGGGACATCATGTTCGAACGCCTCACCCATTTCTTCACGCACAAGACACCTCAGCAGCTGCCCCTGCCCGAGATGGACGCCAAATACGCCTTGGGCACGCTGCTGGTGCGCGTGGCGCAGGTCGACCGCGCGTATCTCTTTGAGGAGATCGAACAAATCGACCGCACCCTTGCGGCCTGGAATAACATCGGCCCGATCGAAGCCGCCAAGATGCGCGCCATGTGCGAACGGCTGTCGGAACATTCCAGCAGCAGCGAGGATCTGGCCGATCTGATTCGCGACCACGTGGATTACGCGCACCGGCTGGACGCCGCGCAGGCGCTGTGGCGTGTGGCCGTCGCCGACAAGATCACCGACGAACGCGAGGCGGCGCTGATCGATCTGGTGGAAAACCATCTTGGCGTCGAACAGCCTGATTCCGCTGCGGCCCGTGCCGCCGCTGTCATCCCCTGATCCACGCCCCTTGGCACCGGCGGCGCGCGGTTTATAACCAGCCTCATGTTTGCTGATTTTCTCCGCCGCCTGACCGCGCCCCAGCCCGAGCGACTGCCGGACACGGACGCCCGCCTTGCCCTCACGGCCCTTTTGGTGCGGGTTGCCCGTGCCGACGGCCATTATGACCCCGCCGAAGTCGCGCGGATCGATCGCATCACCGCCGCGCGCTATGGTCTGGACGCCGCCGCCAGCGCGGATCTGCGCGCGCAGGCCGAACAGCTGGAAACAGAAGCCCCCGACACCGTCCGCTTTACCCGCGCGATCAAGGATGCCGTCCCGTACGAGGACCGCATCGCCGTGATCGAAGCGCTCTGGACCGTGGTTCTGGCAGACGATGAACGCGACGAGCGCGAGGATTCGCTGCTGCGTCTGGTCAGCAACCTGTTGGGCATCTCGGACATGGACAGCGCGCTGGCGCGTCAGCGGGTCGAAAAAGCCGGGTGATCGCCAGCCTGCCCATGTATTGGCGGCCCGAGAACGCGCATCTGTGGCGCGCGTTCTGGCAGCATGTGCGGGGCCACCTCCCAGATCTGCCCGCGCTGACCGCGCCACAGGACATCGCTGGCCCGTGGATCGACCACTGGCTGCGGCCGGATCTGGCGCTGTCGGCCACCTGTTCGCTGCCCCTGCGCAATGAACTGCGCGACCGTGTGACCTATGTCGGCACCCTGTCCCATGGCACGACCTCCCTGCCCGGCCATTACCAGTCCTGTCTGATCCGGCATCCTGCGGTGGCGCATCCGCGCCGCTTGGCGGTGAACGAATTCATCAGCCATTCAGGCTGGATCGCGGCGCAGGACCACCCCCTGTCCGCCTCAGCCGATTCGATCCTCGAGACCGGATCACACGCAGCATCGCTGAGCGCCGTGGCCGAAGGGCGCGCCGACATGGCCATGATCGACCTGACCACATGGCGCATCTTATGCCAAACCACGCCAGAGACCCGGCGCGTGGTCATCACCGGTCACTCCAACCCCTCGCCCGCCCATGCGATCATCACCGCCAAAGGGCGCGACCCCGCCCCCCTGCGCACAGCCCTGATCGCGGCGACCGCCGCCTTTGACCCGCCCAACCCCGATCTGATGGGGGGCCGCCCGTCCTTTGACGTGTTGCCGCTGGACGCCTATCTGCGGCTGCCCATCCTGCCTGCGAAAATGCTTTCGCAACGGCAGCCTGTCGAAAAAAGCGGCTGACCTCTTGCAAACAGTCCGTTAAAGGACGTTTGATCCGCTATGAACTAATCTCAGAGGCCCCCTTGCCCAGCGACACACGCCCCCAGCCGGTCATCGAAATCCGCAATCTCCACAAGGCCTATGGCCATCTGGAGGTGCTGAAAGGCGTGGATATCTCCGCCCCGAAGGGCCATGTGATTTCACTGATCGGATCGTCGGGCTCGGGCAAATCGACCCTGCTGCGCTGCTGCAACCTGCTCGAAGACAGCCAGCAAGGCGACATCGTGTTCAAGGGGGAGCCGGTCGCATGGAACGGCACCGGCCACGCCCGCCGCCCCGGTGATGCCAAACAGGTGCTGCGCATTCGCACAAACCTGTCGATGGTGTTCCAGCAGTTCAATCTGTGGGCGCATATGACCATCCTCGAAAACGTGATGGAGGCGCCGGTCACCGTGCTCAAACGCGAGCGGGCCGAGGTGGAACAGGCCGCGCGCGCCTATCTCGACAAGGTGGGCATCGGCGACAAATGTGACGCCTACCCCGCACAGCTGTCCGGCGGTCAACAACAACGCGCCGCCATTGCCCGTGCCCTGTGCATGGAACCAGAGGCGCTTTTGTTTGACGAGCCCACCAGCGCGCTGGACCCCGAGCTGGAACAAGAGGTGGTCAAGGTGATCAAGGCGCTCGCCGAAGAGGGGCGCACCATGATCATCGTCACCCATGATATGAAAATGGCCCGCGATGTCAGCGACCATGTCGTCTTTTTGCATCAGGGCCTGATCGAGGAACAAGGGCCGCCGGAGACATTGTTCGGCGCGCCCAAGTCGGAGCGGCTTCGGGGCTTCCTGAAGTCGACCCACCACAGCTGAGGCGGCACAGACCGCCCTGTCATGGGCCTTTGGCCCGAACCCCTAGGGAGAACTGAAATGAAGAACCTTCTGATCGGAACCGCCGCATTGGCGATGGTGGCGGGTGCCGCCTTTGCCGAAAGCCATTCCGTTGTCCGTCTGGGCACCGAGGGCGCCTACCCTCCGTACAACTTCATCAACGACGCCGGTGAAGTCGATGGTTTCGAGCGCGTGCTGGGTGACGAGCTCTGCGCCCGCGCCGAGCTGACCTGCGAGTGGGTCACCAACGACTGGGATTCGATCATCCCCAACCTCGTGTCCGGCAACTACGACGCGATCATCGCGGGCATGTCGATCACCGACGAGCGTGAAGAAGTCGTGGATTTCACCCAGAACTACACCCCGCCCTCGCCGTCGGCCTTTGCCGCGATGGGTGATGTGGACCTGTCCGGCGCTGTGATCGCGGCCCAGACCGGCACCATTCAGGCAGCCCATGTCACCGGCATGGAAGGCGCAACCCTGCTGGAATACCCCACGCCCGACGAAACCGTCGCTGCCGTCAAGGCAGGCGAGGCGGACGCGGTTCTGTCCGACAAGGACTACCTGATCCCCGTCGTCGAAGAAGATGCTGACTTCTCCTTTATCGGTGAAGACGTGCCTCTGGGCGGCGGCATCGGCATGGCCTTCCGCGAAAGCGACCCTGAACTGCGCGCCAAATTCGACGCCGCGATCCAGTCCATGAAGGACGACGGGACGCTGAACGCGCTGATCGCAGAACATCTGGGCGAAGACAGCCCCGCATTCTAAGACCACAGGCGTTCCGGTCCAGAGGTGATCGGAACGCCCCCTTTGCCGGAGACCGACCATCTTTTCCGCCTGCACCGATCCATCGACCCTCTCGGGTCTGAGCTGGCTGATGTGTTACCTGACCACGGGCAAACACATGGCCTTTTACACCTCCTTCGGGACGGTGCTGTTGCTGCTTGCCATCACGGCCCCGGTGGCGCTGGGATTCGGCTTTGGCGCGGCGATGGCAGCCCGCGCGCGGTTTGCACCGCTGTCGTGGCTGGGCAAGGGCTATATCGCCATCGTGCGTGGCGTGCCCGATATCGCGTTTTTCTTGTTTTTCGTCATCGCGCTGGACCAGTTCTTTGAATGGATCCGGCACGAGGTCAAATGCCCCGAATGGGATCAACCGATCCGTCAGGGCAGTGATTTTGTCGTCTGTCAGGCGGCCAAACTGCCCCTCGGCAATGCCGCACAATGGGTGCACGAGGTCTACGGTTTCAGCCTTGCAGTGCTGACCTTCGCCATCGTTTTCGGCGCGTTTGCCGGCAACGTGCTGTTCGGGGCGATGCGCGCGGTGCCACAGGCGCAGCTGGAAACCGCCGAAGCCTACGGCATGTCGCAGCGCCAGACCTTTTGGCGCATTTTGGTGCCGCAGATGTGGGTCTATGCCCTGCCCGGCCTGTCGAACCTGTGGATGGTGCTGATCAAGGCCACGCCCCTGCTGTTCCTGCTTGGCGTCGAGGACATCGTTTATTGGGCCCGCGAGCTGGGCGGCTCCAAGACCGCACGCTTTACCGACTACCCCCACGGGGATTGGCGGATGTATTACTTCGGCGCGCTTTTGGTCTTTTACCTCGCCTTCACTTGGGTGTCGGAAAAAGTGCTGAACCGGCTAATGGCGCGGCTGACACATGGGCAGGCCACCACTGGCGGCGAAGCACAGCGCAAGGCCGCCTGATGCGCCCCACCCTTGCAACACCCCCGACGCAGGAGACCCGCACATGAGCTGCTGGGACACCGTCCAGATGTATGCCTTCCGCTCGATCGGCTATGGCGAACGCCTTCTCCCGCGTGAGGATTTCACGCTGTGCCAACAGGTGACGCTGATTGGGTCGGGGATGATCTGGAACGTCTACTTCGGTGCGCTGGCGCTTTTGCTGGGCTTCTTTCTGGCCACGGCTGTGGCCATGGGCAAGGCATCGCCCAGCCGGTGGCTGCGCAAACCCTCGGAATGGTTCATCTTTGTGTTCCGTGGCTCGCCGCTGTTCATCCAGTTTTTCTTTGCCTACTTCGCGTTTTTGTCGCTCAAACAGGTCTCGCCCGTGTTCGACGCCCTGTCGGCCGCTTGGCTGGGCGCGTTGATTGTGCTGTTTCTGAACACCGCCGCTTATTCGGCAGAGATCTTCTACGGCGCGCTGCAATCCATTCCCAAGGGCGATATGGAGGCCGCGGATGCCTACGGTTTTTCCGGCTGGCCCAAGTTCCGCAAGATCACATGGCCCACCATGCTGCGTCTGGCCTGGCCCGCCTACACGAACGAGGCGATCTTTCTCTTTCATGCCACGACGCTGGTGTTTTTCACCGGCTTCCCTGCGTGGCAGCAGCGCGGGGATGCTCTGTATTACGCGAACTACTTTGCGGACAAGACATTCAACCCCTTCGTGCCCTATCCGATTCTGGCAGTGTATTTCATCGTGATCACCCTGATCATTATCGCACTGTTCGCCTTGGCGAACCGCCGTCTGAACCGGCATCTGCCGCGCGCCGTCCGCCCACGCGTGAAATTGCGGCCGATGCTTATTCGATAGGCGCCGTGTCAAAGCCTTGGAAAACTTCGCCGAAAGTATCGCAATCCGGCAGCACCATTAACGGTTTTTAAACAGCTTCCGCACAACCTGAATGCGTTACTGATCCGCATAAGGGGACAGCGGTTATGGTACTTTCGATTTCTTTTTTCTTCTTCGCTTTGCGCGTCACGCTTATTGCAGCCACCTACATCGTGCTGCAATCGACCGATTTCTATCGCGGCATGACCAGAGGATTCCGTCGCAGCCTGTGTTTGGGGTTCATCGCCCTGTTCATGCTGCCGATTGAAATCCTGTCAATCGCATTGATGTCGGGCCTTTAATCCATCACGGCGCTTGCAAAAGGTCGCGGCATCTCGTTATCTCTGAATTTGATCAAATCTTCAGAGTGAGCTTATCATGCCCGCCCCCGCTGCCTCTTGGCTGCACGAGCACCCGCACATCCGCACCATCCGCGCCGCCGCCTGTGACCTCAACGGGGTTGCACGTGGCAAACGGATGCCCATTCGCTCCGCCGTGAAACTGCTGGAGGACGGAACGCGTTTTCCGTTCTCTGCACTCTCGGTGGACATCTGGGGCGAGGATATCGAAGACAGCCCGCTGGTGTTCGACAGCGGCGATCGGGATGCGACATTGCACCCGACCGACCGTGGTTTTGTGCCTATGCCGTGGCTCGAAGCGCCCTCTGCGCTGATTCCGTTGTGGATGTACCACGACGACGGTCGCCCCTACGACGGCGATCCGCGTCACGCCCTGAACTATGTGCTGCAACGCTATAAAGAGCGGGGCCTGACGCCGGTCTGCGCAGTCGAGTTGGAATTCTATCTGATCGACGACTCGGGTCGGAACCTGCGCGTGCCGGTCTCTCCGCGCTCGGGCAAACGTCGCGACATGGCGGAGGTGCTGTCGATCCGCGCGCTTGATGCGTTTGACGCCTTCTTTACCGATCTCTACGACGACTGCGAGGCAATGGATATCCCCGCAGACACCATGATTTCAGAGGCAGGTCTGGGCCAGTTCGAGGTCAATCTGCTGCATCAGGATGACGCGCTGAAGGCCGCCGATGACGCTTGGCTGTTCAAACAACTGGTCAAAGGGCTGGCGCGCAAACACGGGTTCGCCGCGTCCTTTATGGCCAAACCCTACGAGGATTATGCAGGCTCCGGCATGCATGCGCATTTCTCGGTGCTTGATGAAAACGGCACGAACGTCTTTGACGATGGTGGCCCAAAAGGCACCGAGATGCTGCACCACGCAATTGCCGGCTGCATGAACGCCCTGCACGACAGCACATTGATTTTTGCGCCGCATTTGAACAGCTTTGAACGCTTTGTGCCCGGGGCCCATGCGCCCGGCGCGATCTGCTGGGCCTATGAAAACCGCACCGTGGCCATCCGCGTGCCCTCGGGCAGCTCCGCCGCGCGGCGGATCGAACACCGCGTGTCGGGCGGCGACGTGAACCCCTACCTCGCGCTGGCCGCAATGCTGGGCGCAGCGCTTGTGGGGATCGAGGACGGCATCGCGCCGCCCCCGCCGATCACCGGCAACGCCTATGTGCAGGATCTGCCGTCGATCCCGCGTGACTGGACCAGCGCCATCGACGCCTTTGAACAATCGAGCATCATGCCACGGATCTTCCCGCGCGAGATGATCCGCAACATGGTCATGATGAAGCGTCAGGAATGCCGCGATATGGAAGACCTGACCGACAGCGAACGCACAGACATCTACCTCGACACCGTCTAAGGCATGGGTGCGCCGCCCCTTGCGGGGGACGCGGCGCGCGCCTACCTTGCGGCCAAACAACGGTGATCCATGAAAATCGGCATCCTGCAAACCGGCCCCGTCCCCGACGATCTTGTGGAAACACATGGTCAGTATCCCGAAATGTTCGTCCGTATGCTAAAGCCTTTCGGCTTTGAATTCGCCACATGGCCGGTGCTCGACGGGACGTTCCCCGACAGTGTCGAGGATGCGCATGGCTGGCTCATCACGGGCTCGCGCCACGGGGTGTATGAAGACCACGACTGGCTCCCGCCCCTGCGCGATTTTGTGCGCCGCGCCTATGCGGCGGAACGCCCGCTGGTCGGGATCTGTTTCGGGCACCAGTTGATTGCTCAGGCGCTTGGCGGACAGGTTGAAAAATTCGCAAATGGCTGGTCGGTCGGCCCCACCACTTATCACTTCCCTGACGGCGACAAAGTCATTCACGCCTACCATCAGGATCAGGTGATCACCCCGCCCGAAGGCGCGCAAACCATTGCGCACAGCGACTTTTGCAAACATGCGGCGCTGTATTATCCCGGGCGCGCCTACTCGGTTCAGCCGCATCCGGAATTCGACGACAGCTACACCCGCGCCCTGCTGGAGACGCGCGGCCCCGGTGTGGTGCCTGACGACCGTCTGGCCAAGGCGGCTGCCGATCTTGGCACGCCTTTGAATAGTCCCGAAATCGCGCAGCAAATTGCCCGCTTCTTCCGTGAAAGGACCATCCAATGACCGATTTCGTGCAGGAACTTCCCGAAGCAGCGCAGGCATATCTCGACCAACGGCGTCTGGACGAGGTCGAATGCATCATCTCGGACCTGCCCGGCATCGCACGGGGCAAGGCGGTTCCCGCATCGAAATTTGCCCGCCAGCAGCATTTCCACCTGCCCGACTCGATCTTTTACCAGACCATCACCGGCGATTGGGGCGAGGCCGCAGGCGAAGACGGCTTCATCGAACGTGACATGATCCTGAAGCCGGACATGTCCACCGCCACCGCCGCGCCTTGGACCGGCGACTGGACGCTGCAAGTGATCCACGACGCCTTTGACCGCCACGGCGCGCCGATCCCCTTCAGCCCGCGCAACGTATTGAAACGCGTGGTTGATCTGTATGCCGCCGAAGGGTGGGAGCCCGTGGTCGCCCCCGAGATGGAATTCTTTCTGGTCGGGCGCAACATTGATCCCGCCCATGATATCAAACCGATGATGGGCCGCTCGGGCCGTCCTGCCGCCGCGCGTCAGGCCTATTCCATGACCGCCGTGGACGAATTCGGCCCCGTTATCGACGACATCTATGACTTTGCCGAGGCGCAAGGCTTCGAGATTGACGGCATCACGCAGGAAGGCGGCGCAGGCCAGTTGGAAATCAACCTGCGCCACGGCGATCCGGTCAAGCTCGCCGACGAGGTGTTCTACTTCAAACGCCTGATCCGCGAGGCCGCCCTGCGCCACGATTGCTTTGCGACCTTTATGGCCAAGCCCATCGCGGATGAGCCCGGCTCTGCCATGCATATCCATCACTCGGTGCTTGATCAGGCCACGGGCAAAAACCTGTTCTCCGATGCCAATGGCGAGGAAACCCAAGCGTTTCGCCATTTCATCGGCGGGTTGCAGCGGCACATGCCTGCGGCGATTGCGGTCATGGCACCTTACGTGAACAGCTACCGCCGCTACGTCAAAGACCACGCCGCCCCGATCAATCTGGAATGGGGCCGCGACAACCGCACCACGGGCATTCGCGTGCCCTTGGCCAGCCCCGATGCCCGCCGTGTGGAAAACCGTGTCGCCGGGATGGACTGCAACCCCTATCTGGGCATCGCCGCCTCGCTGGCCTGTGGCTATCTGGGTCTTAAAGCCCAGCTTGAACCTTCCGATGAATTCCGTGGCGACGCCTACGATGGCGACGGCGATTTCCCGCAGGTTCTGGGCCAAGCGTTGGAGCTGTTCGAAGAGGCGCACGAGTTGCACGAGGTTCTGGGGCCGGAATTCTGCCGCGTCTACGGCATCGTAAAACGCTCGGAATACGAGGAATTCCTGCAGGTGATCTCGCCATGGGAGCGCGAGCATCTGCTGCTCAACGTCTGACAGACCTGCAAGGGACGCCGCCATGAACCTGCTGTACACCAATGACCGGCGCGGCCAGTATCCGCAAAGCTGGTACGCCGCGACCGCCGATGCCCTGCCGCCCTTTGCCCCGCT
This sequence comes from Sagittula sp. SSi028, assembly GCF_048553715.1. Lineage (NCBI taxonomy): Bacteria > Pseudomonadati > Pseudomonadota > Alphaproteobacteria > Rhodobacterales > Roseobacteraceae > Sagittula > Sagittula sp. SSi028. The sequence goes on along the minus strand of NZ_JBLZNC010000003.1, from coordinate 397,113 downwards.
CACGGGCGCCACTCGCGCCGATGTCTGCATTGTGGGCGGTGGCTACACCGGCCTGTCCGCCGCGCTGCATCTGGCAGAAGCGGGCGTTGATGTGGCCTTGGTCGAGGCGCACCGCGTGGGCTTTGGCGCCTCGGGTCGCAATGGGGGACAGCTGGGATCGGGGCAGCGGCAGGACCAGTTGACGCTGGAAAAGATGGTCGGCGACCACGCCGCCCGACGCATGTGGGATCTGGGAGAGGACGCCAAGGCCACGGTCCGCGATCTGATCGACCGGCACAACATCGACTGCGCCATCAAGCCCGGGGTGGCATGGGCCGCCACCTCCACGGGCAGCTATGACTGGATGCGCGGATATGCCGATCACATGGACCGCGCCTATGGCTACCAGATGCAGGCCTTTGCCGGGGATGACTTTGCGCAAATCTGCCCCTCTCCGGCCTATTGCGGCGGCATTCTGGATATGGGTGCCGCGCATCTGCACCCGCTGAAACTGGCGCAGGGCATCGCCCGCGCGGCCCATACCGCCGGTGCGCGCCTGTTTGAAAACAGCACCGTCACCCGCATCGACGAAGGGGAGCGTGTGACGGTTCACACCCAGACCGGCCAGATCGAGGCGGATCATCTGATCCTTGCCACCGGCGGCTATCTGGGCGGGCTGGACGGGCGCGTCGCCGCCAAGGTCATGCCGATCAACAACTTTATCGTGGCCACCGATCCGCTGGGCGATGCGGCAAAGCAGGTACTGGCCCGCGATATAGCCGTCGCGGACGATCTGTTCGTGGTGAACTACTTCCGCTTGTCCGAAGACGGGCGGCTGCTGTTCGGAGGCGGGGAATCCTACGGCTACCGTTTCCCATCGGACATCCGCGCCACCGTGCGCAAACCGCTGACACGCATTTTCCCGCATCTTCGCACCACCCCCCTGCCCTATGCTTGGGGCGGCACGCTCTCGATCACCATGAAACGGCTGCCGCATCTGGAACGGCTGGGCCGCAACGTGCTGTCCGCCTCTGGCTATTCCGGCCACGGCGTGGGCAACGCGGTGCAGGCGGGGCGCTTTCTGGCCGAAGCGGTGCAGGGCCAGTCCGACGGATTTGACGCCTTCGCCGCCCTGCCCACGCCCAGCTTTCCCGGCGGCGCGGCGCTGCGCAACCCGTTGCTTGTGCTGGCCATGAGCTGGTTTGCCCTGCGCGACCGTTTAGGTCTGTAACCCCTTCCCTGTGACACAAACGACTTTTCGGTTTTGTGTCTTTGCGTTTTTACAATCGGAGTTTAAGGTTCCCGAAAACGGACCTTAAGGATTTTGAAAACCATGCTTCCGAACATGCATGACGCCGAGCCGATCCCCGCAGACGCCCGCGCCGAGATCGACCGCCTGCTGACCTCTGGTGATCTGTTCCGCTACACCGCCCCCGAAGACGCGCCGGTGACTTTGCTGGAACGTGAATTCGCCGCTGAGATGGGCACGAAATACGCGCTGGCGGTGTCGTCCTGTTCGGCCGCTTTGTTCCTGTCGCTCAAGGCACTGGACCTGCCCCGCGATGCGCGCGTGCTGATCCCCGGTTTCACCTTTGCTGCCGTGCCCTCGTCCATCGTGCATGCGGATCTGATCCCGGTTCTGTGCGAATGCGGACCGAACTACCGCATCGACATCGACGACTTCACAGCCAAGCTCGACAATGTCAGCGCCGTGATCGTGTCCCATATGCGCGGCCACACCTCTGATATGGATGCGATCATGGCGCTGTGCGCGGCGCGCGACATCCCCGTCATCGAAGACGCCGCGCACAGTCTTGGCACCACATGGCACGGGCGTAAAATCGGCACCCTGGGCAAGATCGGCTGCTTTTCCTTCCAGTCCTACAAGCTGTTGAACGCAGGCGAAGGCGGTATCCTGATCACCGACGATGCCGACCTTGTCGCCCGCGCGGTGATCCTGTCGGGCGCCTATGAGCATATGTGGCGCAAACACCTGCGCCCCGGCGCGAACACAGCCGAGCTGGAACAGGCCTTTGCCCGTTGGCAGAACAAGCTCCCCCTGTACAATCTGCGCATGTCGAACCTGTCGGCGGCAGTGATCCGCCCGCAAATTCCCCATATCGCGCGCAGAGTGACCGACGGACGCCGCAACCATGATCACGTGGCCGCGCAAATCAACGCCTCACCCTGGATCACCGTCCCGGAGAAGCTGGCGCCCGAGGAACGCGCCCCCGATTCCCTGCAATTCAATCTCGACGGGATGGATGCGGATCAGGTCCGTGCCTTTGTCGCTGCCGCCGCCAACGCAGGGGTCAAGGTTCAGGTCTTTGGCCTTACCACCGACAATGCGCGGGCCTTCTGGAACTGGCAATTCCTGCCCGAACAGTTTGATCTGCCAAAGACGCGCGCCATGCTGATGACCGCCTGCGACACCCGTCTGCCCGCCCGCCTGACGCCAGAAGATTGCGATGCTGTGGCGGCTGTTCTGATCGACGCCGCGGCAGAGGTCATGTGTGACACCCGCGCCTACGGCACCTGACCGTCGAAACAAAAAGGGCGCCCTCTGCGGCGCCCTGTTCCAACCTTATTTGCCCATGCGGGACAGTTTGTTTTGCAGCTCGGCTAGCTGCTTCTTGATATCGTCCAGATCCTCGCCATCAGATTTCGACGGCTCCGGCGCGGGACCGCTGGTGCCCATGGGCGCGCCGCCGGTCATGGCTTTCAGAAACGCCTCTTGTTGGGCCTGCATGGCCTCGAACCCTTTCGCCATCGACGGGTTCACCTGCCCCATGTTCTCGACCCATTTGGACTGGCTGTCGCGGAACATGTCAAAGGTCTGCGCCAAAAACGCCGGAACCGTACTGGTCGCTTGTGTCGTATAGCTGCGCACCAGATCGGTCAGAACATTGATCGGCAGGACGCTTTCGCCCTTCGATTCGTGCTCCGCCACGATCTGCAAAAGATACTGCCGCGTCAGGTCATCGCCGGACTTCAGATCGACGATCTGCACATCCCGCCCCTCACGGATAAACCCCGCAATATCGTCCAGCGTCACATAATCGGACGTCTCGGTGTTATACAGGCGACGGCTGGCGTACCGCTTGATAAGTAAAGGTTTTTCTTGATCGGCCAAAGGCTCCCCTCCCTAGCGGATGCAGCATTGCAGCAAAGCCTATGCGAGCGCAGAACAAAAAGAAAGCCCCGCGTATGCAGGGCTGCCCTCACGGCATCGCAGGTCTTGCGCCGCCGCTAGAACAGGCTGCCTTGCTCGGGGGGTGTTTTGGCGGGTTTGCCACGCGGCTTGGCCTTGAGGGTGTCTGGCGCCGCCACCTCTGCCCCCTCGCCCAAACGCACCACCCCATCGGCGAATTCCACCTCCAGATGTTGCGCAGCCACAGCCGCCTCTCGCGTCGTGACCAATTCCCCGTCGCCGCGCACCACCGCATAGCCACGGCGCAACGTCGCGCGATAGCCCAGCGTTTCGTTCAACCGCCCCAAGGCATCCGCCCCGCGCTGCATCTCCGCCAGACGCGCCGCCTGTACCTCTGCCATGCGCTGCGCCAAGCGATCCAGTTGTGCGCGCCCCTCGCGGATCTCACGCGTGACGCCCCGCAGGCTCAGCCGGTCGGCGCGATCCCGCAGCCGCGCGCGATCCGCCTCGATGGCACGGCGCAGCATCGATGGTCGCAAACTCCCACTCACCTCGCTCAGGCGCAACCGGTGCTGGTCAACACCCCGCCGCAGCGCCGCTGGCAGCCGGTCTCCCACCACGTCCAGCCGTTGCCGCGGACCGTCCAGCACCGCCTCCAGACGCGGCATGGCCCGCCCCAGATCGCGCAGCCGCTGCCCACGATGCTCCAGACGCAGGCCCATGGCCCGCGTCATACGCGCACCCAGATCCCGAGTCGCCGCCATCAGATCCACCCGCACCGGCACCGCCAGCTCTGCCGCTGCCGTGGGCGTCGGCGCGCGCCGGTCGCTGACAAAGTCGATCAGCGTCGTATCGGTTTCATGGCCCACAGCCGACACCAGAGGGATCTCCGATGCCGCCGCCGCGCGCGCAACGATTTCCTCGTTGAAGCCCCAAAGGTCCTCAACCGACCCACCCCCGCGCGCCACGATCAACAGATCGGGACGCGGCAAGGCACCGCCCGGCGACAAACGGTTGAACCCCTCAATGGCCCGCGCCACCTCCGGCGCACATCGCGCGCCCTGTACCGCCACCGGCCAGATCAACACCTTGCGCGGAAACCGGTCCCGCAAACGGTGCAGAATGTCCCGGATCACCGCCCCCGAGGGAGAGGTCACAACCCCGATGATTTCGGGCAGATACGGCAAACCCTTCTTACGTGCGGGATCAAACAGCCCCTCGGCCGCCAGCGCCGCCTTGCGCTTCTCCAGCATCGCCATCAAGGCACCCGCCCCCGCAGGCACCATGTCCTCTATGACAATCTGATACTTGGACTGCCCCGGAAAGGTCGTCAGACGCCCGGTGGCAATGACCTCCATCCCCTCCTCGGGCTGGTTGGCCAGCTTCGCGGCCACCCCCTTCCACATCACCCCGGCGATCACCGCGCGATCATCCTTAAGGTCCATGTAAACATGGCCGGAGCGCGGGCGCGACACGCGCCCAACCTCACCGCGAACGCGGACATGACCGAAACCGCCCTCAATGGCCTTCTTCACGGCCCCCGACAGCTCCGAGACACTGAATTCCGGCGTGTTCCCCGCGCCGCTATCCTCGATCAAGTCCATCGCTCTAACCTTGCTCTTCAACACGCCCGACAGTAAAGCACGACACAGCAAATCAAAAGCGCCCTGCCTGTTTTTCCTTGGCGGAAATACCCTCGGGGGGGGTGCGCCGCAGGCGCGCGGGGGGCAGAGCCCCCAAGCCGTCCCAACAAGGAGCACGCCCATGAATATTCTCATCCTCGGCGCAGGTGGCCGCGAACACGCGCTGGCATGGGCCACGTTGCAAAACCCCAAATGTGACAAGCTCATCGTCGCTCCCGGCAATGCCGGTATCGCGCGCATCGCGGAATGCGCCAGCCTCGACATCGAAGACGGTGGGGCCGTGGCCGAATTCGCCTCCGAGAACGCCATCGACCTTGTGATCATCGGTCCCGAAGCCCCGCTCGCCGCAGGTGTGGCCGACCGTCTGCGCGAGGCGGGCTTTGCCGTCTTCGGCCCCTCTGCTGCGGCCGCGCGTCTCGAAGCCTCCAAATCCTTTACCAAAGAAATCTGCGACGCCTGCGCCGCACCCACCGCGGCCTATGGCCATTTCACCGACGCTGATGCGGCAAAAGCCCATATTCGTGCCGGAACGGCCCCTGTGGTGGTCAAGGCGGACGGGCTTGCCGCGGGCAAAGGCGTCATCATCGCCGAAACCCTCGAAACAGCCTGCGCGGCCGTCGATGACATGTTCGGTGGCGCTTTTGGTGGTGCGGGCGCCGAGGTGGTGATCGAAGAATTCATGACCGGCGAAGAAGCCTCGTTCTTCGTGCTCGTCGACGGCGAAGAATGTCTCGCCATCGGCACCGCGCAGGACCATAAGCGCGTCGGCGAAGGCGACAGCGGTCCGAACACCGGCGGCATGGGCGCCTATTCCCCCGCGCCGATCATGACCGACGCGGTGACCCAAAAGGCGATGGACGAGATCGTGCGCCCCTGCATGGCCGAGATGGTCAAGCGCGGCACACCCTATCAGGGCGTTTTGTACGTGGGCCTGATGATCGAAAACGGCCAGCCACGTCTTGTGGAATACAACGCCCGCTTCGGGGACCCCGAATGTCAGGTGCTTATGCTGCGGCTGGGGGGGCAGGCGCTTGACCTGATCCACGCCTGCGCCGAAGGCCGCCTTACAGAGGCGCAAGTCAACTGGGCCGACGACCATGCGATGACCGTGGTTCTGGCCGCCAACGGCTACCCCGGCAGCTATGAAAAAGGCTCTGTGATCAACGGGCTCGACGCCCTGCCCGACAATTCCACCCAGGTCATGTTCCACGCTGGCACCACGCAGCGCGGCGGCGATGTGACGGCCACGGGCGGGCGCGTTCTCAATGCCACCGCCCGCGGGGCCACCCTCTCCGAGGCGCGCGCGCGCGCCTATGCGCTGGTGGATGCGGTCGACTGGCCCGAAGGCTTCTGCCGCCGCGATATCGGATGGCGCGCGCTGTAAGCCTCAGCCCCGCCAACAACACGCAGGTTCGAATACAAATCGGCGCGCTCATACAGCGCGCCGTTATTTAGATGGGCGTGATCACTTCGGTTTCGGTCACGATCATATCGAGCGGCTGATCGGTCGCTTCCAGTGGCAAATCGGACATTTCCTGCGCAGAAAACGCAAAACCGATGGCCAGCGTGCCCCGTCGCGCGCGCAGCTGTTCCAAGGTACGGTCGTAGAAACCGCCACCATAGCCCAGCCGCCCACCAGCGCGGCTAAAGGCCACCAGCGGCACGATCAGGATTTCCGGCTCCATATATGCGGCATCTGCCGGAATACGTGCGCCAAACGCCCCGTCCATCATCTGGCAGTCCGGCTCCCACAGCGCAAAGCGCAACGGCTGCCCCTCCGCTTCGATCACCGGCACCCCGACTGGGCCATAGGCTGCGGCCTCTGCCATGGCGGCCATCGGGTCGATCTCGGTGCGGATCGCCATATAGCCTGCCATGGGCACCCCCCGATGACCCGCCAAAATCTCGCTCAATCGGCCCGCCTGCCCGGGTGCCCGGTCAGCAAATGCCTTTTTACGTGCAGCAAATGCCGCCTTTCGTGCAGCGGCCTTGCGCGCCTCCAGCGTCACAACAACACCATCACAGCCAGCCCGAGGAAGGCGAAAAAGCCCACCACATCGGTCACCGTCGTCACAAAGGCACCAGAGGCCAGCGCCGGGTCCACGCCGACCTTGTCCAACACCACGGGAATGATGATCCCCGCAAGCCCCGCAATCACCAGATTGATCACCATGGCCGCCGCGATCACCCCGCCCAGAGCGGGCGAGCCGAACCACAAAATGCCCACGATCGCCATGATCACCGCGAAGGCCACACCGTTGATCAGCCCCACCGCGCCCTCGCGCCGGATCACACGCCACAGGTTCGAGCCGGTCAAATCCTTGGTGGCCAAGGCCCGCACGGCCACGGTCAGACTTTGCGTGCCCGCATTGCCCCCCATCGACGCCACAATCGGCATCAGCACCGCCAGCGCCACAAGCTCGGAAATGGCGGTCTCGAACTGGGCAATCACCAGCGACGCCAGAACCGCCGTCACAAGGTTCACACCCAGCCACGGAATGCGCCGTTTCACCGTGTCCAAGACGCGGTCAGACAGGCGCGATTCCCCGTCCACACCCGCCAGCCGCAGAATGTCCTCCTCGTTTTCCTCGTCCAGAACGGTCATCGCGTCGTCGATGGTGATGACGCCGACCAGACGGTCGTTTTCGTCCACCACCGGGGCCGAAATCAAATGGTACTGGTTAAATGCATAGGCGACCTCGCCCTCTTCGCGCGTCACGGGGATGGTGTGAAACGACTCTTCGGCGATGGATTTCAACGTCACGGCGCGGGGCGATGACATGATCCGGCCAAGGGTCACATTGCCCACCGGACGCAGCTTTGGATCGACCAGCACCATGTGATAGAACTGCTCTGGCAGCTGGTCGGCTTCGCGCATGAAATCAATGGCTTCGCCCACAGACCAGTGCTCGGGCGCCATGACGACCTCGCGCTGCATCAGACGCCCTGCGGAGAATTCCGGATAGGTCAGCGACTGCTCTACCGCCAGCCGGTCGCTTTCGGGCAAGGCCCCCAGAATGGTCCCCTGCTGTTCCGCATCAAGGTCTTCGATCAGGTCGACCACATCGTCGGAATCCAGCTCGCGGACGGCCTCAGCCAGAACCGCAGGCGACAGCGCGTTGATCACGTCCTCGCGCAGGGTCTCGTCCAGTTCCGACAGGATTTCGCCGTCGAATTCCTGCCCGTAGAGCCGGATCAGACGGGTCCGGTCATAGGCGTTCACCTGTTCCAGAAGGTCGGCGATATCGGCCGCATGCAGCGGCTCCATCAGGGTGATAAGCTGTTCGCGATCTTCGGTATCGACCGCATACAGAATCGCGGCCACGGCCTTGCGATCCAGATCATACCCTTCGTCGCGCACCTCTTCGGATTCGGGTGCTTCGCTGATGTCTGCCATGTGCTCGGGCCTCCGCGTGACTCGCGCTGGACACTACGTCATAGACACTGCAAACGACAGGGCCGATTGAGCTTTTGCACCCGCAGAAATACCCTGCGGCGGAAGGAGACCGAAATGACCGCAGACCTGCACCTCGGACAGCTGATCCAGTTCGACGCAAACCCGTTTTTCGAAGGCCCCGCCGCCGGTCGCCATACCGCGCGCGCGGCCCTGCTGGTCGAGGATGGCAAGATCACGGACATCGGTGCAGCCGACCAGTTGCGCGCCGCACACCCCGACGCGGTTGTCCATGACCACGGGGCAAAACTGCTCGCCCCCGGTTTTGTGGACGCCCATGCGCATTACCCGCAAACCGGCATGATCGCGAGCTGGGGCAAACGTCTGATCGACTGGCTGAACACCTACACCTTCCCCGAGGAAAGCCGCTTTCACGATCCCGCCTACGCCGCCGAGATCGCGGGCCGCTATCTTGATCTGTTGATTGCCCATGGCACGACCACGGTGTGCAGCTTCTGCACGATCCACCCGACCTCGGTCGAGGCATTGTTTACGGCGGCCGAGGCGCGCAACATGCGGGTCTTCGCGGGCAAGACCTGCATGGACCGCAATGCCCCCGACAGTCTGCGCGACACCGCCCAAAGCGCCCATGACGACAGCAAGGCCTTGCTGCAGGCTTGGCACGGGCGGGGCCGCGCGTCCTATGTCATCACGCCGCGGTTTTCCCCCACCTCGACGCCGGAGCAGTTGATCGCTTTGGGCCAGTTGTGGGCCGAACACCCCGACTGTCTGATGCAGACGCATCTGTCCGAACAAACAGACGAGATCCAATGGGTGCAGTCACTGTTCCCGCAGGCGCGCGATTATCTCGACACCTACGAGGCGCACGGCCTGCTCGGCCAGAACGGCCTGTATGGCCACGCCATCCACCTGACAGAGCGTGAACGCGCCCGCCTCTCCGAGGTCGGCGCAGCGCTGGTGCACTGCCCGACCTCCAACACATTTATCGGCTCGGGGTTGTTTGACATGGATGGGCTGACGCGCGCGGGCCACACCGTGGGTCTGGCCACCGACACAGGGGGCGGGTCGTCCTTTTCCATGCTGCGCAGCATGGCCGCCGCCTATGAGATCGGCCAGTTGCGTGGGCGCGCCCTCCATCCCGCCGAGCTGCTTTGGCTGGCGACCGAAGGCTCTGCCACGGCGCTGCGCGACACCGGCATCGGACGGCTCGCCGTGGGGGCGGACGCGGATTTTGTCGCACTGGATCTGGAATCAACGCCCGCGATTGCCCAACGCAGCCAGCGCGCCGATGACATATGGGAGGCGCTCTTCCCCACCATTATGATGGGCGACGATCGGGCCGTGGCGCAAACATGGGTCGCGGGCGTGCCGCTTAAGGCCTAACCGCGTCAGCAGCCGTCACGACCCAGCACCAGCACCCAGATATCGCCTGATGCGCGGACCAACCCGTAATCCACCACCTGCGGATGCAGCATATTCGCGCGGTGGCCATCCGACTGCAGCCAAGCGCCCAGCACCTCGCTGACAGAGGTCTGGCCTTGGGCGATGTTCTCGGCAATTGCGCAGGCTCCATAGCCCGCCTGCCGCACCCGATCCATCACCGTGCTGCCGTCAGATCCGCGATGATCGAAAAACCCCTTGCGCGCCATATCCAGAGCATGGACCTCTGCCGCGCGCTCCAACCGGGTCGAGGGGGCAAGCGGCCCCAATCCCTGTTCCGCGCGAAATCCGTTCAACATCTGGCGCACCTGCTGCGCCTCCGCCGCCTGTGCCCCAAACAGCATGGCAATCACCGCGCAAAGACCAAAAAACTGTCGCATCAATACCTCTTTGAAACCGGCGCAACACGGGCGGACGGGCGCGGTTCGTCATCCGGCCAAACGGCGCGCCAACGTGTTCTGTCGCACGATAGCCTGCGCCAGATCAAAAGTCACCAAATGGCCGTCGCGGACGATCTCGCGCCCCTCGACCATCAGATGGCGCACCTGTTGCGGCCCCGCCAGCAGCAGCGCCGCCACATCCCAACTGCCCGCGCTTTCGATCCCTGACACATCCCACATGGCGATGTCGGCCCGTTTGCCCACAGTAATCTGTCCCACATCATGACGGCCCAGCACCTCGGCGCCGCCACGCGTGGCGATGCGCAATGCCTCGCGCGCACTCATGGCATCGGCCCCGTTGACCACACGTTGCAACAGCATGGTCTGGCGCGCCTCGCCAATCAGGGACCCCGCATCGTTGGACGCGGACCCGTCAACGCCAAGGCCCACCGGCACGCCCGCATCCCGCATAGCGCGCACCGGCGCGATCCCCGATCCCAGACGACAATTGGAGCACGGGCAATGCGCCACCCCCGTCCGCGTGCGGGCGAACAGGTCGATCTCCGCGCGGTCAAGCTTGACGCAATGGGCGTGCCACACGTCATCCCCGACCCAGCCAAGCTCTTCAGCGTATTGACCGGGGCGGCAGCCGAACTGCGCCTCGCTATAGGCGATATCCTCGTCGTTTTCCGCCAGATGCGTGTGCAGCATCACCCCCTTGTCGCGCGCCAGAATGGCGGCGTCGCGCATCAGCTCTCGGCTGACCGAAAAGGGCGAACAGGGCGCGACACCGACCCGCACCATCGCGCCCTCTGACGGGTCGTGAAAGGCATCAATGACGCGGATGCAGTCCTCCAGAATGGCCTGTTCCGCCTCGACCAGCGCATCGGGCGGCAGACCACCGGCGCTTTCGCCGATGCTCATCGCACCGCGCGTGGGGTGAAACCGCAGCCCCACCTCCCTTGCGGCGGCAATGGTGTCATCCAGCCGTGCGCCGTTGGGATACAGGTACAGGTGATCGGAACTAAGCGTGCAGCCCGACAGCGCCAGCTCTGCCAGACCGATCTGCGCCGAGATATACATCTCCTCCGGTCCGAAACGCGACCAGATGGGGTACAGCGTCTTGAGCCAGCCAAACAGCAGCGCATCCTGCCCGCCCGGCACCGCCCGCGTCAGGGTCTGATACAGGTGGTGGTGCGTGTTCACCAGGCCCGGCGTCACCACGCAATCGCTGGCGTCGATCACATCCCCCGTGGTGGCAAGCCCCTGCCCCAACGCCGCAATCACACCATCGCGCACCAGAATATCCGTGTTCTGCGGCGCATCATCTGTGTCGTTCATGGTCATGACCACGCGCGCATTGCGGATCAAGGTTTCCATGGCCAAGCCCCCTTAATAGGCGCGCAGCAGATCAATGGCCTGCGCATGCAGCGTGGCGTTCGCTGCGGCGACAACACGCCCGCCCTCGTGGGCGGGGCCGCCTTGCCAATCGGTCACGATACCGCCCGCTGCCTCGATCACCGCCAAGGGCCCTTGGATGTCATAAGCCTGCAAGCCCGCCTCGATCACCAGATCAATCTGCCCCGCCGCGAGCAAGGCATAGGCATAACAGTCCATCCCGTATCGCGTCAGCTTCACCCGGTCGCGCACGGCCTCAAAGCCCGCGCGCTCCTGCGCTGTGCCGACCTCGGGGAAGGTGGAAAACAGGATCGCTTCGGCCAGATCAGATGTCTGCCGCGTGGCAAGCGGCCCGGAGCCGCGCGGCCCACGCCATGACGCCTGCCCCAGACCGCCAATAAACCGCTCGCCGGTATAAGGCTGGTCAATGATGCCAAGACGGGGTCCGGTGTCGTCAGAAACCGCGATCAGCACGCCCCATGTGGCGGTGCCGGACATAAAGGCCCGCGTGCCGTCAATCGGGTCAAGCACCCATGTCAGGCCACTGTCGCCTGAGCTGCGGCCGAATTCCTCGCCCAGAATTGCGTCACCGGCACGGCGCTGCGCCAGAACCGCCCGCATCGCCTGCTCGGCGGCTTTGTCAGCGGCGGTCACGGGGTCAAAGCCATCCGCAAGCTTGTTGTCCGCCGCGATCCCGCCCACGGGACGGAACGCCGGAAGAATGACAGCCCCCGCCGCATCGGCAAGGGCATGTGCGGTGGAAATCAGATCCGCCGCAAGATCGTCTGAAATGTCCAAAGTGTCACCTCTGCGAAAGCCGGTCCTTACCGGCTAACGCAGACAGGCCACCGGCTCAAGCAACGTCGGACAGAACGCGTGCCAGTTCAAACAGGCGGCGACGCTGGTTTTCGGGGATCGCATAGTAGGAGCGCACCAGATCCAGCGCTTCCTTGTCGCCAAGGATGTCTGCCGGAACGCCTTCGGTGCTTTCCACCTCGGGGTTGTCGCTTTCGATGCCTTCAAAGAAGAAGCTCACCGGAACTTCCAGCGCGTCGGCGATGTCCCACAGGCGGGAGGCGCTGACGCGGTTTGCACCGGTTTCATACTTCTGGATCTGCTGGAATTTGATCCCGACCTTTTCCGCCAGCTGCTGCTGTGTCATCCCGACCAGCCAGCGACGGTGGCGGACACGCTTGCCTACGTGAACATCAACGGGGTGCGCCATCTTGTCATTTCCTGTTCTATGGGTGTGACCCGATGAGATTACTCCGGCATACTAGCTAAAACCCGATGTGCGTCTCATCCTGCACGTGTATGGTATGATGTTTTACATCAATGCTCTTTATCAAATCAAGTTTCGCGACCGCCCAAGGATAGTAAACAAAGCGACATATTCGCGTAAAAGTTGTTTATTACTTCAACGATATTGATGCCTCCGTGCTTACAGTTCATCTTATGTGGCCAAACCCCGACGCAATCGCGTTGAAGTAAGTCTCAAAAGGATAGGATCGCCCTATGCGCGCGTATGTTGTGCCTACCCCAGATAGTCAGCCGGTCTTGACAACTCTCCCCATACCGAAACCCGCTAAGGGTGAAATTTTGGTAAATATTGCCGCCTGCGGGTTGAATTTTGCCGATTTGCTTATGGTTAAGGGCACATATCAGGACACGCCCCAAACGCCCTTCACATTGGGGATGGAAGTCGCAGGCACCGTCGATTCGGTGGGCGAAGGCGTCTCGGGCTTTGCGCCAGGCGACCGGGTTGCGGTGTTCGGCGGCCAAGGCGGGCTGGCGGATATGGGCTGTTTCGATGCCAACCGTGCCGTCAAAATCCCCGACAGCATGTCCTTCACCGATGCGGCCGCCTTCCAGATCGCCTACGGGACCAGCCACGTGGCCCTGGACTACCGCGCGCGCCTGCAGCCGGGGGAAACCCTGCTTGTTCTGGGCGCGGCGGGCGGTGTCGGGCTGACTGCGGTGGAGATCGGCAAGCTGATGGGCGCGACGGTCATCGCCTGCGCCCGCAGCGCGGACAAATTGGACGCCGCCAGAGCTGCAGGTGCAGACCATCTGATCGACGCCAAAACCCAGGATATCCGGGCCGAGGTCAAAGCGCTCGGCGGCGCCGATGTGGTCTATGATCCCGTCGGTGGCGAGCAGTTCGAAGCCGCCTTTCGCGCCTGCAAACCCGATGCACGACTGCTGCCCATCGGCTTTGCCTCCGGCGATGTGCCACAGATCAAATCCAACCACCTTCTGGTGAAAAATCTATCGGTTCTAGGGGTTTACTGGGGCGGCTATCTGACCTTCAAACCCCATGTGCTGACCGACAGCCTTGCCACCTTAATGGACTGGCACAGCGCGGGCCGGATCAAGCCGCATGTCTCGAACGTGTTCACCTTGGAAGAGGCGGACAAAGGGTTGGAGATGCTGCGCAGCCGCAAATCCACAGGCAAGGTCGTGATTACCATTCAGGACCTGTAACGAAACGGCGCGCGCACATCAGCACGCGCGCCCAAACCCTTAGCCGCGATCATGGGCCCAGATCATGTCGATCATGGCCTGCGTCCCGCGCGAGAATTCCAGCGGACAGGGATAGTCCGCCCCATCCAGCACCGATGCGTTGAACGCCTCCACCTGACGGACGTAGTGGTTCACTGCAGGGAAACGCCAGACCTGAAGGCCGCCGTCCTTGGCGCGCAGCTCAAGCTCGGCCTGCCCATAGACCTGCGGGTTAAACGGCGCGCTCAGCCGCAAGACGCCCTTGTCGCCGTGGAACAGCATCTCTTGGAACGGCGCCATCCGCATCGAGACGACACCGCTGTAATGAAAGCTGGGAAAGCGCGCGGTGACATGGGTCCAGATATCGACACCGTTTTCGCGCTCGATCTCGGTCGACAGGATCTCCTGCGGCTCTTCGCCGGTCACAAACCGGGCCGTGCCATAGATGTAGACCCCGATATCCGGCACCGCGCCGCCGCCCTTGGCCGCATCATTGCGGATATTGCCCGCATCAGCGCTGTTGTCGTAGGAGAACGCCCCCGATACGCGGCGCAGACGACCGATCGCGCCCGATTGCACAAGCTCGCGCGCCTTGATCCACTGCGGATGATGGACGACCATATAGGCCTCTGCCGCCAAAAGGCCGCTGCGGTCGCGCTCGGCGATCACCGCGTCGAATTCATCCGCTGCCATGGCCATGGGCTTTTCCACCAGAACGTGTTTCCCTGCGGCCAAGGCTTTTTGCGTATACTCCACGTGCAAATGGTTCGGCAAAGGGATGTAGACCGCGTCAATCTCGGGGTCGGCCAGCAGGTCATCGTAAGACAGGTGAACCCGCAAACCGGGGACAAAGGCCTGAAACGGCGCAGCTTTCTCGGTGCTAGAGGTCGCGAGCGCTGCCAGCTCCCCGCGTTCGGCCGCGTGGATCGCCCGGCCCATGTGCTCGCGGGCGAATTTCGCCGCCCCCAATATCCCCCAACGCACGTGATCTGCCATAACCTGTCCTCCTGTGGTTGCGGCGCAGGCTAATTGGCTGCGCCGGACATGCAACCCGTCAAACGGCGATTTCGCTGACAATCGACAGCCGTCACGCAAAACCCCGCCGGATTGCTCCGACGGGGACCCCGTGCCTTTGAACACGTGAGGAAAGTCTTGGGCCGGGGTATCTTTACGCCGGCCGGACGAGGTTAAACGCCCGCCAGCAGACCTTGTTCCTTGGCCAGATCACGCATGCGTTTTTGCAGCTTTTCAAACGCGCGCACCTCGATCTGGCGAATGCGTTCGCGGCTGACGTCATACTGGCCGGACAGGTCCTCCAGCGTGACAGCCTTTTCCGCCAGACGGCGCTGGGTCAGGATGTCCCTCTCACGGTCATTGAGCACATCCATCGCCTGCGTCAGCAGCTCGCGGCGCGCTTCCAGCTCGTCACGTTCGGCGTAATCACCGGCTTGGTCGGCGTCCTCATCCTCCAGCCAGTCTTGCCATTGCATCGTGCCCTCACCTTCGGAGCCGACAGTGGCATTCAGCGACGCATCCCCGCCCGACAGGCGGCGGTTCATGGAAATCACTTCCTGCTCGGTCACGCCCAGATCGGTGGCGATTTTTTCCACGTGTTCGGGACGCAGATCACCGTCTTCCAAGGCGCCGATGCGCGACTTGGCCTTACGCAGGTTAAAGAACAGCTTCTTCTGCGCCGAGGTGGTGCCCAGTTTCACCAAGGACCACGACCGCAGGATATATTCTTGGATGGACGCGCGGATCCACCACATCGCATAGGTCGCAAGGCGAAAGCCCTTTTCGGGATCAAAGCGTTTGACCGCCTGCATCAGGCCCACATTGGCCTCCGAGATCACCTCGGCCTGCGGCAGCCCGTAGCCACGGTAGCCCATGGCGATCTTGGCCGCCAAGCGCAGGTGGCTGGTGACCATCTTATGGGCGGCTGCTGTGTCCTCTTCTTCGACCCAGCGTTTCGCCAGCATGTATTCTTCTTCCGGTTCCAGCAGCGGGAACTTGCGGATTTCCGACAAGTAGCGGCTCAGACCGGCCTCCGGCGAAGGCGCCGGGAGATTTGCATAGTTGCTCATGTCTGTCCCTTTTCACGTCATATGTAACGAGCTTTAACATCCAGATGGGAAAGCTACGCCACAATTTCAAGAGGCTTGCCCAACAAACGTTTCCACCTAGTTAAGGTTTCCCTGCCCTAAGGGAAGGGTCTGTTACACGGCCTCACACCCATGTGCAGGACTGTAATACGCAGCTAGCGGGCAATTCCGTCGAGCGCGGCCTTCTCTGCGCGCCGCAGCCGGTCCAGCGCGGCGGCCTCCGACCCCTGTTCGGCCAGCGCGCGCCGCCAGATCGCAAGGCAGGATTTCGGGGACCACGGCAGGGCCGCCTCGGCCATCCAGCGGCGCACCGGTGCGGGCAAACGGTCAAACTGCGCCATCACATCCCCACCCCGCTTTTTGCGACGAAACGGAACCTGACCAAGATTGCGATTGTACATGACATCTCCCGAAGCGAACCTCGGGAGGAGGTGATATGATATAACAAAACCCCTCGCAAGAGCGGCGATCAGCCGCGCAGCGCCGCAATCATATCCGCCATGTCCGCAGGAAGATCAGAGGTGAACAGCATCTCCTCTCCCGATCCCGGATGGACAAAGCCCAGCTCCGCCGCATGCAGCGCCTGCCGGTCGAACCCCTGTGCCGCCTCGAATCCGGCGGCTGGCAGCGCGCTTTGTTTCAGTTTGCGCCGCCCGCCATAGGTGGGATCACCGACCAGCGCGTGACCGGCATGGGCCATATGCACGCGGATCTGGTGGGTGCGCCCCGTCTCCAGCCGACATTCCACCAAGGTCAGACAGGCCGGATCCCCGAAGGTTTCCAACGGCTTGGCATGGGTGATCGCATGACGCCCCTGCCCGTCAAAGAAAACCGCTTGCCGCTGGCGGTCGGTTTTATGCCGCGCCAGCCCGCTGGTGATGGTGATCTCGCCGCCGGGCGCAGCGGACACGCCGCGCGTGCCGATCAGACGCGGGTCCGACAGCATCGGCACCCCATGCACCACCGCCAGATAGGCGCGCCGTGCGGTGTGTTTTTCAAACTGCGCCGCCAGCCCGTGATGGGCGCGGTCGGACTTGGCCACCACCAAAAGACCGCTGGTGTCCTTGTCGATGCGGTGCACGATGCCGGGGCGCTTCTCGCCGCCGATGCCGGACAGGTTGCCGCCAAAATGGTGCAGGAGCGCATTCACCAACGTCCCCGAGGGCGAGCCCGGCGCCGGATGCACCACCATGCCCGCAGGTTTGTCCACCACGATCAGATCGTCGTCCTCATGGACAATGACCAGCGGAATGTCCTGCGGCAGCACGTCGTAATCCACCGCTTCGGGCACGGCGATTTCGACCACATCGCCCTCGGCCACGCGGGCCTTGGCATCGGTGACGGCCTGCCCATTTACGCTGACCGCGCCCTCGGCGATCAGCCGCGACAGGCGGGTCCGCGACAGCGATGCCTCCTCTGGCACATCGCGCGCCAACGCCTTATCAAGACGCGGCGGCGGATTGGCCGTTATCGTGACACAAAGGCGATCCATGGACGACGCTCCGAACCCTGCTGAGTATCAGCCCCCCCGCAGCCTGCGCATCCTGCAAGCCATGGTGACGCTGCTCATGGTGGTGATGATGGCCGGCATCATCGCGATCGCCAGCCTGCTTTGGCTGCGCTATAGCAAGGCACAGGCCCCGCTGCCAGAGGTCATCACCCTGCCCGGTGGCACAACCGCCACCGCCTACACCCAAGGGTCGGACTGGTATGCGGTCGTGACCGACGCCGATACCATCGTGATTTTTGATCGCGCCACCGGCAGGCTGCGCCAAACCATCCAGATCGATTAACAGACCAGACCAAGGTCGCGCAGATGGCCAAAGCCCTGCGGGACCATGTTGTGATCGGCCAGTTCCAGCACCAGATGCGGCGTGCTTTTGCACTCCGCCAGCGCACGGAACACCGCAGGCCATGCGATCTCCCCCTCGCCCGGCGGCCAGTGACGGTCGGCGTGACCATCCAGATCCTGTAGATGCACATGCGCAAGCTGAGCCCCCGCATCGCGCAGGAAATAATCCACCGGCGGGGCACCGGACTGCCGGTGCGCCAGATGCGCGTGGCCCGTGTCCACCGACAGCGCAATTGCGTCCGACCCGAAACTGTCCACCAATAGCCGCCGCACCGCCGGATCAACGTCGAGGATATTCTCGACCACCAGCGTCACGCCCATCACCTCGGCCTCGCGCACGACGGGGCCAAGGATCGCATGGATGCGCGCCAGCATCTCCTCGGCATAGCCCGCATGCGCCAAGCGGTTGTTATGAAACCAGCGATCGTAGGGGGAATGCAGCACCATCTGGCGCGCGCCGATGCGGTCTGCGGCCTCGATCCCGCGCAGATAGCGGGTGGTGATCAGCGGGCGCAGCTCGGGGTCGGGGTTGTCCATATCCAGCCCGTAAAACGGCCCGTGGATGCCGCGCCGCCCTGTGTGCCCTTGCAGCGCGGCCTGCGCCCCCGCCACCAGATCGGCGAAATCGGTGGTCAGCGCCGTGGGCCGCAGGAAATCCTGCACCTCGATGTCGCGCGCGGCGTCAAACAGCCAATCGCGATGCGTGGCGATTTGCGCCACATCCAGAGCGGCTCCGATTTTCAAGGGGGTCATGGCGGGTCTCCTGTGGCGGGGCAGTGGTCGCCCACCTCACCACCCGCAAGTAACCGCGCCACGACGCCGCTGTGACACTATCGTGACGCGGCGCTCTCGGCAGCCAGTTTGGCAGAGACTTCGGCGATCACCTCCCCCGCCAGCATCACATCCGCCCGCGTGCAGTCAAACTGCCCCACTTGAAAGCGCACAACACGGCATCCCGCGTGCATCCCTTGGGTGACATAGATCCGGCCGTCGGCATTGAGCGCATCGACAAGCGCCTGCTGCGCCGCATCATCCCCGGGGCCGCGAAAGGTGAACAAGGACAAGATCGGCTCTGTCACGATCTCGAAACCACGGGCGCGCAGGTCGTCGCAGACCTCCTGAGCCCAAAGGATATGATTGCGCATCCGCGCACGCAGACCGTCCAGCCCGTAATAGCGCAGCACAAACCACAGCTTCAGCGCGCGGAACCGCCGCCCCAACGGGATCGTCCATTCGGAATAGTTCACCACCTCCGCGCCGCTGGTGCGCAGATATTCCGGCTCGATCTTCAGCGTGTCGATCTGCTGCTGCGGGTCTTTGAGAAACTGCACCGAACAGTCAAACTGCGCGCCGAGCCATTTGTGCGGGTTGAACACGATGGAATCGCAGCCCTCGACCCCGCGCCACATCTGCGCGCGCAGCTCGGGGCAGATCATCGCCGACCCCGCCCAAGCCGCATCGCAATGCAAATACAGCCCCTCGGCCTGCGCGACCTCGGCCACCGCGGCCAGATCGTCCCATGCGCCAATCCCCGTGCCGCCTGTCACCGCCACGATGCCCGCAGGGGTATGACCCGCCGCACGGTCCGCCGCGATGGCCGCGCGCAAAGCCGCCACATCCATGCCAAAGGCAGGCGCGCCGCAATCGGGCAGTTTCACCAGATTGTCCTGCCCGATCCCCGCCACCCAACAGGCGCGATCGACCGAGCTATGCGCCTGCGCGGACACGTAAATCCGCAAATGCCCCTGCCCTGACAGGCCCGCACGGTTGCCGGTCCATCCGGTGGCCCGTTCCCGCATCGTCAGCACAGCGGACAAGGTCGCCTGCGACGCCGAATCCTGTATCACCCCCGACCAGCCCTCTGGCAGGTCCATCGCCTGCCGCAGCCAGTCGATCATGACGCCTTCCATCTCTGTCGCCACAGGCGAGGTCTGCCAAAGCATACATTGCGGCGCCATCACGCTGACCAGCATCTCCGCCAGCATCGACGGCGGCGCGGCATTGGCCGGGAAATAGGCAAAAAAACGGGGGTGCTGCCAATGGGTCAGCCGGTCAGGCACAATGTCGAGAAAGTCCTGCCAGATGTCACCCATCGCCGCGCCGTGCTCTGGCGGCGTGGCAGCGATCAGGTCACGCGCGGCCCCCGGTACGACATCCGGGCGCACGGGCCGGTCCCGCAGCCCCTTGTGATAGGCCGCACCGAACCGTGCCACCTCCTCACCCCATCGGGCAAACTCTTCCCAATCCATCGCGCTCCCCCCCTTTCGCTGTCGGACAAAGGGGTGGCGCAAGCGCGGCACAAAGGCAACCGTCAGCCGCCGCCCTGCTCGCACAACCGATAGCCGCTGTCGCGCGCGATCACATCCAGATGCAGGTGGTCGTCATGCGCCGCATTCGACCCCGGCCCCAGAACCGTGGTGAATTCCAAGCAGGCCGAGGCGCGCACCGCATCTTGAAAGGCCTCCGCCATCGACCCTTCGGCCTCGCGCGGGGTGATGGCGATCTCCGGCCCCGTGGCAAAGACAAAGCCCATCACGTCCAGCGCATTGCCCAGCCCATGCTCGGACGGCTTGCCCGATCCGTCGCCATTGCGCGACCGGCAGACGTAGCCCGATCCATTGCGCACCGCCGTCAACGCCCCGCGATCCGGGGCCACCCGTGCGGCTGCGGGCAGGACAAAATCGCGGACCCAGCGCCCGGCGGCCCGCGCCGTCTCGCACCGCATGGTCCCGCTTGGCTCCAACGCCACCCCTTCGGCCAAAGACGTCACCTTCAACGGGCGCAGGATGCCGCAAGTCAGCGAATCCTCCGGCAACATCGGGTCAATTTCGGAATACTCAACGCCAAGCGCATCCAGCTCCGCCAGACAGGCGGCATAGTCCGCATCCCCCATCCACGGCAACTCCCGCGACGGCTCTGCCTCTAGCGCGGCGGGGGTCTGTTCCGCTGGAGCCTCGGCGCGCGCCTGCGGACGCAAGGCGCTGTCGGGGGCCGCATCTTGCGCCGCCACCGCGCTGCACAAAACCAGCCAACAGCCCCCCAGCCGCAGCGCCGCGATCACGGCAAAAACTCCACCGACACGCCCTCGCTGACCATCGCGGCAAGCTCGGTGATGTCCCAATTGGTAAAACGCACACAGCCATGGCTGCGCTGCGAAAACAGCTTGGCAGGCTCGTCCGTGCCGTGCAGCCCATAGGTGGGTTTTGACAGATCGATCCAGAAACTGCCCACCGGCCCGTTCGGCCCCGGCGGCAGGATCAGCGCCTCTTTGACGCCATCGGCCTCGAAATTCACATCCGGATTATAGCTGTAGGTCGGATCAGGGGCGAGCGCGGTGACGCTCAAAGCCCCCTCCGGCGAGGGTGTCTCATCAGAGCCAATCGCCACAGGGTAGTCCGAGATTTCGCGCCCCGAGGCATCAAAGGCCACCGCGCGCCGTTCAGATTTGCGGATCTCGATTCGCGCGACCTCGCCCTGTTGGTCCAGACCGGGGTCCGCCACCATAACCGTCTCGCCCACCTCGAAGGCCGCTTGCGGGTTCATGGCGCGCAGCACATCGTCGTCCATGTGGAACTGCTCGGCCAGCGCCTCTGACAGGCTGGTGTAGCCCAGACGGTCCATCGCGGCCTTCTCGCGGACGTTGTCAGGGATCGCTGCAACCAGACCCTCGGCATCTGCGGGCTGGATCGTGTAGGCCATCATCACCGGCCCGACAGTGTCACCGCCCAGCCGCGCCCAGACCTCTGCATCCAAAAGGCCGTCGACCACAAACCCTTCGCGCGCCTCAAACCCGCGCAGGGCGCTTTCGCTCATGCCGCCCTTGTGGCCGTCGATCACACCCGGCGACACACCGGCGCGGTCCAACAAAATCTGGGTTTTCATGGTCAGCGCCGATTGCCCGTCCGGCAAGGGCGTACCCTGATACGTCGCCGCATTCACCGCATCGGCGGTCAGCGGTGCCTGTTCGGGCGCCTCTTGCGCCTCCGGCAACGGCTCCCCGCCCAGCGGCAGGTCAGTGCTTTGGCCAAAGGCCGGCGCAGCAAGGGACAATATCAGGGCGGGGGCGGTCAATCGCATGGGATACTCCGTTCGTGTCCCAGCCAACGCCCTGACAAACCAATAGGTTCACCGCCGCCGCGCTTTGCTCCCCTTCCGCTTGGGCCGTTCCTGCAACCGCCGCGCATTGGCAGAGGCGCTCGCCTCAATCGGTTTCAGCGCCTCCGACAGTGTCACCGCATAGCCCTTGTTGCCCGCCATGGCGCGCATCGCCATCTCGCCACTGCGGGCAAAGGCCGACGGCTTTTCCATAACCATGCGGGTGAATTCCTGCGGCTGCATCACACCTAGGGCCATCTGCATGGTCCGCGCCTGCACCACGGCCCCCGCCGACAGCCACAGCCGCGACCCCGCCCAGGCCACCGCCTGCCATTCGCCTATTGCCTTCGCCAAATGGAACATCGCCCAGACTCCTGTGATCCTATGACAAGCCAACCACAGGTCAGCCCATCGGTTCCACATATTTCTGCACCGCAGCATAATGACGTAGCGCGCAACAGCACACGCCCAAAAATGCGTCGGATTTTCTGAAATGTCGGGGGAAGGAGTGGTACCACCTCCCCGGCTCGAACGGGGGACCTCCTGATCCACAATCAGGCGCTCTAACCAACTGAGCTAAGGCGGCACTGCGGGGCGATTTACAGTCAGCCCACCACGAATGCAAGACGCATCGCGACAGTTTTTTCATCTTTCTGTCACGCGCCCCGCCGCTCCCCCAACTTGCATTGATCGGGCGGGCAAGCTAGGTCACGTGATCATCGCAAGAGGCAAAGCCATGGGCATCAACGACGAATCCGACATCGAAGCAAACCTGCAAATCGGCCCCACCGATCAGGGCATGGTGCGGCTCTTCATGTTTGCGGGCGACATCGAAATCCCGATGGATTTCGACCCCGAAGAGGCCGACGACATCGCCGAAGAGCTGCGCGCCGCTGCCGAAACCGCGCGCCAGATTACCAAAGGCGGCAAGCGCAAATAAGCGCTAGCCCCAGTGCACCCCGGCCTGCGGATCACGCAGGCTTTGCAGGCGGCGGGCTGCGCAAAAGGCGAACTTCTGTATCAGTTTCTTGCGCCGCGCGGGCGCGACCTTGTCCTCTCGCGGCATGCGGATGATCTCTGCGTCATAGCCATCGGCGATCATCAACCCGCTGTCGGCGGGCAAAAGGTCGGTGTCGAACTGCTGGTCCACCGCCCAGAAATAGCGGTCACAAAACGGCAGGTAGCCCTGCCATTTGCTGTCGGACATGAAATCCGCGCGCGAGGATTTGCATTCCACGATCCACAGCTCGCCCTTCGGGCCCAAAGCCATCACATCCACACGCATCCCGCGATCGGGCACGAACTCCTCAAGCGTGGCGAATCCCAGATGCGCCAAGTGACGCGACACGCCGCGCGCCAGAATTTGCCCCGCTGCCAGCACGGGTTCCGTTGGGTCCACTCGCAATTCCATGCCGACAAATATGAACATTTCGTGAACAAATGCAACCCACCGCCTGCAGAGGTTGCAAATCCCCGTTGAACAGACATCTTTTTACCGTTCACCGCCGGAGACCCCATGCAGCCCGACAATGCCCCCCTCACCCGCGAAGCGGCCCGCGGCGTGCGCCACGCCCGCGAACTCGAAGATCACATCACATGGCTCGACACCTTTTCCGGCACCGCGCTTGGCGTTCTGTCCGTCGCTTCGGGGATCTACACCTATCTCGGCGTGTCCTCGCTGCTCGATGAAAACGGCGCCATGTCGGTCTTTGCGGCCATCGCCTATTCCACGGCGGTGTCGGTGGGCATCTTCGTCTTCTGGTCCTACCTGATGCGCCTGTTTCCCGCCGTCCGGTCCACCCGCGCACGCGGCGGCCTGCTGGCGGCCATGGGCATCGGCAGCCTTGCCATCGTGGCCATGTCGTCTTGGCTGAACGCCGCCGCGCTGGCGGGATCGGCAGCGGTGGAACAGCATCTCGCCAAGACCGTGCAGGATTACCAATCCGCGCTGGAACGCGCCCACGAGATCGCCCTGACCGGTCAGGCACTGGAACGCGATGTGGCCCGCACCCGCCAGTCCTTCGAGGACCTGTCTGAACAAGAAGCCGAAGGCACCCTGTCCGGTCTCGCGGGCCGTGGCGCGGTGTTCCGTGTCCTGCGACAGAAATCCGCCGAACTCGCCGCACTGGAAACCCAGATCGCGGCGCAGACCCCGCTGGTGGAAAACGCCTTCACCGAGGGCAACACAATCCTGTCGCGGATGCGTGCGCTCACCGTCGAGCCCGGCAACGTCGAGGCGCGCTCTGTCGAATTTTCCGAGGCTGCCGTCCGCCTGCAAGGGTTGATCACCCAGCTTCGCCAACTGTCGGTCGCCCCGCTGGTGGAACGGGCGGCGCAGGATCTGTCGGCCTCGGTCGTGCTGCCCGAACTCGACAGCTCCACCGCTGCAGGGCGCGCCGATCAATCCGCCACGATCACCTCCGTGCTCGAGGTGCTGGGCCAGCGCGCCGCAACGCTGGAACGTGCCGCGCAGAACGTCCAGACCCTCGAACAGCCCACCGATGTCACCTACACGCCCGTGTCCGCCGCCGATGCGGTCATCCTTTATGCGCGCAACTTTGTGCCCTCTTGGGCCGGGGCGATTGCCATCGACCTGCTGCCAGCGGTTCTGGTGCTGATCCTGACCGTCACCCACGGCGCGATCCGGCAAAGCCGCGACGGCACCGGCATCGAGGACACGCTGACGCTGGCCGAACTGCGCGCCGCCATGACCGCGCTGCGCGACGTCGAAAGCCTGTCACACGCGCCCCTGCCCGACAGCCCGCCGCGACGCGAGGCCGCAGAATGACCGCGCAAGACAGCCAGAGCGTCGCAAAATCCGCGCGGCCTGTGGCCCGGACCCTCGGGGCTGTGCTGATCTTTCAGCTTGGCATCGGGGGGCTGCTGATCCTTGGGGATATGCGCGATGCCCCCTTGTCGCTGCCGTTCTCGCGGCCCGATGCGCCGCGCCTGTCGGACCCTGTGCGCCCCGGCGACCAGCGCCGCACCTTTGACCCCTCGCGGGACCGGCCATCGGTCCAGCCCGCCCGTAATCCCGGCGATCTGCCCGACCGGCTGACGCTGACCTACGAATCCGGCGCGTGGCGGCTCGAAGGGGCGATCACCGCCGGGGATGCGGAACGGCTGATCCCGCAGATCGACCGCGCCGATCCCGAAATCACCGATCTGATCCTGCAATCCCCCGGTGGCTCTGTCCAAGATGCGCTGGTGCTGGGGCGGCACCTGCGCGACCGCGAAATCGACACCCGCGTGCTGAGCGGCGAATTCTGCTATTCCGCCTGCCCCTACCTGTTCGCAGGAGGCCCTGAGCGGCAGGCCGAGACCAACGCCTCCATCGGGGTGCATCAGCATTCCTTTGGCGAGAATACCTTTTTACCCGCCTTCACCGCCATCGACGACATCCAGCGCGGTCAGGCAGAGGTCATGTCCTACCTCGATGACATGGGCGTGGATGTGCGCGTCATGCGCCACGCGCTCGCCACCCCGGCGGCGGAAATCTACATTCTGCTGCCCGAAGAGCTGGAAGACTACAATTTCGTGACACCCGAGGCGAGCTAGCCCTTGTCACCGGGGCCCCGCCGACTTACCTGC
The DNA here is from genome assembly GCF_048553715.1 of Sagittula sp. SSi028. Taxonomy (NCBI): domain Bacteria; kingdom Pseudomonadati; phylum Pseudomonadota; class Alphaproteobacteria; order Rhodobacterales; family Roseobacteraceae; genus Sagittula; species Sagittula sp. SSi028. The sequence continues at coordinate 371,565 of NZ_JBLZNC010000003.1, read as the reverse complement.
CTGTCAGGCGGGTTCTGCCCTTCCCGTTACACGGGTACATTCCGGTGGCCTTAAGCAAATCCGAGGGAGCTGGCTCTGATGTGGCCGTGGCTACGTTACCTGGCGCCCACCTGTATATACAGGTCCTCGGGAATGCGTCACCCATACGGTCGAGGCGGTTCCCGCCACTCCCCTCGACGGATCGCTGAATTTGAACCGCGCATGAAAAAAGCGCCCCACATCGCTGTGGCGCGCCTGAAATCTCGCGGTCGTGTGGCGCTCAGCGGCGCTTTAAAACATCCCGGCGGGCAACAGCCTCTGCCCGGATCGGCAGCAGCTCACCGCGCTGCGGGCGGCGGTCCTGATGCGCCGGTCCAGCAAGCAGATCGAACAGCTGCGCGATCGGCTGGATGATAAGGGTTTCGACCAGTTTCTGCATGGCGTCCTCCGTTTCTGTTACAAAACCTACATCACGACCTTGCAAAGGCAAGGGCGCAAATGCGTCATGGTTGATCCGTTAACGTTTCTTGACCCAACGTCATTCTACGAAAGTTAACAACCGACCGGAAAATCGCCTGAACCGGCCGGTTCGTCGGTTAACGCCCGTTCACGAAGGTTACGTTTCTCGCAGGCCATAGCCCCCGCCCCACCCGATGCCAAAAAATGATGTGGCGAAACGACAAACGCGCGGCGGGTTAACCCCACCGCGCGCTGCGTAAACCTTAACGCTGTCAGACAGCCCTCAGAAGGCTTCGGGCCGCGCCTCGCGTGCCATGTGGTCCAACACGGCATTGACGAACTTCGACTCTTTGCCCTCGGGGAAGAACGCTGCTGCCACGTCGACATATTCCACGATCACCACCTTTGGCGGTGTCTCCGTCGCGACGAATTCCGCCCCCGCCGCGCGGAACAACGCCCGCAACACAGGGTCGATGCGCGCGATGGGCCATTTCGCCACCAGCGCGCGATCCGTCATTTGGTCGACCTTCGCCTGCCAGTTCACCGCTTCCTGCAAGACATTGGAAAACAAGTCGATATCGCCATCGACGAATTCATCGCCCTCTTCTGTGGTCATGCCGAACCGATGGTTGAGGAACTCGGCGCGCACGCGATCCAGCCCCTGTTCCCCCACTTCCATCTGGTACAGCGCCTGCACCGCATAAAGCCGCGAGGCCGACCGCATCTTGCGCTTTTGATTGTTCGACAAGGGCTTGGGCGCGCGGGGCGCCTCGTCCTCGTGGTGTGTGTCGTCGTCGGTCATGCAACCGGTCCCTTTCCGTCGCCTGCGACCTGATATTCACCCGCCGCAGGTTTAAAGCCGACGCCTTCGCGCTGGCCCCCATATTTCCGAGCCAAAGCAATAAGATGCAATGCCGCCGCCGCTGCGCCGCCGCCCTTGTTCTGGCCCTCCGAATCGGCGCGAACCGCCGCTTGTTCATAATTCTCGACCGTCAGGATGCCGTTACCGATGCACAGCCCCTGCAACCCCAACAGCGTCAAAGCGCGCGAGCTGTCATTGCATACGGTGTCGTAATGCGTTGTTTCGCCACGAATAACACAGCCAAGCGCGACATATCCGTCGAAATTTGACAGCCGTTCCGCGATGCCGATGGCGGATGGCACTTCCAGCGCGCCGGGCACTTCGATGATTTCATGCCAACCGCCTGCGGCCTCAACCTCGGCGGTCGCGCCCTTAACCAATTGGTCAGCGATGTCCTTGTAGTAAGGCGCAACCACAATGGCGATCTTAACCGGTTTGTCGAATTCCGCCCGCGGCAGGGTGTAATGTGATTCGTTCGATGCCATTAACCCAGCTCCGAGATTTTGCGCGTTTCAACGATTTCCAAACCGTAGGCCTCTAGCCCGACAACCTTGGGTTTGGGCGAATTGGTCAAAAGGACCAGTTGCGACAGACCCAGCGACGACAGGATCTGCGCGCCCAGCCCGTATTGCCGCAGCGTCTGGGGGGAGACCTCATCGCCCACGTCCAGACGGGCCGAGGTGTCACGCAGCAGCACAACCACCCCGCGCCCTTCGGCGGCGACAGCCTCCATCGCGCGGCGGTATTCATCCGCCCGCCCTTTGGGTCCGGTGCCCACGATATCCAGCATCGGATCCAGCGCGTGCATCCGCACCAGTACAGGCTCGGGGCCGGAAATGTCGCCTTTGACCAGGACGATATGCTCATCACCATGGGTTTCGTCGGCGTAGATGCGCATGGTCCAGTCGCCACCGAATTCCGAGGCGATCACCTCTTCCTTGGCGATCTTCACCAGATTGTCGTGGCGGCGGCGATAGGCGATCAGATCCGAGATCGTCCCGATCTTCAGACCGTGTTTCTGGGCAAAGGCCACCAACTCGGGCAGACGGGCCATCGTCCCGTCATCATTGATAATTTCGCAGATCACCCCCGACGGATTCAGCCCCGCCAGACGCGAGACATCCACGGCCGCCTCGGTGTGACCGGCCCGCACCAGAACGCCGCCGCGCTTGGCGCGCAGCGGAAAAACATGCCCCGGCGTCGCAATATCCTGCGGCCCCTTGGAGGCGTCGATAGCAACCTGCACCGTGCGCGCACGGTCCGCCGCCGAGATGCCCGTCGTCACGCCCTCGCGCGCCTCGATCGAGGTGGTAAAGGCCGTCTCGTGGCGCGAGGAATTGTTCGTCGACATCAGCGACAGCCCCAGTTCCTCGATCCGCTCCGGCGCCATCGCCAGACAGATCAGGCCACGCCCGTACAGCGCCATGAAGTTGATCGCATCCGGCGTCGCCCATTGCGCGGGAATCACCAGATCGCCTTCGTTCTCGCGGTCTTCGTGGTCGACAAGAACGAACATACGCCCGTTGCGCGCATCCTCGATGATATCCTCGACAGAGGAAATCGCGTCGCTCCAGTTCTGCTCCACCGGGCCGGGGGTCTCGTAGTCGCTCATGGCACCTCGCCTTCTGATCAGGGGCGAAATACGCCGGAATGAGACCAAAGGCCAGAGCTTCGCCCAAGCGAAACTGGCGAAAAAGCGTCACACTGCCGCTTTGGGCTAGTCGAAGATGTCCTCGATGAGGTCAAACGCCTCGTGCAGCAGACCCTTGCGTTTCTTGCGCTTGGGCCGTTTGACCGATTTGCGCAGGGCGATCTCCATCAGGTCCATCGGGCTTTGCACCGATTTGCGCGCGCCCTTTTTGCCCTTGCGGGCGGGCTGATGGGCCGTGGCATCCACCGAAGCCGTGCGCAATTTCTTGAGGTCATGCAGCGGGGCGCCGCATGAGGCGCAGGCCAGCTCATGGCTTTGCGCGCCCTTCAGAACCAGCGCCGCGCGGGTCCCGCAATAACAGCAGGTGGCTATTTTGGTGTTCGACATATCAGCTAGATAGGCAGCCCCGCAGCGGGTTTTCAAGGCAGCATAGGCCAAACGGGGGCGCTGCCCCCGCACCCCCGAGGTATTTCCACCAAGAAAAAGCTAGGCGCGCACTGCGTAAAGCGCAACCGCCGCAGCATTCGAGACGTTCAATGAGCCAAATTCGCGGGCAAAGGGGATTTTCACCAAGGCGTCTACGGTTTCGCGGGTTTTGGGGCGCAGGCCGGGGCCCTCGGCCCCGAGGACGAGCGCGATGGGCTGATCAAGCCGGTCTTTGGCGGCTTCTTCGATTGTCTGGTCGGCTTCGCCATCGAGACCGAGGACGAGATAGCCCATGCCCTGGAGTGCGACGATGGTATCCGCCAGATTGCGCTCGCGCAGGTAGGGCTGGCGTTCCAAGGCCCCGCTGGCGGTTTTGGCCAGGGCGCCGGTTTCGGGGGCCGCGTGATGGCGGGTGCCGATTACAGCCTGTGCGCCGAACACCTCGGCGGAGCGCAGGATAGCGCCGACGTTGTGGGGATCGGTCACACGATCGAGCAGGACCAAGCGCAAGGCTCCGGTGGCACTGATGGCCACGTCCTCCAGACGACCCCAGTCGAGCGGTTTGACCTCCAGCGCGGCGCCTTGGTGCACGGATTGCGGGTCGAGCGGGGCAGCGAAGCGGCGCGGGTCGCTGATTTCCGGTGTGATGCCTGCAAAAGCCGTTGCGTCGGCGAGCTTGTCTGCCGCGTTCGGCGTCAGGACAAGGCGCAGCTTTTCACGGCGCGGGTTCATCAGCGCATCGCGCACCGCATGCAGGCCAAAGAGCCAGACGGTTTCAGCCGCCGACGCTTTTCTGGCCTGTTCTTTTTCCACGACCCATTTCGGTTTCTTCGCCATTCCCGCGCCCTTTTTGCTGTATGCCCCCTCTTGCATGGCAGTTTGTCGGAATCCAAGAATTTTTCTTGTTGACGCCCCCAGAGTGCGGCTGTAATCAGCCCCCCACGCTCCGAGGCGATAGGCAACGGGGCGCACGGTGGGCGACAGGCCGCAAGGTGTGGCAGGGGACTGTAACTCCCTCGCGGAGACGCACGCTTGGTTCGATTCCAAGGTCGCCCACCATCTTCTTTTCATTGAAAAGCAGATGGTTAGCCCGCAATCATGTGGGACTTTTCCGCGTGGCACAGTTCAACGGGCGTCCGGCCGCAGAGTTGCAGCCGGGGTTTGTTTTGCAATTTAGCGGCGGCCTGCGAGCGCGCTGATGCCAAAGAGGGCAACCGCCGCGCAGACAACGCTTGGCCCGGCGGGCGTGTCAAAGATCCACGCTCCCCAAAGACCGCCCAACGCGGCGAGAACACCCAAACCCGCCGTTGCCGCCAGCATGCCCTCCGGCGTGCGGCAAAAGGGGCGCGCGGCCGCAGCAGGAATGATCAGCAGCGCGCCGATCAGCAGGGCACCCACGACTTTCAGCGCGACCGCCACTACCACAGCCAGTGACACCATCAGCACAAGACGTTCGTGGCGCGGGTTGATTCCCGCAGCCCAGGCCAGATCCTCGGACACGGTTGCCGTGACGAGCTTTTGCCACCGCGACAACAGCAGCCCCGCCACCAACAGGCCGCCGCCCCAGATCACGGCGAGGTCGGTTTTGCTGACCGCAAGAATATCGCCGAACAGATATGATTCGAGACTGACGCGCGGACCTTCGACAAGGCTGACAGCCACCAGCCCCAGCGCCAGCGCGCCGTGGGCGGCTACGCCAAGCACCATATCAGAGCTGTGGCCCTGCCCCGCCAGCCGGGCCACCATCAAGGCCATCAAAAGCGCCACGATCAAGGTGCCCGCGAAGATGGGCACGGAGATCGCCAAAGACAGCGCCACGCCCAGCACCGCAGCATGCGCCGTGGCGTCGCCGAAATAGGCCATCCGGCGCCACACCACGAAAACACCCAAGGGGGCGGCGGCCAATGCTGCGCCCACCGCCGCCAGAACGGCGCGGACCAGAAAATCATCCAACATCACTGTTGTCCTTCGACCGAATGCGCATGTGTGTGATCATGGCCGCAACCGTCATCATGACGGTGCGAATGTTCATGGCGATACAGCGCAAGTGCCCCGCCGGTCCCCGTGCCGAACAAGGCGCGGTATTCCTCGGCCTGCGCCACAACTTCGGGGTGCCCTTCGCAGCAGATATGGCCGTTAACGCACAGCACACGGTCCGATGCGCTCATGACCACATGCAATTCGTGGCTGACCATCAGCACAGCACAGCCAAAACGGTTACGGACCTCTTCGAGACGCTGGTAAAACGCCGCCTGCCCGGGCTGGTCAAGCCCGGTGGTCGGTTCATCCAAGATCAAAAGTTCCGGGCGATCCAGAAGCGCGCGGGCCAGAAGCACGCGTTGAAACTGACCACCCGAAAGCGCGGTCAGCGGGCGATCGTCCAGACCGGAGGCTCCCGCCTCGTCCAACGCTTGCTCTTGTTCAGCGGCCCCGACCCGGCGCGGCAAGTTCATGAACCGGCCCACGGTCATCGGCATCGTCGGATCCAGCCGCAATCCTTGCGGCACGTAGCCCAGCCGCAATCCGCGCCGACGCTGCACCCGCCCCGTGGCGGCCGGCAAGGCCCCAATCAGCGCCTTGAGCAGAGAAGACTTTCCCGACCCGTTCGGCCCGACGATGGTGACGATCTCGCCCGCGGCGATGGAAAACGTCACGTCGCGCAGGACCTGTCGCCCGCCTTGATGAACGCTGAGCCCCTCTGCACGGATCAGCGGTGGCGTCGCCATGTCTTTCACGCTGCGGCGTCCTTGCACGCGGGGCAAAGGCCCTCGGCCTCGATCACCATCCGTTCGACGTCAAAGCCCAGATCGCCAGCCGCATTGCGAACCACCCGCGCGGCACGGGGCGCAGGGGTTTCGGCGATTGCGGAACAGGACCGACAGATCAGAAACGTGGGTGCGTGGTCTTTGTCCGGGGCGCTGCAGGCGACAAAGGCATTGAGCCGCTCGACACGGTGGATCAGCCCGTTCTTGGACAGGAAATCAAGCGCGCGATAGGCCACAGGCGGCTGCGAGCCAAGCCCCTCTGCGCGCAGCACATCCAGCACCTCATAGGCGCCCATCGCGCGGTGTTCGGTCAACAGGATTTCCAGAACGCGGCGTCGCACCGGCGTCAGCTGTACGCCCCGCGCCTTGCAGATATCCTCGGCCAGCTTCAGACCTGTGTGAATGCAATGCGCATGGTCATGCGTTTCAAAGCCTTTGATGTCCATGTCGACGCCTCCATTGCGTTTCAGCTTGATATGTTATCGTGTAACGATTTACAAGACGCGGGACCATTGCAGAGGACCGCCAGATGACCGCCCAGACCACATTTCGCAACGTTATGTACGCCACAACATTCGCTGCGGCGCTCGGGCTTGGCACCGCGTCGCGTGGCTTAGCCGATATTGCGCAAAGCGTCACGGATATTCCACCCGTGTCCAGCCTTGTGGCGATGGTGGTGGGTGACACGGATGCCGTGGTGACGCTTTGGCAGCCCGGCACATCGGCCCATGATATCGCCTTGCGGCCCAGTCAGGCGCGGGCCATGCGCGATGCCGGTCTGATCGTCTGGATCGGGCCGGATCTGGCCCCCGGCCTGACAGACCAGTTTGCCGCCCTCGCCGGTGATACGCCGCAGATCATCCTGTCAGAAGTGGCTGGGACACAAAAGCTGGCCTTTCGCGAGGGCAGCATCCTGACGTTGGGCGCGCCGCACGATCACGGCCATGACGATCACGCCGGTCACGATGACGACCACGGGCATGATGATCACGCCGGTCATGACGATGACCACGGCCATGACGATCACGCGGATCACGACGACGACCACGGGCATGACGATCACGCTGATCACGATGACGACCACGGGCATGACGACCACGCCGGTCACGAAGACGATCACGGGCACGAGGATCACGCCGGTCATGACGATGACCACGGGCATGACGACCACTCAGATCACGACGATGACCACGGGCATGAGAAGCACGACGAACACCACCACGACGATGCGAATTTCGACCCGCATCTGTGGCTTTCACCGGACAATGCCGTTTTGTGGCTGGACGCAATCGCAACAGAGCTCGGCCGCATCGACCCCGACAACGCCGAGACCTACAGCAACAACGCCCAAGCCGGAATCGAGCGCATTCGCAGTGCCACGGCCACGGCACAGGATGCGCTCTCGGGCCTCGGTGACGCGACATTCGCAACGACCCACGACGCGCTTCAATATTATGAGGCAGCCTTTGGTCTGACGATGGCCGGCGCCATGTCCGATGGGGACGACGCGATGCCCGGACCCGCCCGTTTGGCCGCCTTGCGGGAGCATCTGGGCGAAAATCCCCCGGCCTGCATTCTGATGGAACCCGGTGCGGACACGCGTCTGCTGGCGGCCATCGCCGCCGATGACATCCCGCGCGCCGAAGTTGATATTCTCGGTGCCAATCTAGAGCCGGGCGCCGATCTGTATCCAACGCTGATCGAAAAAACCGCAGCGGATATCGCGGCCTGCGCCGCCGAGTAAACCGACAATTCCCCCACGCGCGGCACCCGCTGCGCGTGGGGGAATGCGTTATAGCCGGCCGCGTCGCCCCTCGAAACGGACAACCTCGATCCCGCTGTCTTCAAGCTGTTTGCGCACGGAACGGGCAATCTCCAAAGCGGTCGCGCCATCCCCATGCAGGCAGATCGTGTCCACCGCCGCTGGAATCGGATCGCCGGTTTCCGGCAGGATCGCCCCCGCCTGCACCATGCGCACAATCCGCTCTGCCGCAAAGGCCGGATCGTGGATCACCGCACCGGGTTGCGCACGATCCACCAATGTCGCATCTGCGTTGTAGGCGCGATCAGCAAAGATCTCCCCCGCCCACAGACAGCCCAGATCCTCGACCACGCGCTGCTGTTCGGTGCCTGCCAGCACCATGACAATAATATCCGGCGCGATCTCCAAAGCAGCGCTGTAGCACGCACGCGCCATCTCCGCGTCTTCGGCACACATATTGGCCAAGGCGCCATGCAGCTTCAGGTGCCGCACCTCGGCCCCCGCAGCCCGCGCCATGCCCAGCGCCGCGCCCAGTTGATACTGCACCAGCCCGCGCAACGTCTTGAGCGGTAAATGCATCCGCCTGCGGCCAAACCCCTGTAGATCGGCAAACCCCGGATGTGCCCCGATGCCCACGCCGTGACGGGCGGCCACGGCCATCGTGTCGGCCATGACCTCCGGATCGCCCGCATGAAAGCCGCAGGCGACATTCGCCGAGGTGATGACCTCTAAAAGCGCCGCATCCTGCCCCATAACCCACGGGCCAAAGCTTTCGCCCATATCAGCGTTCAGATCGACCTTCATCGCATCACCTCTCCGTCTGTTACGCCGCTGACCAGATCATAGGCCAGCAGGTTGATCGTACGCGGGTCGCGGACCAATGGCGTGATCCGCTTACCCAGACCCGCGATGCCATCGCGGAACCGTTTTTCAGCATCCAAAGCCACCTCGCGCGTGACAAAGCGGAACTGCAGCCGGTCCGCCGCAGCCGCTTGTGCCACCCGTGGCAAATCAGCAGGGATCACGGTGCCGATGCGCGGATAGCCCCCTGTCGTCTGACATTCTGCCATCAGGATATAGGGCGCCCCATCACCGGGGATCTGGATGTCACCGGGGGTGATGATTTCGGACAGGATACGCCCGCCCGCATCCAGCCCGTAGCCTTCGCCTTGGGGCAGCAGACGCACCCCCATCCGGTTGGCGCGGCTGTCACGGGCAAAGCTCTCAGCCTCGAAACGCTGGCGCATCTCCTTGGGGAAGACCTCTGTCTGCATAGATGGCAGCACCCGCAGCACACCGCCGCCAAAGCGATCATCGCTGGGCAAGCTCACAGCATGCGCGCCCCCGCGATCCGCACCTATGGGGAGGGTCTCTCCGGCGGTCAGCGGCGCGCCGATCCCTGCCGCCAGATGCGTGCTTTGCGCGCCCAACCGCACAGGCAGATCAAAACCGCCCCCCACGCCGAGATAGCCGTAGACGCCCCTGGTCACCGCACCGATGTCCAGCACCGCGCCCTCGGGGATCAGGTGACAGGCATTCCACGCCAGAGCTGCGCCATCGACACTCACCCGCATGGGCGCGCCGGTCAGCGCGACGCGCGTGTCAGCATCAAACCGGAACCGCCCGCCGAAACCCGCCATCTCCAAAACCGCAGCGTCTGTTTGTCCCAGCAGCGCGCGCGCCTCTGCCAGCGCCAGCCGGTCCGCAGCACCACCCCGCGACAGACCCGCCGCAAGGTATCCGCGGCGCCCGTCATCCTGAAGCGTCACGCCCGGCCCTGCGGACAGCACAGTCATGGTGCTCATGTCAGGGCCTCCACCGTCACGCCGTCATCTTTCATGGTATCGAACGCCTCTGCCGAGATGGCCGGAAAGCGCACCACATCCCCCGCCCGCAGCAAAAAGGGCTGATCGTGATCCGGTCGGAACAGCCGTGCATGGGTCTGCCCCACATGCCGCCAGCCCGTGGGCGTCGTCACCGAGAACAGCACAAGCTGCCGGATCGCCACCACCAAGGCCCCCACCGGCACTTGTGGCGTCAGGCCCGTCTGGCGCGGAATGTCCCAGACCTCGGGCAATGTGCCCAGATAGGGCTGTCCGGGAGCAAACCCTATCGTCGTCACGCGGACCTCTGCCTGCGACAGCGAGGCGATGGCCTCCTGCTCGGACAGACCGGCGGCCTGCGCGGCCTCGGCCAGTTGCGGCCCGTGCCGCCCGCCATAGACGGTGGGAATGCTCACCCGCCGCCGCCCCGAGGGGAGATCGGCGGCATACCAATCATGCTCTGCCAGACGCTGCGACAGCGCCGCGTGGATCTGGTCCACCCCCACGGCCAACGGATCGAACCGCACATAGGCAGACACCAGCGAGGTCGAACATTCCTCGACCCCGTCCGGCGTATCCCGCTCCAAGGCTGCGGAAAAGGCCAGCGCCGCCCGATTGGCCGCCTCGGACAGGTCGTCGGCAAAGCGCACCAGCACCCCGTCCAACCCGACCGCATCCAACCGGGGAAACCCCTGCGCCCCCTGCCCCGTCATCCCAGAATGCCCTGCATCACGGACAGAAAGCGCCGCACTTCGGCAGGGCTGTTGTAATGCGCCAGCGAGACACGCACGCAGCCCGGCTGCCCCAAAGGCGTCAGCACGTTGCCCGAGTAGTGATCGGCTTTGCGCGTGTGGGTGCGGATGCCCTCGGCATTCAGCTGCGCCACCAGATCGGGCGCGGCGTGGCCATCCGCGTAAAAGCTCACCAGCCCCTCACGCGCGGCATTGTCGGTGCCGCCGATGATCGTCACGCCGGGCAGATCCGCCAGCCCCGTCAGATTGTCGATGCCGTGGATCATCGCCTGTGTCAGCGCGCTTTCATGGGCGTGGATGGCGCGGCCTGCGGCCTCGATCCGGGCGCGCGGGTCGGTCGCATCGCTGACCTGACCGCCCAGCCATTCGAAATAGCCCACCACATCGGAAAATGTCGCATAAGCGCCGGTGTCCCGCGTGCCCAGTTCCCAGTTACCCTCTGGCCCGCCGATCAGCGCGTCATGGGCCAAAGCTGTCAGCCGGTCGGACGCCCAAGCCACACCATAGCCGTGGCGCGAGAACACCTTGTAAGGCGAAATCACATAGCCATCGACGCCCGCAGCAGTCACATCGATCCCGCCGTGGCAGGCATGCTGGATGCCGTCCACAATGACATAGGCCTCGGGCGCTGTGGCGCGAACCGCCGCCACAATGCCCGCCAGATCCATTCCGATGCCGGTCACCGGCGAGGTGTGCAGGATCGTCACCACAGCCGTCTCCGGCGTGATAGCGGCGGCATAGTCCTGCGGATGCACGCAGCCCTGCGCATCATCATGGCGGATCAGAACATGGGCGCGTCCGGTTTGCGCGGCCCAGCGATCCGCCGCGCTGCGCGAGGCGGGGTGTTCCACGCTCGATCCCAGAACCGCCCCCTCAGGTGCGCCCACACAGGCATCACGGATCAGGCGGAACAACAGCTCGGTCCCGCTTTCGCCAAAGATCACCGCTCCGCCCTCGGCGTTCAAAAAGCGGCGCACATCCTCGCGCGCTTTGGCAATGACGGACATCAACGCCTGACTGGCGGGGTTGTCGCGGCCCTGATTGTCGGGGATCGCGGCGAAACGCGTGGTCGTCTCGACCACCGCGTTCAGCGTCAATGCGCCACCGGCGTTTTCAAAGAAAATGCGCGGGCCGGTGAAGGGGCAATCCTCCACATGGGCGAACCGCGCGCGAATGGCGGAAAGGAGCGTTTCGTCGAACATGACAAAAGCCGTACGCCTGTCCCGCGCCTTTGAAAAGTCCCCACCGCGCAACAACTGTCTTGCGATGGGTGACGTAGACGTCAATGCGGTTTTGAACCGTCTTCTCCGGCCTCGAGCGCGCTCAGGATGGCGTCGGCGGCCTCTTCCATATCCTCGGGATCGTCAGAGGGGATCGCATAGCCCCCGCCCAGCCATTTCGCCAGATCCACATCCGCACAACGGCGCGAACAAAAGGGGCGGAACTTCGGGTCTGTGTCATTGGCGCAGATAGGACAGCTCATATCAGCCCCCGCACCGACACCCGATCCCGCTTACGCTGCAGCTCCAGCAGACCAAGGTTGGTCCACCCCACGACGATGGTTTCGACGCGGTCCTTTTTCAGCGCGGCTTTCAGGGCGGTTTCGGCCTGACGGCGGTCCCGCTTGGGCATGGGGGCCGGATCGACCACGACCACACCGCCAAGCCCGCGCAGGCGCAACTGGCGCGGCAGATCGCGAAACGCCGCAATCGTCGCCTTCAGCCCCGCCGCGGGCGAGGTGTCGTTGCCGGTGTTCACATCCACCGCCACCAGCGCGGTTGTGGGTTCGATCACCATGGACGCCCCGCCGCCCAGCGGCACCACGGGGGATTTCAGCGCTTCCAGCATCTCGTCGACACCGTGGCGGGCAAAGCTGCCCTCGGCATCATCGACCTGTGCGGGATCGGTCCATTCGCGCCACGCCAACCCGTGCGGCCCATCGCCTTCGACCAGCAGCTCTGCCGGTCCCTGCGCATCCGCCAGCACGTTGCGGGCCAGCTCACACATGGCGATGATATCATCGGCGATGTCGTCCTCATCGCCCTGCGTACAGGACGACCGCAGGATCAGGCCCGCCCCCTCTGGCAGCTCCGTCTCGGTGAGCGTGTCATGGACCAGCTCCAACAGGCTTTCGCGCAGGTCGTCGTCGCGGATCTGGCGCGAGACATTCAGCCCCGGCGCGCCGGGGGTCACAATCGCATAGCGCGACTTGAACAGGATCTTCTGCGTCACCGGCAGCGCCTTGCCCGCCTCGGCAAACCCTGTGACCTGCACCAACAAGGGCGCACCGGGGCTGAGACCTTTGACCTGACGCAGAAACGCGCTGCCATCGGGTGTGTCAAGGAACATGCCCCCCTGCCCTTTCATCGGGCGCTGCGCGATGGCGCGATACAGATTGCCCGGTGTGGGGGCATCCGCCTCGATAAAGAAATCCTCAAGCTGGCCATCGACGATCAGCGCGGCGGCCTCGCGTCCGTTCCAGCTGTCCAATGCGATTGTCGTGCCCTTCATGACGCGTCCTTGTACAAGTTGAGGCCAGCGGCCTGTAGCAAATGGGCGGTTTCCGCCAGCGGCAGACCGACAACCGCCGTAAACGATCCCGAAATCCACGGGATAAAGGCCCCCGCCGGCCCTTGGATGCCGTAGCCGCCTGCCTTGCCCCGCCAGTCCCCTGAGGCAAGATAGGCGTTGAGTTCCTCGTTTGACAGCATCTTCATCTTGACCTGCGTGACCACGTCACGCTCCCAGATGCGGCTCCCCCGCCGCACGGCCACCGCCGTGATGACGCGGTGACGCCGCCCCGACAAAGCGGTCAGGAAAGCGGCAGCTTCTTTTTCATCCGCCGGTTTGCCCAGGATACGGCGGCCCAGTGCGACGGTGGTGTCCGCGCTGAGCACGACCTCGTCCTCACTGGCCTCGATGGCCTGTGCCTTTTCGCGCGCCAGTCGCACGCAATAGGGGCGCGGCAGCTCGCCCTTGAGCGGGTCTTCGTTGATGTCGGGCGGGCGGATGGCATCAGCGGTCAGGCCAAGCTGCGCGATCAAATCACGGCGGCGCGGACTGCCGGAGCCAAGGATAAGGCGGGGTTGTGTCATGATCGGCCCTGCTGAATGAGTGGCATGCCCGTCGGGGCACAGCCCCGACCTACAAAAGACCGGCGCTCAGGAAAAGCCGCGCCGGACAAGAAAAAAGCCGGACCAAAGCCCGGCTGTTTTCAAAAGCTGCGGCAGATGCCGCAACCCGTCATTTGAAACGGTAGTTGATCCGCCCCTTGGTCAGATCATATGGGGTCATTTCAACTTGGACCCGGTCGCCGGCCAGAACACGGATGCGGTTCTTGCGCATCTTGCCTGCCGTATGTGCGATGATCTCATGGCCGTTATCCAGCTCGACCCGAAACGTCGCATTTGGCAGGAGTTCCTTCACGACACCGGGAAATTCGAGCGTATCTTCCTTGGCCATGGTCTCTCCTAAAATGGTCGCCCCCGCGCAGGCAGGGGCAAGGCGAGCTACGATATGGTCCGATTGCGCAGCTTTTTCAAGTCACATCTTGACAGGAGATCATTTCAATTCCGTCACTGCCGGAACGTCATCACGCCCCTGCTGGTCCGTCCAATGCAGCCGATTGAGCACCACACCATCGTGGCGGACGGTCTCGACCTGACGCAGATCGACCTCGGCAAAGGTCCAGCCGGGCTGGTTCAGAACGCCCTCGGCGATGACGCCGGTGGACGGAAACCCCACATCCGGCGGGCAAAACACTCCGCCCATGCCCACGTTTGTGTCCACGGCTTCGGACCACGGACAGGCCCCCACGGTCGAGGACATGGCCACCACGCACTGGTTTTCCAACGCCCGCGCCATAGAGCCGATGCGCACCCGCCAGTAGCCTGCCAGAGCCTCTGTCGCGGAGGGCACCAGCAACAAGGACGCGCCGCCCACAGCCCGCCCCAGCAGGGGAAATTCCGAATCATAGCAAATGAGCACAGCGATTCGGCCAAGCTCCGTATCGAACACCCGCAAGGGATCGCCGCCGCGCACGCCCCAATCCTCGCGCTCGAACCGGGTCATGATCTGTTTGTCGATGGTGGCAATGGCACCGGAGGGCGCGACCAGACGCGCACGGTTCACCGGCAAGCCCTGCCCTGCCTCCACCGGAGCCGACGCTGCAAGGATATAGACGCCGTAACGTGCAGCCAGCCGGCTGTGCAGCGCATCCGCCTCCGGCACCCGTTCGGACACAGCGCGGATCGACGCCTGCAAGTCGGCGGCCACATCCAGCCCCGCCAGCGTGGCCAGCTCCATCGCGCCGTATTCGGGAAAGACCAGCAGATCGGCACCACCCTGCGCGGCCTCACGCACCCAAGCTTCGATCTTTGTCTCGTAGGCGGCCCAATCGTCGAGCACATCCATCTTATAGGCGGCGGTGGCAATCTTCATGTCGGACCTTTCATAGCTGTTTGATCCAGGCTTGGAGGCTGTGAGGGGTCTCACCCGTGCCGCCAACATCCGTCCAGTGGAATGTGGCGGTCACCCCTTCGGCGGGGGCATAGCCCCGCTTGCGCCAGAACCCATCCAGCGGGCGGTACCCGACGGGGCGCGCAGGGTGGTCGGCGGGACGCTGCACCGCGCAGAACAAACTGTAGCGGAACCCCAGTTCGCGGGCCTGCGCCTCGCGCAGATCAAAGAACGCATGCCCGAAGCCCTGCCCGCGATAGGGTTCCAGCAGCACACTTTCGGCGCAGTAGAAAATCTCGTTGATCGGTGGCAGGTCCCCGGTCATCTGCGCCGCATCCCCGTGGTCCGCCAAAGGCATCCCCGTCGCGGCCCCCACGATGCGCCCGTCCTGACGCGCCGCGACCAGAACGGCGCGCGGATTGTCACGATACGGCGTAAGGTAGCCCTTCTCGTAAGACAAATCCCCATCGTAGAGATAGGGAAAGGCGCGAAACACCTCTATGCGCAGCGCCGCCAGATCCGGCAGTGCCGCCTGCAGATCCGCGCCAGTCAGACGGGAGACGCTCATGACACCTGCCGCACCCAATCGGCCAGATTGTAGTAGGTCACCACACGGCAAATCAGCCCATCGCGCAGGGTAAAGAACGACCCCGCCGGCAGGCAGTAGCTTTGCCCGCGCGCCTGCGGCAGCCCATCATCGCTGCGCAGATAGGTGCCGTTGACGGTATATTCCGCCGCCGCCCGCGTGCCGCTGTCATCGGCAAAAATCACCATGTCTGTCAGGGTCTCCGCATAGCAGCGGTCCATGTGACCCAGAAATTCGGCAAATTTGTCTTTGCCGCTGCGCACCTGCCCCTCGTTGACGTGATGCGCCACGTCGGGGGTCAGGCAGGCGAGCATGCCATCGGCATCATTTGCGTTGAAAGCGGCAAAATACCGTTCGATCACATCATGGGTCATGCGACATCTCCTGTGCTATGCCATGCATAGCTAACAGAAGACGCGGGCACCACACCCTCCGTGATCGGCATTAGTTGGTCAAAAACGACCTAACCGCCCCAATTGTCACGCAATTTCTTGACGATCTGGTCACGGGTCTGGCGATAGGCGTTCAGCTTCTGCTCGCGCGTCTCGCCAATGCCTGTGGGGTCGAGGATCGGCCAGTAATCCACTGTCAGATGGTAGTAGCGCGTCAGATCCAACGCGCGCCGCTGCGCGGCAGGGGTCATGGTCACAACGCGGTCAAAGCCTGACAGCATCTCGCCCATCTGCTCCATCTCTTCAAAAGACCGCGCGCGATGGGTTTCCAGTTCGACGCCGATTTCCTTGCACACCGAAATGGCAAAACCGTCGATTTCCAGATCGTTCACAACGCCCACAGACTGCACATAGACCTGCGCGCCATAGAGCTTTTTCATGATCCCTTCGGCCATGGGCGACCGCACGGCATTGTGGTCGCAACTGAACAGAACCGATTGCGGCAGTTGGCCCAAGTCACCCCCCGAAGTGCAAGACGCAGACAAGCGTAAATAGCCTGCGGGCAGTTGCTTCGTCTACCTCTACCTTGCCTTCCAGACGTTCCTGCAAGATGCGGGCCCCTTCGTTGTGGATGCCGCGCCGCGCCATATCGATGGTTTCGATCTGGCTGGGCGGCATGGTTTTCACCGCATCAAAGTAGCTTTTGCAGATCTGAAAGTAATCCTTCACCACCTGCCGGAAGGGCGACAGGGAAAGATGGAATTCCGCTGCCCTTTCATGGGCTTCGGTCATAACGTCAAACACCAGACGCTTGTCGCGGATCGACAGGCTGACATGATACGGCCCCGCTGGCACCGTGCGGTCATCACGGTTTGGCAGCGTAAACGTATTCTCTTCCA
Source organism: Sagittula sp. SSi028 (assembly GCF_048553715.1). Lineage (NCBI taxonomy): Bacteria > Pseudomonadati > Pseudomonadota > Alphaproteobacteria > Rhodobacterales > Roseobacteraceae > Sagittula > Sagittula sp. SSi028. The sequence continues at coordinate 354,751 of NZ_JBLZNC010000003.1, read as the reverse complement.
TCAAATCGAATATCGCCACGCGGCGTTCCTGTTCGATTTCCGGCGTCGGCGGCGGCAGGTTGCCGTCATCGAGATTGATCTGGGCGATACGTGTCATGGGCGGCCTTTCGCAGCTGCAGCAAAAGTTAACGCCCTGTTGGCCAACTTGGCAAGCACCGCCCGCGAGACTTTGGCCCTAGTTGACAGGAACTGAACGTCACAACACCGCCCCTTGCGTGTGGCAAGGGGCCGGTTTTCGCGCAGCTTATCGGTTGAGCTTATCGAGCCGCGCAGTCACGGACAGCCCATGCGCCTGAAGGCTTTCCGAACGCGCCATCACCTCTGCCGCAGGTCCAATGGCGCGCAGCGCCTCCGGCGTCATCTTGGCCATGGTGGTGCGTTTGACGAAATCCATCACCGACAGCCCCGACGAAAAGCGCGCCGAACGCGCCGTGGGCAACACGTGGTTCGGGCCGCCGACGTAGTCACCGATTGCCTCGGGCGTCCAACCGCCCAAGAAAATCGCCCCGGCATGCACACATTTCTCTGCCAGCGCGTCCGGATCCGCCACGCACAGCTCGAGGTGCTCCGGCGCGATGCGGTTCGACAGGGCCGCCGCCTCGTCAAGATCCTTGGCCACGATGATCGCGCCAAAGTCCCGCCAGGACGCGCCCGCAATGGCCCGCCGGTCCAGCGTCTCCAGCCGTTTGTCCACCGCCTGCGCCACGGCCTCTCCGAATGTCGCATCGGTGGTGATCAGCAAGGATTGCGCGCTTTCGTCGTGTTCGGCCTGGCTGAGCAGGTCAAGCGCGATCCAGTCGGGATCATTGTCCGCATCCGCTATCACAAGGATCTCGGACGGGCCTGCGATCATATCTATCCCGACCTTGCCAAAGACACGACGTTTCGCCGCCGCAACAAAGGCATTGCCCGGCCCCGTGATCTTGTCGACGGGGGCGATGGTGTCTGTGCCGTAGGCCAGTGCCGCAATCGCCTGCGCCCCGCCGATGCGGTAAATCTCGTCCACGCCAGCAATCCGCGCCGCCAGCAACACTGCCGGATTGGCGATGCCATCCGGCGTCGGCACGCAAATCGCCAACCGCTGCACACCGGCCACCTTGGCGGGCACCGCGTTCATCAAAACAGAGGACGGATAGCTGGCCAGCCCGCCCGGGACATAAAGGCCCGCCGCCGACACGGGCGTCCAACGCCAGCCCAGCGTGGCTCCTTCGGGATCGGTCCAGGACGCGTCTTCGGGCATCTGGCGCATGTGATAGGCCCGGATGCGTTCCGCCGCCAGTTCCAGCGCGCGGGCCTCCGCCTCGGGGACCTTTGCGCATTCGGCTTCGATCTCTGCCTCTGAGAAACGCATGCCCTGCGCTGTCAGCGACAGACGGTCGAACTTTTCGGTCAGCTCCAGCACCGCCGCATCTCCGCGCGCGCGCACATCCGCGATGATCTCCGCCACCACATCGTCCACGTCGGGGCTGTCTTCGCGCTTGGCCGACAAAAGCGTGGCGAAATGCGTGTCAAAGCCCTGATCGGATGTGTTCAAAAAGACGGGCATGGGCGTTCCTCCAATAGGTTGCGGCCTGATATACCGTCCGTGCCCGACGCTCAACCGCATGGGCACGGGCATCTGTGTCGCAGGCCGCAACAAAAGACCCGCCAGATTGGCGGGTCCGTTGCGGTATTACAATGAATGATCCGGCAGTTTGCCCGATGGCGCCACGTAAGGCCGCGTGACATCGCGCAGCCCAACATCGAGCGCCTCGACCCGGGCGCGCAATGCGCCATCACCGGCGAGCGTCAGCACCACGTGGCCCTCCGCGTCTTCACCCGGCTCCCAAGTGACGGTCAGGATCTGCAACACCAGATCCTTATCGGCGCGATCCACCCCCTGCGAGGCCACGCCAAGCACGTTGTCGATCACCAAAAGCGATTGCACCCGCTCGACCGGACGGCCCTGCCGCTTGGCCGGTTCCACATCCTCCCAACGGATGCGGTTGACCAAAAGGCCCAGCCTGCGGTGCGCCGCCTGCCAGCGGATTTCCGTCACCGGCAGGACCGCATCCTGCACAAGTGCGGCAATCACCCCCAGATCCTCGGCGTCCAGCGCGCCAAGGTTCAGCGGGCGTTCACCGCCGTCCTCAAAGCGGGCGTCCTCGGTCATTGGCCCTGCACCCGCTCGATCTTGGCCCCCAGCGCACCGAGCTTTTCCTCGACGTTCTCGTAGCCGCGATCCAGATGGTAGACGCGGTTGACCATGGTCTCGCCTTCTGCGGCAAGCCCGGCAAGGATCAACGACACAGAGGCCCGCAGATCGGTCGCCATGACCGGCGCGCCCTTCAGACGCTCAACGCCGGTCACCGTGGCGTGGCCGCCCTGAACGTCGATCTTGGCCCCCATGCGCATCAGTTCGGGCGCATGCATAAAGCGGTTCTCGAAAATCTTTTCCTCAAGCACCGAAGTCCCCTCGGCGGTGCACATCAGCGCCATCATCTGCGCCTGCAGGTCGGTCGGGAAACCGGGGAAGGGTTCGGTGGTCACATCCACCGCCTTCACACGACCATTGCGGCACGCGACCTTCAGACCCTTTTCGGTTTCCTCGACCGAGATCCCCGCCGCGTCAAGCTTTTCGCAGAAGGCTTCCAGCAGGCTGATCCGCCCGCCCAGACAGGTGACTTCGCCGCCACAGATCGCGGGAGCCAACATATAGGTGCCAAGTTCGATCCGGTCAGTGACCACGCCGTGGGTCGCCCCACCCAGACGATCCACGCCCTGAATGGTCAGCGTCGAGGTCCCCGCCCCTTCGATCTGCGCGCCCATCTTTTGCAGACATTCCGCCAGATCGACGATCTCGGGCTCGCGCGCGGCGTTTTTCAGCACGGTTGTGCCTTTGGCCAGCGTCGCCGCCATCAGCGCGTTTTCCGTCGCCCCGACAGAGACAAAGGGGAATTCGAATTCGCCACCGCGAAGCCCGCCCGACGGGGCCTTGGCATGGACATAGCCGTCACGCAGCTCCATCTCGGCGCCCATGGCTTCCATCGCCTTGAGGTGCAGATCCACCGGGCGCGCGCCAATGGCACAGCCACCGGGCAGCGACACCTCGGCATAGCCGAACCGCGCCAGCAGCGGCCCAAGCACAAGAATAGAGGCGCGCATTTTGCGCACGATGTCATATTCTGCCCGCTGCGAGGTCAGGTTGTGCGACGACATCGCCAGCACCTTGCCCTCTTGCAATGCGGTGACCTCGGCGCCCAGCGACTGCAACAACAGCGTCATGGTACGAATGTCGGACAGGCGTGGCGCATTGGTCAGCGTCAGCGGCTCTTCGGACAGCAAGGTCGCAGGCATCAGGGTCAGACAGGCATTCTTTGCGCCCGCGATGGGGATGTCCCCGTTCAGCGGACCATTGCCCGTCACCAGAATTGAATCCATTGCAGTCCTGCTCCTATGCCTTGTCGCCCGACGGATCGGCGTCTTTTGGTTCTGTGGGTTCCGCACGGGCGCGGGCCTGCGCCTTGCGCCGTGCCAGATTGGCCTTCAGCGCCGCTTTCAGCCGGTCTTCGCGGGCCTGTGCGCCCGCATCCGTGGTTTTCCGAGTACCCTTGTTCATGGTCTCGGATTTAGCCGTTTCCGGCCATCCGGTCCAGTCCGCAAGACGGGGTGATTTTTTTCAAAAAACCCTCTTGCGCCCCCCGAAGACAAACCGTAGAAGCCCCCCCACGGCGCTGCTGTAGCTCAGAGGTAGAGCACTCCCTTGGTAAGGGAGAGGTCGAGAGTTCAATTCTCTCCAGCAGCACCATATACCTAAAACGACTGACTTTCGGACGCAGCTTTCGTGCGCGCAGTTCCCCTCACGCTGTCGCGTTGTAGATCCGGCATCATTCGGACTACATAGATGTCAAACGCGACGCAGGCGGAGGGCACGGTGCAGATATTCGTAGGTTTGGGCAATCCCGGCAGCAAATATGCCGCCAATCGGCACAACATCGGCTTTATGGCACTGGACCGGATGGCCGAGGATCACGGGTTCGGGCCATGGAAGTCCAAGTTTCAGGGCAAAATCGCCGAAGGCATGCTGGGCCGTGAAAAGGTTCTGCTGCTTAAACCCGAAACCTTCATGAACCTGTCCGGCCAATCGGTGGGAGAGGCCATGCGGTTCTACAAGCTCGAAAGCGCAGACGTCACTGTATTCCACGACGAGCTTGATCTTGCGCCCGCGAAATGCCGGGTCAAAATGGGCGGCGGGCATGCGGGTCACAACGGCTTGCGCTCAATCCACGCCCATATTGGCGAGGCCTATCAACGGGTGCGGCTGGGCATCGGCCACCCGGGCCGCAAAGAGCTTGTCGCCGGATATGTGCTGCATGATTTCACCAAGGCCGACCAGACGTGGCTGGATGATCTGATGCGCGGTCTGTCCGACGGCGCGCCGCATCTGGCCGCCGGAGACACCGGAAAATTTCAGAACGCCGTGGCGCTGCGCACCGCGCCGCCGCGATCGTCGACCACGGCCAAACAAAAACCGGCAGAGCCCGCAGCCCCCACCCCCGACACGGGCGAGCAGACGGATGCGCGCAGCCCGTTGCAGCGGCTCGCGGACAAGTTCCGCTGACATGCTGCGTCGCGCTCTGATCGCTTTGGTCTGCGCGATGGCCTGCCTGTTGGCCATAGGCCTGTGGCAACGCGACGCCATCACGCGGCTGATGGCCGTGCAGACCCTGTTCGCCCCGGATCAGATCGTCGCGAATTTCAGCAACATGGACGCGCTTTTCGAGCATGTGGACCTAAGTGTCAGCGGCACGCCCACACCCCTGCCCGCCACCGCCACCGGCCCGCTTCCCGAGGATCTCGACGTCTGGACGGACCGCCGCTCGGTGACAGGCATGGTTGTCCTGCGCGACGGCGCGCGGGTTTTTGAAACCTACCGGCTTGGCACCAATGCAAACGATCCGCGCATCTCTTGGTCCTTGGCGAAATCCTATCTCTCCGCGCTGTTCGGCATTCTGCGCGCCGAGGGGTACTTTCCCGATCTCGACGCGCCGGTGACCGGTTTCGCACCAGAGCTTACCGGCAGCGCCTATGACGGCGCATCCCTGCGCCACGTCCTGCAAATGAGCACAGGCGTTGCCTTTGACGAGGACTACCTCGATTTCTGGAGCGATATTAACAAGATGGGGCGCGTTCTGGCCCTTGGCGGGTCTATGGACCGCTTTGCCCTTGGCCTGACGGAACGGCAGGCCCCGCCCGGAACGCGCTGGCAGTATGTGTCGATCGACACCCATGTGATGGGCATGGTGATCCGTGGCGCGACCGGCCAGAGCCTGCCGGACCTGATGACGGACAAGCTGTTACAGCCCATGGGCACCTATGGCGCGCCGTTCTTTCTGACCGACGGGCATGGGGCGGCCTTTGCCTTGGGCGGGCTGAACCTGACGACCCGCGATTATGCCCGTTTGGGCGAGATGTTCCGCAACGACGGGCGGTTCCAAGGCAAACAGATCGTCCCCGCGGACTGGGTGCGCGAAAGCACCCGCGCCTCTGCCGACACGCCCGCAGGGGCCAAGGGCTATGGCTACCAGTGGTGGACACCGGCTGATGCGCGCGCGGGTGAATTCATGGCGCAAGGCGTCTATGGTCAGTATATCTACGTCGACCGACAAAGCGCGACAGTTGTGGCCATCAACGCGGCCGACACAAATTTCCGCGCTCGCGGTGCGGCGGATGACGCGCTGGACATGATGCGGCGAATTGCATGGAAGGACAGCCAATGATCGAAAAACTGCCAGCGGTGAACGTCTTGGGCGGTGAGCTGCAAATGTGTTCCACCGCGCCGATGACCGGATTTTTCCGCGACGGGCATTGCAACACCTGCGCCGAGGATCACGGAAGCCACACGGTCTGCGCCGTCATGACGGCAGAGTTTCTGGCCTATTCTGCCTATGTCGGGAATGATCTCAGCACCGCGCGGCCCGAATTCGGTTTTGCCGGTCTGCGCCCCGGCGACCAGTGGTGCCTGTGCGCGGGCCGCTTCCTGCAGGCGCACGACGAAGGCTGCGCCCCGAAGGTCCATCTGGCGGCGACGCACCAGCGCGCGCTGGAGGTGGTCCCGCTGTCAGTGCTGCAGACCCATGCTATCGACGCGTCCTAAGACGTGCGCGGGATGTCGGCAGACGCCCCTTTCGATGCTGCGGGCAAGGCCGGTTCGGTCAACAGATCATCAATGAAAAGGCTCAACAACTGGCTGCGCCCCGTCACCCCGGCCTTGCGGTAAATCGCGTTTGATTGCGCCTTTACCGTCCCTTCAGATGTCTCGCGCAGCGCGGCGATCTCTGCAATCGACAGCCCCTTGAGCGCGAACATCGCCACGTCACGTTCCGCAGGGCTCAGATGCCACTCGGCAAAGCGCCCCTCGACCACTTGCATAAACGCCCCCGACGCAAGCCGCAGCCGCGCCTCCGCATCGCTTTGACGGGCAGAGGCGCGTTGCAGCAGCCGCGCACTGACAAGCGTCCCCGCCAAAAGCCCAAGGATCGCGCCGACTTCGATCAACTCGATCACCGCCCAGGGCAAGGGGACATAGGACACGCCAAACAGCGACGACGCCACCTCCCACAGCAACACCAGACCGCAGATCAACTGCAGCAACATAAGCGCCGCAACGGACAGGGGCAGCTTCACTGGCGATCCGCCTTCGCAGAAGCTTTGGCCGATGCGCTGACGGGTTTTGCGGTGTCCTTGGCGGCCTTGCTTGCGGATTTTGCCCCCTTGGCTGCATCCTTTGCCGCGTCGCGCGCGGATTTTGCGCTGTCACGCGCTTCGGCTGCGGCGGATTTGGCGTTGTCCCGCGCAGATTCCGAAGGTTTGGAGGACGCGGATGGCGCGGCATTCGCGCTGGCACCGGCGGTTTGCTGATCCCCTCCGGCTGACTGATCGCCTTCGTCAGCGCCCCCAGCGCGCGCTGCGGGGGATCTGTCCCCATCTTCATCGCGCCCTGACGGGCTTGCGATGACCGATGGGGGCACGCGCTCTGAACGGGCTGTCACTCCGCGCGAATAGTCGCGCAACACCGCGCCGCTAGACGGATGCACCACGATTTCACGCTGCGTCTCATCCCCTCGGGCAATCACACGGATCCGGCCAAGGAACGTGCGCTGGACAACAATTTCGTTATAATCCTGCGTCTGAAGGCTTTGCAGCAAAGCAGCGATAGGGTCGGCGTGCACAGGTGTTGGAAGCGTTAAAATCGCCAATCCCCAAACCCTGATATATCGCACGACCGACCCCTTCGTTCGTTGTGAGTGGTGCCTTCAGCCTACCGACAAGGCATGCCAAAGAAAAGCACGGCGATGTGCCGCAAACACTGCAAGCCTCGGCCAAATGCCGTACGCGAAGTAGGTTGGGGACATAACCCCGCGCAGCCGCAGCCTGCCTGCACATCACCGTGCCTGCCTTGCTACATGCGCGGGCGATGCATATTTCGCAATAAACCCAAGATTAAGGGCCATAAACCGAAGTTTATGGCCCTTGTTTTCTCAGCAATTCAGACGACTTAGCGGCCCGTGGGCTCACCCCATGTCAAACCCGAGGTGTTTTGCCACGGTAAAGATGTCCTTGTCGCCACGGCCGCACATGTTCATGCAAATGATGTGATCCTTGGGCAGCTCGGGCGCGATCTTCATCACATGCGCCAAGGCGTGCGATGGCTCCAACGCGGGAATGATGCCTTCGGTTTCGCAGCACAGCTGGAAGGCGCCCAGCGCCTCACTGTCGGTGATCGACACGTATTGCGCGCGCCCGATGTCATGCAGCCAGGCGTGCTCTGGCCCGATGCCGGGATAATCCAGACCCGCCGAGATCGAGAACCCTTCAAGGATCTGCCCGTCCTCGTCCTGCAGCAAGTACGTGCGGTTGCCGTGCAAAACACCCGGACGCCCGCCCGTCAGCGAGGCGCAGTGCTCCATCTTGTCGTTCACGCCCTTACCGCCAGCTTCGACACCGATGATATTCACCGATTTGTCGTCGAGGAACGGATAGAACAGGCCCATCGCATTTGACCCTCCGCCGATGGCAGCAATGATGGTGTCGGGCAGACGGCCCTCCTGCTCCATCATCTGTTCCTTGGTCTCCTTGCCGATGATCGACTGAAAATCGCGGACCATCGCCGGATAGGGGTGCGGGCCCGCAACGGTGCCGATGCAGTAGAAGGTGTCGCGCACATTGGTCACCCAGTCGCGCAGCGCGTCGTTCATCGCATCTTTCAGCGTGCCACGGCCAGAGGTCACGGGGATCACTTCCGCGCCAAGCAGCTTCATGCGGAACACGTTGGGCTGCTGGCGTTCCACGTCATGCGCACCCATGTAGACCACGCATTTCAGACCGAACTTCGCACAAACCGTCGCGGTCGCCACGCCGTGCTGGCCCGCGCCGGTTTCCGCGATGATGCGGGTCTTGCCCATGCGGCGCGCCAGAATGATCTGGCCCAGCACGTTGTTAATTTTATGCGCGCCGGTGTGGTTGAGCTCGTCACGCTTGAGGTAGATCTTCGCCCCGCCCAGACGTTCCGTCAGGCGTTCGGCGTGATACAGCGGCGAGGGACGGCCGACGTAGTGCTTCCACAGCCAGTCCATTTCGGCCCAGAAGCTGTCGTCGGTCTTGGCCTTCTCATACTGGTCCTCCAGCTCAAGGATCAGTGGCATGAGGGTTTCGGACACGAACCGGCCACCGTGGATGCCAAAGCGGCCCTTTTCATCCGGTCCGGTCATGAAGCTGTTTACGAGATCGTCCATTGCGCCTCTCCCCTAATTGACTGCAACTCAATAGAGGATGCGGCACGCAAAAGGCCAGAGGCAAAACACCTCTGGCCCATGTGGCATTGCGTCAAACAGCGCGGGGCGCTCAGGGTTTGATCATCACCTTGCCGGTGCGCCCGGCACTGCGCGAGGCTTTGGCGGCCTCTGCCCCCTGATCCAGACCAAAAACCCCATCGGTGGTCAGCGGGATTTTGCCCTGTGCGGCCAGTGTGACAAGCTCGACCATCAGATCCTTGCGATGCTCCGGTGCCATCTCCTCGATGACCCGTTTGCCCCAGAAGCCTTTGATCACAATGTGTTTGAAGATGATCGCCCCGGTGTCAAAGGTCAGCGGCGCGCCGGTTGCGGTGCCAAAGGTCACCAGCAGACCGTCCTGGCCCAGAAGCGTGACCAGATCACCGCCGATGTCACCGCCGACGCTGTCCACAGCCGCGCGCGCGCCGTCGGTCCCGATGATCTTTTGCGCCTGTTCGACCCAATCGGCATCATCGGTGACAACGATGTTCTCCAGCCCCAGCTCTTTGAGCTCGTCGCGGGCCCCGGCACGGCGCACGATGTTCAGCACCTTGATCCCGCGCGATTTCGCCAGCGCGGCCAAGATCTTGCCCACGGCACCATTGGCAGCGGTCTGCACGATCCAGTCGCCTTTGGACACGTTCAGGAAATCCAGCAGCGTGATCGCAGAGAACGGCATGGCCACAAGCTGTGCGCCCGCCTCGTCCGACAGAACCTCCGGCAGGGGAACCAGCGTGGCGGCGTTGGCCAGCGTGTATTCCGCATAGGCCCCTTTGACGCCCGCCGCATTCACGCGCTGGCCGATCAGATCCTCAGACACGCCGGGGCCGACCTTTTCGACGACGCCCATCGCTTCAGATCCGGCAATGGCGGGCAGATCGGGTTTCACCCCGTAAGAGCCGTGAATGGTCCACAGATCGTGGTTGTGGATCGGGGCCAGCCCCACTTTCAACAGCACCTGCCCTTCCTTGGGCTCGGGCGTGTCGACCTCGCGGGTTTGCAAAACCTCGGTGGGATCGCCGAATGTATCGTGGACGATGGCTTTCATAATGTATCCTTACGTGATGTTCAGGGCTGACGGATCAGCCGGTGTTTCGTATCGCTGACGACCCGCCTGAGGGCGGTGGGGTCGCCGGAAAGACGCGTCAGAACAGCCGCCCCCAACAGCGCGGCATAGAGCGTTTGTGCCTCTGCCAACGGATCGGCCACCTGCAGCGTTCCGTCGCGCACGCCCCGGTCCAGCAGATCGGCCAGTCTTTGCGTAAAGCCGTCCACCCCGCGGTTCATTGCGGCGCGCATGGGTTCCGCCAGATCCGACACCTCTGCCCCCAGTTTGACCACAAGACAGCGACTGCCCTGCCCCTCGCTCCACGCACTCAGGAACTGCACCAGCCGGTCCGCCGCGGTGCTCTGCTGGTCCAGAAGCGTGTCCAAAGCGGCAGTGTAGCGGTCGCTGTAGGCTTCGATCACCTCGCGGCCGAAATCCTCCTTGGAGGAGAAGTAGTGGTAGAACGATCCTTTGGGCACGCCCGCAGCCTTCAGGACAGCGGACAGCCCGACACCGGCAAAGCCATGCTGCAGCATCAGCGCCTCGCCGCGCGCCAGAATCGTGTCCTTGGTGTCATGTGTGTCCTGCGTCATACCGGCGAGATAGGCAGTATTAGACCAGTCGTCTAGTGCGTTGCCAAACACCTAATGTGCGCATACGGGAATGGGACATGGGCAATTGCGCTTTGGCCGCGCCTTGCCTAAGCCTACTGGCAACTTTTCCAAAACCGGATGGACAGACCGATGGCCTTCAGCAGACGTGGATTTCTTGGCACTTGTGGTGCGGCTTTGGCGGCGACCGCCCTTCCGCAGGGCGCGCGCGCGGCCTATGCCCCCCGCCCCGAAGGCTGGCGCACCTTTGAAACCGTCACCCGTGTTACGCTGCCGGCAGGTGAAACCGGTGCGCAGGCCTGGGTGCCTGTGCCCTCGTTTCAGGCCGCCGATTGGGCGCGTCCGGGCATCAACTCCTTTGACACCAACGGCACAGCCGAGCTGGTGATGGACGAGACGCAGGGCGTGGCCTTTGTCCATGCCCGTTGGGAGGCAGGCGTGATGCCAGAGCTGACCGTGACCTCGACCATGGACACCCAAAGCCGCTATGTCGATCTGACCCCGACCGGCGTCACCCTGACCGACGCGGAGCGCGCCACGCTGACCGCGCCCACCGATCTGATCCCCACCGATGGCATCGTCGCGGACACAGCGGCGCAGATCACCGATGGCGCGAGTGGCGATCTGGAAAAGGCGCAGCGCATCTATGACTGGGTCGTCACCCAGACCGAACGCAACCCCGAAACCCGTGGCTGCGGTTTGGGCGATGTGGCCTCGATGCTGCACACCGGCGATCTGACCGGCAAATGCGCCGACCTCAACGCGCTCTATGTCGGTCTGGCGCGGGCGGCGGGTCTGCCTGCGCGTGATCTCTACGGGCTTCGCGTGGCGCCGTCGGCCTTTGGCTACAGCGCCTTGGGCGCGGGCTCCGAGGTGGTGACCGGCGCGCAGCATTGCCGCGCCGAGGTGTTCCTTGACGGGATCGGCTGGGTGCCGGTGGACCCCGCCGACGTGCGCAAGGTCGTGCTGCAAGAGGACGGCGGCCTGTCGCTGGAGGACGCCAAAGTCGCAGAGGCCCGCAAAGGCCTGTTCGGCAGCGCCGAGGGCAACTGGATTGTCTACAACGACGCCCATGACGTGGTTCTGCCCGGATCGGCGCGCGACGCGCTGCCCTTCCTGATGTATCCGCAGGCGGAGATCGACGGGCGCGCGCAGGACGAACTGGACCCTGCGCGCTTTGTCTACACCATCACGGCGCGTCAGCTTTAAGCGCGTCCCGTTCCAGCGCGGGGTAGCGCAGGCCAAGCGTCACGCCCCGCGCCACAAAGGACACCATCAGCGCCGCCCACAGCCCGTGGTTGCCCATTACCGGCGTCAGCGCAAAAACGGCGGCGAAATACAGCCCCGCCGACAGCGCCATCATATTGCGCATGTCCCCCGTGCGGGTCGCGCCGATGAATATCCCGTCCAGCATAAAGCAGGCCAACCCGAACAGTGGCGCCACCACAACCCACGGCAGGTAATCCCGCGCCGTGGCCTGCACCTCGGGCGCTTTGGTCATCAGATCGATGATGGCCCCGCCAAACAGGGCAAACACCAGCATAAAGACCACCGTAGAGCCCAGCCCCCACAGGCTGGTGCGCAGCCCCGCCTGCCGCAGCCGCGACACCGCCCGCGCTCCCAGCGCTTGGCCGACCAAGGCCTCCGCCGCAAAGGCAAAGCCGTCGAGCGCATAGGCCACGATGTGCAGAAACTGCAAAAGCACCTGATTGGCCGCCAGCGTGACCGCGCCAAACCGCCCGCCCCACAGCAGAAAGCTGACAAAGATCGCCTGCAGCATCAGCGAACGCAGCATTATGTCAGTGTTCACCACCGCCATACGTTTCAGCCGCAGCCGGTCGAACACCCGCGCGCGGTCCTTCCATGCACCATGGGCAAAAGCCGCGCGGCACAAATATAGACCCAGCGCCAGACCGGACCATTCCGCCAGAAAAGTCGCAAAGGCCACGCCGGACACTCCCCATCCCAGCGCCAGCACAAACAACAGGTCCAGCGCCACGTTCACGCCGTTCATCCAAAGCTGCAGGATCAACACATGGCGGGTGCGCTCTTGGGCGATCAGCCAGCCGTTTATGCCGTAAATCGCGATGGCCGCCGGAGCAGACCAGATGCGGATCTGCATGTAATTCCGCGCCAGCCCTTCCACCTGCGGGCCCGCAGGCGAGATCGCAAAGGCCCCCGCAAACACCGCCGATTGCAGCACAATCAGCAGCAGACCGCCGGCCACCCCGATCAACAGCGAACGCGTCAGCAGCGCCGCAACCTCGGCAGTGTCGCCCTGCCCGCTGGCCTGCGCCGCAAGCCCCGCCGTGCCCATCCGCAAAAAGCCGAAAATCCAGTAGACCGCGCTCAGCACCACGGCCCCGACACCCACGGCGGCGATGGGCTCTGGCGCGGGAATCTGACCCACAACGCCTGTGTCCACCGCGCCAAGAATTGGCACGGTGACATTGGCCAGCAAAATCGGCACCGCGATGTTCAACACCCGCCGGTGCGTGATCTCATTGCTCATATCTGCCCCCGTTCATCTGCGGGCAAGGGACCGTGCCTGCGCCATGCCGTCAAGGGGCGACAGCACCTTACCCCTTGCGGGGCATCAGGAAATGCGCCGTGGCATGGGCCAGAGGCCGGTCGCGATTGTCCTGCCAGGCCTCCGCCCGGACAGAGGCATAGCGCCGCCCCGACCGCGTCACATAGGCCCGCGCATAGGCATCCCGCGGCAAACCGGAGCGCAAATAATCCACCGTGAAATCGATCGTTTTGGGCAGGCGCGGCAGATGCCCCGCCATGTCAAAGGCATCCAGCGCACCGGATTCCACATCCTCCCACAGCCAGTTCCAGCTCAGCGTGATCATGGCCGTAATTTCCAGAAAGGCCGCCGTCACGCCACCGTGGATCGCAGGCAGCATGGGATTGCCGATCAGATCGTCATTATAGGGCAGAATGGCGGTCAGCTCGTCGCCCCGCCGGTCAAACCGCACCCCCAGCCACGTGACATAGGGCACACCTTCGACCAAAGCAGAAAGCGCCGCATCGCGTCGCTGTTTGATCACCTGAACCGGTTCGGGCGCACTGCGCATCACACGTCTCCCTTTGATGGTTTGGGCGCACCTTCGACGGTAAAGGCCCCCGTGGCTGTGGCAACGGGGCGGTCCGTGTCCTCATCCAAGGCCGTGGCACGGATAAAGGCGACAGAGCGCGTGATATGATAGCATTCCGCCCGCGCCGTGATCGTCTGGCCGGGCGTAGCCGGGCGCATATAGTCGATGCGCAGGTTGATCGTCGCGGTGCCAGCGGGCGCGCGCGGATGGCTCATGACCGCCGCCCCGCTGCAGGTGTCCATCAGCGCAGAGACCGCACCGCCGTGAATCACCCCCGTCTCGGGATCACCAATGAATCTTGTATCATAGGGCATCGTAATTTCCGCCGTCCCGTCGCCGATATTGGTGATGGTCATGCCCAATGCACGGGAATGCGGAATGTTTTCAATAAATTGCTTGGCGATTCGCGCCTTGTTTGCCGACTGATCTGCTGTCATGTCTTGTCCCGTTCCTATGTTGGGCAAACGGTTACATGCGCGGTCCATATGGTCAATCTGTCTGGTGGTGGTTGTCCTCGCGGGTTACGCAACTTAGCTTAACGTCCGGGGACGAGAAAAGAGGCGAGTGATGGAAGACCAGCGTCTGAGCTTCAAGGAAATGTGTGCGCGGTTCGATGTGACGCCGCGAACCTTGAGGTATTACGAATATATCGAACTGCTGTCCCCCGACCGGGAGGGGCGCTCGCGGTTCTATGGTCCGCGAGAGGTGGCGCGGATGACCCTGATTCTGCGCGGACGCAAGTTCGGCTTTCAGCTCGAAGACATCCGGCAATGGCTGCAGATGTACGAACAGGAAGGCACGCAGGCCCAGATGCAGACGTGGATCGAAATGGCCGACCGCCAGTTGCGCGAACTGGCGGAGCAGAAGGCCCAGATCGAGGACGCCATGAACGATCTGAAATCCCTGCGCGACGACACAGAGGCCAGCCTGAACGGCTGACCCCCGCCCCCGGCAGCGCCAAAGACGCGCACATGCCGGGCGGCCAAGAGCAAAACAGAACCGCAGAACGCAAGGACGTTACGTCGAAGGTCAGGATTTCCTGACCCAATTGCCGTTGCGCCATGTAACAAAATGACGACAAGACCGGTCGGGATTGCGGGAAGTTACGTCAAACGGGAAGTGACGCAGCGTATGAGTTACGTCAACGGAATTTCCCATTGTATGAATGGGACGTAACCCGCAGTTCCAGCGTTGGTCACTGACACAGCAAAGGAAAGGCGAGATGACCGAAGACAAGTTAATGACAATCCGGGAGATGTGCGACACCTACGATGTAACCCCGCGAACACTGCGCTTTTATGAACAGAAAGAGCTGCTGTCCCCCATCCGTGAGGGCCAGAAACGTCTGTACACAAAGCGCGAACGGGGCCGGTTGACGCTGATTTTGCGCGGCAAGCGCTTTGGCTTCAGCCTCGAGGATATTCGCCAGCTTCTGGACATGTACAGCGTAGGCGACCAGCAGCGCATGCAGTTGGAAAAGGCCTATGAAATTGCCGAAGCGCGGCTGGCGGACATGATCCGGCAACGCGACGAACTGGACGCCGCCATTGGCGAGCTGAAGGAACAAATGGAATGGGGCGCAAAGATGATCGCCTCGAGTGAGACACAGGCCGCGGCGGAATAAGCCCCCCACCGCGACCTGACCGGACAGACCTCCGGTAAACGGACTAGGGAGAGAGACCATGCCGAGCTACAATGCACCCGTCAAAGACCAGATGTTCGTGCTCAACGACCTGCTGAAGGTTGGCGAACAGGAAATTCCGGGCTTCGACGACCTTGATCGCGAAACCCTTGAGGCGATCCTCGAGGAAGCCGGCAAGGTGGCCCGCGATGTGATGGCCCCGCTGAACGCTGTTGGCGACACCGAAGGCTGCGTTCTGGAAAACGGTGTCGTGCGCACGCCCAAAGGCTTCAAGGCGGCGTTTGACGCTGTGCGCGAAGGCGGCTGGACCGCGCTGGACTGCGACCCCGAATACGGTGGCCAGGGCCTGCCCTATGTGGTCGCAACCGCGGTCGGCGAACAGTTCTCCTCCGCCAACATGGCGTTCAACATGTACCAGGGCCTGACGCACGGTGCCTACTCGGCGATCCACGCCCATGGCTCCGACGAACAAAAGGCCATGTACCTCCCCAAGATGGTGACCTGTGAATGGACCGGCACCATGAACCTGACCGAGCCGCACTGCGGCACCGATCTGGGCCTGATGCGCACCAAGGCCGTCCCGCAGGAAGATGGCACCTACAAGGTCTCCGGCCAGAAGATCTTTATCTCTGCGGGCGATCACGACATGTCCGAGAACGTGATCCATCTGGTGCTGGCCAAGATCCCCGGCGGCCCCGAAGGCATCAAAGGCGTCTCACTGTTCATCGTCCCGAAATTCATCGTCGATGAGAACGGCAACCCCGGCACCCGCAACGGCGTCTCTGTCGGCAAGATCGAAGAGAAAATGGGCATCCACGGCAACTCGACCTGTGTGATGAACTACGACGAGGCAACCGGCTACCTGCTCGGCACCGAGCACAAAGGCATGCGCGCCATGTTCACCATGATGAACGAGGCCCGCCTCGGCGTTGGCCTGCAGGGCTACGCGCAGTCCGAAGTCGCCTACCAGAACGCGCTGGAGTACGCCAAGGACCGCCTGCAGGGCCGCGACGTGACCGGTGTCAGAAACCCCGAAGGCCCCGCCGATCCGTTGATCGTGCACCCCGACATCCGCCGCAACCTGATGGACCAGAAATCCTTCAACGAAGGCGCACGGGCATTCACCTACTGGGGTGCGGAAATGATCGACCGCGCCCACCGCAACAACGACGAAGCCGCCCACGGCCTGATCTCGCTGTTGACCCCGGTCATCAAAGGGTTCCTGACCGACAAGGGCTTCGAGATGGCGACCAACGCCCAGCAGGTCTACGGCGGCCACGGCTACATCGAAGAATGGGGCATGTCCCAGTTCGCCCGTGATGCCCGCATCGCCATGATCTACGAAGGCGCAAACGGCGTGCAGGCGCTCGACCTTGTCGGCCGCAAGCTGGCACAGGACGGCGGCAAACATGTGATGGCCTTCTTTGCAATGGTCACCGATTTCATTAAGGACACCAAAGGCCGCTCCGACGCCTTCGAGAAGGATTTCCGCGAACCGCTGAAAGCCGCCTCCAAGGATCTGCAAGCCGCTGGCATGTTCTTCATGCAAAACGGCATGAAGAACCCCAACGCAGCGCTGTCCGGCTCCTATGACTTCATGCACATGTTCGGACATGTCTGCCTGGGCCTGATGTGGGCGAAAATGGCAATCGCTGCCGAGGACAAGCTGACCGCCGGTGACGCGGATGCGGATTTCCTTAACGCCAAGATTGCAACCGGCCGCTACTACATGGCGCGTCAACTGCCGATGACCTCCACGCACCTCACGCGGATCGAAAGCGGTGCTGACACGGTTATGGCGCTGGACGCGGCCCAGTTTTAATCCAGCAGGTGGGGTATCACGCCCCACCTGCCCCCCTCGGGGCTGCTTGAGCCAACAGCGAGACAGAAACCACGTCCGTGACCTTCCAGACCCCGCGAGTTTGCGCTGGCAACAGCATACAAAATAGACCGTTACGCGAAGGGGAGAGCGCGCAATGAGGTATTTGAACCAAGAAAAAGCAGGAAGGGCGCGTTTCGGACCCCGACTCGGGGCTGCATACGCCCTTCCTACCGTGCCCGGCCCTTTGGCTAGAATCGGGGCTTTTCCTTGGACGGTCATCGGCTCCTCAGCCTGTACCGTGGCTCCAAATTCCTCGAGATCTTCTAACATTCCCTTAACCGCCGCAAATTCCGGCTTTTTCTTGGGTCAAATACCTCACGGGGGTGTGGGGGTGTGAAACCCCCACGACGCGCCGCTACGAGTTGGATACAGCTTTCGGCAGGAGGACTATACCAATGACGATGACACTCTATTGCTTTGGGGAATCAGGACATTCCTATAAAGCGGCGCTGGCTTTGGAACTGGCGGGTCTGGACTGGGCGCCACGAAAGGTCGATTTCTTCAACGGCGAAACCCGCGGGCCCGCCTACCGTGGTGAGGTCAACGAGATGGGCGAATGTCCCGTTCTTGAGGACGGAGAGCTGCGCCTGTCACAATCGGGCGTGATCCAGCAGTATCTCAGCGACACCTACGGCCATTTTGGCGGTGACACCGCCGCCGAGCGACGCGAAATTCTGCGGTGGGTGCTGTGGGACAACCACAAGCTGTCGTCGATGGCCGGTGTGACACGCTTCCTTATGCATTTTTTGCCAGAAGATAAGCGCCCGCAGGAGGTAATCGCCTTTAATCAAGGCCGGCTGGCCAATGCTTACGCTGTTCTGGACACGCATCTTCAAGGGCGCGACTGGATCGTGGGCAGCGCGCCGACAAATGCCGATCTCACATGTTGCGGGTATCTGTTCTATCCCGAAACCTTCGGATTTGACCGTGCAGATTGGCCAAACATCGACCGTTGGATGTCGAACATCCAGTCTTTACCGGGTTGGAAGGCGCCATATGATCTGATGCCCGGATCTCCGGCTGATCGCGCGTGACACTCTGCCGCCACATATCATCTGGCGTGGTCCCGTTTCGCGGACCGAACGCTGCCGCACTTATGGTCGGGGGCTGTATGGCCCCCTGCCCCACACACTTCAGAGTTTCGAATTCGAATAAGAAAGGACGTGTCTGATGACCGAAGCCTATATCTATGATGCTGTGCGCACCCCGCGTGGCAAGGGTCGCAAGGACGGCGCGCTGCACGAAGTCACCTCTTTGCGTCTGGGCGCACAGGTGCTGAACGCGGTCAAGGAACGCAACGGTCTGGACGGCCACGCGGTCGAGGATGTCATCTGGGGCAACGCCACGCAGGTGATGGAACAGGGCGGCTGTCTGGCACGCTCGACCGTTCTGGCCTCGGATCTGGACGAACGCATTCCCGGCCTGTCTATCAACCGTTTCTGCGCCTCCGGGATGGAAGCGGTGAACCTCGCGGCCAACCAGGTCAAGGGCGGGGCCGGTCAGGCCTATATCGCTGGCGGCGTTGAAATGATGGGCCGTGTGGCCATGGGCTCTGATGGCGCGGCCATTGCGGTTGATCCGTCGATCGCCATGGAAAGCTACTTCGTGCCGCAGGGGATTTCGGCCGACATTATCGCTACCGAATATGGCTTCAGCCGCGATGATGCAGACAGCTTGGCGGTGGAATCCCAAAAGCGCGCCGCAGCCGCTTGGGAAGACAACCGTTTTGCCAAATCGGTGATCACGGTGCGTGACCAGAACGGTCTCGCGATCCTCGATCGCGATGAATACATGCGTCCCGGCACCGATATGCAAAGCCTCGGCGCGCTCAAGCCGTCGTTCAAGGAAATGGGCGAAGTCATGCCCGGCTTCGACAACATTGCCTTGATGAAATACCCCCACCTTGAGCGCATCAACCACGTGCACCACGCGGGCAACTCCTCGGGGATCGTGGACGGCTCTGCCGCCGTTCTGATCGGCAACAAGGCGTTTGGCGAGCAATACGGCCTGAAGCCGCGCGCCCGCATTCGCGCCACCTGCAAGATCGGCACCGATCCGACCATCATGCTGACCGGCCCCGTGCCCGCGACGGAAAAGATCCTGCGCGACAGCGGCATGTCGATCTCCGACATCGATCTGTTCGAGGTCAACGAGGCCTTTGCTTCCGTGGTTCTGCGTTTCATGCAGGCGTTCGACGTCGACAGCTCGAAGGTCAACGTGAACGGCGGCTCCATCGCCATGGGCCACCCGCTGGGCGCCACCGGCGCGATCATCATCGGCACTCTGCTCGACGAGCTGGAGCGCACCGGCAAAGGCACAGGCCTTGCAACGCTGTGTGTTGCCTCCGGCATGGGCGCGGCCACGATCATCGAACGCATCTGAGCATAACGGGCGCAGGGTCATCCCCTGCCCCACATCATACGCGGTCCCCCGCGTCACCACGCAGCGGGACTTCTGGAAAACGGGAGAAATTACATGACCGATTTCACCATGGAAAAAGGCGCCGACGGCGTCGCGGTGATCACTTGGGACGTGCAGGGCAAGTCCATGAACGTCATGTCGATGGAGGCATGGCCAGAGCTTGAGACGCTGGTCGACGACGCGCTCGGCGACGATGCGGTCAAGGGCATCGTGATCACCAGCGGCAAGGCCGACAGCTTTGCCGGTGGCATGGATCTCAACGTCATCGCCAAGATGAAGGAAAGCGCAGGCGACGATCCCGCGCGCGGTCTGTTCGACGGGCTGATGGGCGCACATGCCATCCTGCGCAAGATCGAACGCGCCGGCATGGACGCCAAGACCAACAAGGGCGGCAAGCCGATTGCCTCTGCCCTGCCCGGCACCGCGCTGGGGATCGGGCTGGAAATCCCGCTCGCCACGCATCGCATCTTCTGTGCCGACAACGCCAAGGCCAAGATCGGCCTGCCGGAGATCATGGTCGGCATCTTCCCCGGCATGGGCGGCACCACCCGTCTTGTGCGCAAGCTGGGCGCGATGGCCGCATCGCCCTACCTGCTCGAAGGCAAGATGATGCCCCCCGCCAAGGCGAAATCCGCAGGTATCATCGACGAGGTCGTCGAAGACCCGCTCGCCGCGGCCAAGGCATGGGTTCTGTCCGCGACTGACAAGGACATCCTCAAGCCGTGGGACGCCAAGGGCTACAAAATGCCCGGCGGCGCGCCCTACCATCCGGCGGGCTTCATGACCTTTGTCGGCGCATCGGCGATGGTCAACGGCAAGACCAAGGGCGTCTACCCGGCGGCCAAGGCGCTGCTGTCTGCCGTCTACGAAGGCGCGCTGGTGCCCTTTGACACAGCACTCAAGATCGAGGCGCGCTGGTTCACCAACGTGCTGATGAACCCGTCGTCCGGCAACATGATCCGTTCGCTGTTCATCAACAAGGAAGCGCTGGAAAAGGGTGCTGTGCGCCCCGCAGATGTGCCCGATCAGAAGGTCAAGAAAGTCGGCGTTCTGGGCGCGGGCATGATGGGTGCGGGCATCGCGCTGGTGTCGGCTCAGGCCGGTATCGACGTGGTGCTGATCGACCAGAAACAAGAAGCCGCCGACCGCGGCAAAGCCTACACCGAAAGCTATCTCGACAAGGGGATCTCGCGCAAAAAGATCACCGCCGAAAAGAAAGAGCAGGTCCTGTCGCGCATCACTGCGACCACGGATTACGCGGCTCTGTCTGACGCGGACCTGATCGTCGAAGCGGTGTTCGAGGACCCCAAGGTCAAGGCCGAGGTCACAAAGGCTGTCGATGCGGTCACCAATGACGACTGCATCTTTGCCACCAACACCTCGACCCTGCCGATCTCGGAGCTGGCCAAGGCCTCCAAGAACCCCGAGCAGTTCATCGGTATCCACTTCTTCTCGCCCGTCGAGAAGATGATGCTGGTCGAGATCATCAAGGGCAAGGAAACCGGTGACCGTGCCACGGCCAAGGCGCTCGACTTTGTGCGCCAGATCAAGAAGACGCCGATCGTGGTCAACGATGCGCGCTTCTTCTACGCCAACCGCTGCATCATCCCCTACATCAACGAAGGCATTCGTATGGTGAAGGAAGGTGTCGCACCGGCGCTGATTGAAAACGCGGCTAAGCTGGTCGGCATGCCTTTGGGCCCGCTGCAGCTGGTGGACGAGACCTCCATCGATCTGGGGGCCAAGATCGCGCGCGCAACCCGTGCGGCGATGGGCGACGCCTACCCCGATGGCGAAGTCGACGAGGTGATCTTCTGGATGGAAGAACAGGGCCGTCTGGGTCGCAAGACCAACGCGGGCTTCTACGACTACGACGAAAAGGGCAAGCGTCAGGGGCTGTCCGACACCGTCAAGGCGCAGTACCCGCAGGCCGACGAACAGCCCGACCTGACCGAGGTGCAGCATCGTCTGCTGTTTGCCCAGTGTCTGGAGGCCGTCCGCGCGCTTGAAGAAGGTGTTCTGATGGACATCCGCGAAGGCGATGTTGGCGCGATCCTCGGCTGGGGCTTTGCGCCGTGGTCCGGCGGCCCGCTGTCCTGGCTGGACATGATCGGCTCGCCTTATGCCGCCGAGCGTTGCGACGCGCTGGAGGCCGCACATGGTGCGCGGTTCCACTGCCCCGAGCTGCTGCGCGACATGGCCGCCAAGAACCAGAGCTTCTACGGCCGCTTTGGCAAAATCGCAGGCGCGGCCTGATCTGCCGCGCATAGCGAAAGTTCATTAAACTTGGAAACGGGGCGCAGCATGCGCCCCGTTTTTCGTTTGCCATAGCGAACACTCGTCCTGCGCGGCAAAACGCAACGCTTTTTCAGTGCGTTACCTCGGGGGCTGTCCGGAGCTGGTCTTCGACATGCGCGGCGCCCGTAAGGGAGGCTTCCTGTCGCCGCGCCAGTTCATTCAAAAGCCATGGTTTTCCCAAAATCTTAGAACCGTTTGTTAAGACAGCGTGCGTATTCCTGCTCAGCGTCAATCGTGCCGTCGTCAGACGTGCACCATGCCACCAAGGATGCTGTTCGCGATGCCAGACATAAACTTTCACGCTCTAGGACCGACACGCGCCCGCTCCGGTGAGGACCCGCTTGTGTCGTTTCTTCTCAACACGCGGAAATCACCGGTAACGGTTTCTGCCCGGGACGTCGGACGACTGGATTCACACCGGCTGCAACTTCTCTTGGTGGCGCAGAAACAATGGCTGGCCGATGGTGTCCCGTTCGAACTGACGGACATGTCGCCCGGTTTTCGCGAGGGGCTCGAACGGCTTGGGCTCGAATCCGATCATTTTGACAAGGAGATGTCCCAATGACGACCAAGGTTTTGGCGATCGATGACTCCCGCACGATCCGAAATTTGCTACGCGTGTCACTGGAGGGCGCGGGGTTTGAATTCCACTCCGCCTGCGACGGCCAGGAAGGGGTCGAAGTCTTCCCCGAGGTAGACCCCGACGTTGTCATCACCGACATCAACATGCCGAAAATGGACGGTTTCGGTGTGATCGACAGCCTGCGCAGCGGTCCAAACAGGACCAATGTACCCATTCTGGTGCTGACGACCGAAAGCTCGGACAAATTGAAATCACGTGCGCGCACGGCCGGTGCCACAGGCTGGATCGTCAAACCCTTTGACGATGCCTCCCTCGTCTCGGTTCTGCGTCGCCTGACGGGGCACGTCGGCTGATGAGCGGATCAATCAGAGACACCTTTTTCGAGGAATGCGAAGAGCTCCTCGAAGCATTGGTAGAGGGTCTGGCCCTTCTTGAAGAAGCACCAGACGATATGGAAACGATCAACGCGGTTTTCCGCTCGGTCCATTCGATCAAGGGTGGCGCAGGGGCTTTCGGGCTCGAGCGTTTGGTAAACTTTGCTCACACGTTCGAAACCGTTCTGGACAAGGTCCGCGACAAGGATCTGCAGATCGACGAAAAGCTGATGACCCTCGGGCATCGCTGCGGCGACCACCTGCAGGATCTTGTGGGCTCCGCCCGTGACGAAACCGATCTCGACGAAGGCTCCGAAGCGGAGCTTATCAAAGAGCTAGAAAGCTACCTTGGCGGAAAATCCGAGGTGGAAGAATTCAGCTTTGACGCTCTGACACTTGATTTTGACGGACCTGCGGTTGACGTCCCGCTTGAGGTCGAAGCGGCCGGAGATCGCACCTACATCATCGAATTCAAACCGGCAAAGGGCCTGTATGAAAACGGGCATGAACCTCTTCTGATCTTTGATGCCCTCAGCGAACTTGGTTCACTTACGGTCAAGGCCAATCTGGACGGCCTGCCCGATTTCGACTCCTTCGATCCCAATGACGCGGTCATTTCCTGGACCCTCACGCTTGTTACTGGTGAAACGGAAACGACCCTGCATGAGGTTTTTGAATTCGTCGAGGGTCTGTGCGAGATGTCGCTGACAATCGACGCCAATGCGCCGGCGGTCGCCGCGACAGAAGCAGAAGCACCGCTCGCTCCCGCCCCGGAAGTGGCCGAACCAGCTCCGGTGGACACACCCCCGGTGGCACAGGCGGCACCTCCAGTCGCGAACGAAAAGCCAGAAACTGCGCCAGCAGCCGCACCAGCTGCCAGCAAGGAATCGCGCGGCCCAAAGCCGACGCTGCGGGTGGATTTGGACCGGGTAGATAGATTGATCAACACCGTCGGCGAGTTGATCATTAACCAGGCCATGATCTCGCAGCGTATTGAAGAACTCGACCTGCCGACTGTTGCTCATCTTACCAATGAGCTGGAAGCATACAAACTACTCGCCCGCGACATCCAAGAGGGGGTGATGGCCATTCGCGCCCAACCGGTAAAGCCGCTTTTCCAGCGAATGGCCCGGATCGTTCGCGAGGCTTCCGATGCCACCGGCAAAAAGGCCAAGCTGGTCACAGTGGGTGACTCCACAGAGGTCGACAAAACCGTCATTGAACGCCTTGCCGATCCGCTCACGCATATGATCCGCAATGCCGTAGATCATGGTTTGGAATCGCCAGAAACACGGGCTGAGCTCGGCAAAGATGTTACCGGCACCATTCGACTATCGGCAGCACATCGCTCCGGCAGTGTCTTCATCGAGATCTCCGACGACGGTGCCGGGCTAAACCGCGAACGTATTCTCGAAAAAGCGATCGAAAAAAATTTGGTCGCACCCGATGCCGAGCTGTCAGAGCCGGAAATCGACAACCTCTTGTTCCTACCAGGATTTTCCACCGCTGGAAAGGTATCGAACCTTTCGGGGCGCGGCGTCGGTATGGATGTTGTCAAAAACGCCGTGCAAGCGTTGGGGGGAAGGGTATCGATCACCTCCACGCCCGGTAAAGGGACAACTTTCGCAATCGTTCTACCGCTCACATTGGCCGTAATGGACGGGTTTGTCATTTCTGTTGGCGACCAAACCATGGTCATCCCAATTTCCACCATCTTGGAGACCATTCGCCCCAATTTTAATGACATCCATATGGTGGGTACAGACAGCCACGTCGTGTCTGTGCGCGGATCCTACGTTCCAATCGTTGACGTAGCAGCTAGCCTCGGATTGCACGGAACAACCAAAACCGATGATCTAGGGATCTTACTCCTCGTTAGCACCGAAATGCAGGGTTTAACAGCTCTACGCGTCACGGCCATACACGACCAACGTCAGGTCGTTATCAAAAGTCTCGAGAGCAATTATGCCGCCATCCCCGGTGTTTCCGCGGCAACAATACTAGGTGACGGAAAAATAGCTCTCATTTTGGATCCCGAAGAAATAATTCGTCTAGGGCATTCTTCCGTACCCGATCTATTCACTCAATCAAGCAAGCCAGAGGTCCGACATGTCTGAACCAGCCGAAGTGAAAACGGATACTCAGTTTGAGTTCATTACTTTCTCTGCGGGCGGACAGAGTTACTGTCTCGAAATTACTCAAATTCGAGAGATACGCCGTTGGACGCCGGTAACAGCGCTACCTCATACTCCATCAGACGTCCTGGGCGTAATGAACCTAAGAGGAGCCGTAATTCCAATTTTCGATTTAGCAGCACGATTCGGGTTAGGTGCGACTCCGCCTAATGAGAGGAATGTAGTCATTGTCGCAGCCGTCGATAGCACCACCGTGGGGCTTCTCGTAGAATCGGTATCCGAAATATTGTCTGTGGAAAAGCAAGCCATTCAGGAAACTCCCGATATAAAATCTGAAACCACCCGAAATAGCATCCTCGGGATGATTTCAGTAGATGAGAACATGGTTCGAGTCGTTAACTTAGACGCCGTTCTAGACTCAGGAAAAGGGGTGTCTCTATAATGCCCCTTACAAACTCTAGTACAGTCGAAATTCCATTTACCGATTCAGACTTCGAGCAAATTGCAAAACTTGCTCGCTCAAATTTTGGCTTGAGCTTGGCCGATAGCAAAAAACCACTGGTATATTCCCGCTTAGCAAAGCGCTTAAAAGCCAGATCTCTTACTAGTTTTCCGGACTACCTTCTGCTTTTAAACCAGCCGCAGGAGAGAGATGAACGGCTAGAATTGATCTCAGCGCTCACAACAAACGTAACTAGCTTTTTCCGCGAAAAACATCACTTTGAATTACTCGAGGAAAAAATAGTCCCTTTGATTAAGGAGAGGATCAAGTCATCGGCCCGAGCTCGTTTGTGGTCCGCTGGTTGTTCGTCCGGACCAGAACCCTACAGTATTGCAATGACGTTACGCTCGGCACTCACAGATCAAGAAGTAAAGAACACAAAAATCTTAGCGACCGATATCGACCCTAAAATAGTCCAAAAGGCGCGAGCTGCCGATTATCCTGAAACGGAAGTTAAAGGCATACCGGAGCGACACCTGAAGAAATATGTTGAAATAGACGAACGCACCTCCAGAATAAGATGCAAAGAATCCATCAAAAATATAGTTACATTTGCGGAACTGAACCTGATGAGCGACTGGCCTTTCAAAGGTCCTTTCGAAGCAATTTTCTGCAGAAATGTAGCAATATACTTTGATCAAGATACACAGCAGAAGCTGTGGATGCGCTTTCACGACATGCTATGCCCCGGCGGCTATCTAGTGATTGGACATTCAGAACGCATAAGTGGCCTGGCAAGTGAAAAACTCACACCTGTTGGAATCACAAGCTATCAAAAGCTTGGTCAATAGACCAATTCTCATACCCCAAGGAGGCCCCAATGGGATTAAAAGAATCTTTGCGCATCATGGTAGTAGATGACATGGCAACCAGCCGTGGACTGATCACTCAAGCGTTGGACGATATTGGCATCAAGAACTATGTCACTGAAAATGACGGCCAGCGAGCATTCGAAAAACTGGCAAAAAGTCCGGTGCACCTCGTTCTATCTGATTACAATATGCCAGGTATGGATGGGCTTGGACTTTTAAAATCAGTTCGAACGCATGGCCCTACACAAAAAATGGGTTTCATTCTCGTTACGGGGCGTCCGACTCCTAAAATTGTTGCTCAAGCTAAACAATTGGGCCTCAACAATATGATCAAGAAGCCCTTCACAGCAGACTCCATGAAAGCGTGCATCGAAAGCGTAGTGGGGCGCCTGTAATGAACCAAACTCAGCCGAACCTTCCGTTGAAAACAGCCACACGACGCGTTGCTGGGGAGCTAGAAGGTCTTCACGCACGACTCGAGCGTTTAGAGTACGGACTGGATATGGTTTTCTTACATAGTTCGGAGGGGATAAATGGGCAGTCGATCCAAATGTTGCAAGAACTTGATGTTTTGCGGCAGTCCCTGGGGGCTTTATCAGACTTCCTTACTCATCTATCCGACGAAACCAATTCAAACGGAGACGTAGATCCGGCGGCTGCCCTAAACGCAGTCCCCTTGCGAGATATGGCAATTCGGCTAGAAGGTAGGACAAAGCGCGCCGAAACATCCGGTGTGCCAGACCTCTTTTAAACTAACTTCGCCCCTCCTCGACGATCCACCTAAAGGGTGACATTCGATGAAAAAATTTCGCTTTATCGTTGCTCATCCAGAATCTCGGATTCGAAACAAATGGGAGCGTATAATAAACCAACATGAAGGTTTTGAAGTCGCGGCAACGGCGTCAGACCTTATGTGCACATATACGGAGGTCGAACATAGGACACCGCACGCAGTTCTGATAGCCGATGCCCTGACACATAAACCAGAATTCGAGGTCATGCGGGCACTGTTCTCGGCGCTTGACGTTCGGTGGCTAATAATCGGAGCAAAGCAAGGCAGGCGCCTTACTCAGCTTCCTGCAAAGGCGGACCTATTTTCACTTCCAGAAGATGCTGACAACACAGCTATGCTGGAACAAATCGAGAGTTTAGTAAAGAACACGTTTGTCGCGTCGATACCACGACCCAAACACAACGCCTACGTTCGCCATGCTAGAAATATAGACCCCAGCCAAAATCCTGAGAGGCATAAATCGATCCGGCATAGCCAAGGGCCGATGTCACAGGCTGAAAACCTTATATTAATTGGCGCCAGCACGGGCGGGGTAGAGGCGCTCATCTCCGTACTCTCCCATTTTGACGAGACTTGTCCACCAACGCTCGTGGTTCAACATACTGGATCCGGTTTTGGTCGAAGTTTAGTAGACCTTCTCGATCGCCAAACCCGCCCACAGATCCGGTTGGCTGACGGGCCATTCTCGCTCCGCCCGGGAGTTGTCGTTCTTGGCGCTGGGAACCGAAGACATCTGGTCATGGCAGATTGTAAGAATTTGATATGCGACCTCGGGGACGATCAGCCTGTATCAGGGCATGTACCGTCGGCCGATGTCCTGTTCCGGTCTGCAGTCCCGATGGCCCGCCAAGTGACCGCAGCTCTGCTGACCGGAATGGGCCGCGACGGTGCCGAAGGCTTACTTACCTTAAGACGGTCTGGCGCGACAACCGTCGCACAGGATCAAGCCAGTTCGGTCGTGTACGGCATGCCCCGTGCTGCGGCAGAAATCGGAGCTGCCGAGCACATTCTACCCTTGAACAAAATTGGACCGGCTTTGCTTGCTCAAGCATGCGCCCCAGCGCCGAAAGGCAAGGAGTTTTCGAGATGAACACGGGAACAGAGCGTTTGGTCAACGTGATCCAAGGCGATTACGCCATTTCAGAAGACCCTGATGAAGTGCTCACCACGGTTCTGGGCTCCTGTATCGCGGTTTGCATGTTCGACACAGAACGCAAAATCGGTGGGATCAATCACTTCCTACTGCCCAGTCGGGACGGCGCCGCCGGGGAGAACGTGCGCTACGGGGCATATGCGATGGAACTTTTGATCAACGGCATGCTAAAACAGGGTGCCGAACGATCGCGTCTGCAGGCAAAAATGTTTGGCGGGGCCAGCATGATGGGGAACTTGCGCGACATCGGGTCGTCGAACGCCAAGTTTGCCCATGAATTCCTCGCGATGGAGGACATTCCAGTCGTGTCCGAAAGCACCGGGGGCACGTCGGCCCGCCGCATCAGGTTCTGGCCCACAACCGGCCGTGTAAGACAGCTTATGGTCACCGGCGAGGTTGATCCGATCCCGGTCGAGAAACCCAAACTGCCGCAGCGCCCAAAGGCCGCCGAAGATATTGTCCTGTTCTGAATGCTTTGGAGCGATGCCTCCCCTGCAACACGGTTAACAGATTTGTCAGCAAAGGTAGGATGAAGCCCCCATGGGGTTGGTGTATGCATCGGGAAACTTCGGCCAGCGCGACCGCGCTGCCAGCTAAGGATGCGCAAATATGCAGGACGGAGCCTTTCCCGCCACCCGTGATCTGGTCCTTGTCGGCGGGGGGCATACGCATGCCTTGATCCTGAAAAAATGGGGGATGAATCCGCTGCCCGGAACGCGGGTCACGGTCATCAACCCGTCTGCGGCAGCGCCATATTCCGGCATGCTTCCCGGACATCTCGCGGGCCATTACGCCCGTGCGGATCTGGACATCGATCTGGTCAAACTTGCCCGCTACGCGAAGGCGCGGATCATCATCGACGCAGCCACCGCCATCGATAGCGCCCAGCGAAAGATCCACTTGCAATCAGGGCGTTACATCGAATTCGACGTGGCCTCTATCGACGTGGGCATCACCTCCGAGATGCCTCAGATTTCCGGATTTGCCGAACATGCGGTCGCGGCAAAACCGCTTGGCCCCTTTGCGGAAAAGTGGCGCGCCGCGCTCAACGACAGCTCCGTAACCTCAATCGGGATCATCGGCGGCGGCGTCGCGGGCGCAGAGATCGCGATGGCCTTTGCCCATGCGCGCCGCAGCCGGAGCATCCCGACAGACGTGCACCTGATCGACCGCAACGCCATTCTGGACGCCCTGCCCGAACGCGCGGCGCACCGCATCCGCGGGGCGCTCCAGCAGGCCGGCATCACACTGCACGAACATCACGCGGTCACGGCCATCACCGCCACCCATATTGTCACCGATCAGGGCGACATCCCTGCCCATTTCACCTGTGGCGCAGCCGGGGCCAAACCGCATGACTGGCTCAAAACCAGCGGCCTGCCCTTGCATAATGGCTTTGTCGAGGTTGGCCCAACACTGGAAACCCCGATTCAGGGCATTTTTGCCGTAGGCGATTGCGCGCACATGGTCCACGCCCCCCGCCCCAAGGCCGGGGTCTATGCGGTGCGCCAAGCGCCGACGCTTTACGAAAACCTGCGCGCGCGCCTGGCCGACACCCCCCCGCAGCGACGGTACAAACCGCAATCGGATTATCTCAAACTGGTCTCACTTGGCGGCAAGTCCGCGCTTGGTGACAGGTTCGGGATGGCCTTTTCCGGCGCTTGGGTCTGGAAATGGAAAAACCATATCGATCAGACCTTTATGAATCAGTTCCGTGACCTCCCCAAGATGAAGACGCCGGACCTTCCCACCGCCCACGCCGCAGGGCTTGATGAGCTGATGCAGGGTAAACCGCTGTGTGGCGGCTGCGGTGCCAAAGTCGGACAGCCCGCGCTGCTACAAGCGCTGCAAAGCCAGACACCCGGCGACGACGCCGCCATCGTCCCCCTTGGTGGCAAGGAGATCGTGATCTCGACCGATCATCTGCGCGGCATGGTAAACGACGCGACCGTGATGACCGAACTGGCGGCGCATCATGCGCTTGGCGACATCTGGGCCATGGGCGCACAGCCCTTTGCGGCCACCGCCAATGTTGTCATCCCCCGCGCCTCCGACCGGATCGCCGCCCGTCAACTGGACGAAATCATGCGCGCCGCGCGCAAGGTGATGACAGCCGCTGGCGCAGATATTGTCGGCGGGCACAGCTCCCAGGGGGCAGAACTGACCATCGGTTTCACCATTCTGGGCAGGGCCCCCGCCGCGCCGATCACGCTTGCAGGGGCCCAGTCCGGCGACCGTTTGATCCTGACAAAGCCCATCGGCTCCGGCGTTCTGATGGCCGCCGAGATGCAGGGCGCAGCCGACGGTCAGGATATCGCCGCCGCGCTGGCCCTGATGACCCAATCCCAGCAAGCCGCCGCGGAACTGCTATCGCACGCCCATGCCATGACCGATGTGACCGGCTTTGGCCTGTTGGGACACCTGCGCAACATCTGCGTGACGTCCGGTGTCGCCGCGCGTCTGCGCGTCGATGCGGTGCCGCTCATGCAAGGGGCAGAGGCACTGGCGCAGGCGGGCATACGTTCCTCGCTCTATCCCGCCAATCGCCAGATCATGCCCGACCTGCCCGCAGGCGCGCGCTTTGATCTGATGCTGGATCCGCAAACCGCCGGTGGGCTGCTGGCCGCCCTGCCCGCCGACGATGGCGCCACCCTGCAACGGCTGCGCGCCGCAGGCTACCATGCCGCCGAGATCGGCGAGATCACTGCCGCCGCAGATCAGACCCCGCCCGTCACGCTGGCCTGAAGCTGCGCCGCAATCCTGTCGGCCAACGCATCCAGCGCGGGCGCGTCCAGCGTCTGTGTCTCGAACCGCGCCATCACCTCCGGCTGCATCGCCTTCATCGCCTTGCGATAGGCCGGATCGTAGTGATCCTCGGCCAAAGACGCGCAAAGCGCCACCTTCTCCCCCTCGCGGCTGAGCGTATCCCAATGGTCCACCAAGGCATGCCCGCGATGGAAGCGCAGCGGCGACAGCCGGTCGGCCAAGCGCTCCGGGTCCGCCAGAATATCTGCGTAAGCCTCTGCCAGATAAGTCGCGCGCACCGCCACCGGCGCCTGCACTTCGATCCACGGGGCCTGCTTCATCGCGGCCCACAAAGACGGTGGCAGGTTGATCCCCCCGATCTTGGCGCTCTCGGCCTCGACCACCACCGGGCGCGCGGGGTCCAGCGCCACAAAGGCCGCCGCCAAGGCGGTCTCAAACGCTTTCTGACTGGGCTGCCCCCCGGGCAGATCCCCCAACAAAGACCCGCGATGGCGCGCCAAGGCCTCCAGATCCACGACCTGCACATCACGCGCCCGCAGACGCGCCAACAGGTCTGTCTTGGCCGTGCCGGTATAGCCGCCCAGCTGTACCAGCTTATGTGGCAAGGGCGCGTCGTACAGGTAATCCTTCACCAGGCGGCGAAAGGTGCGATAGCCGCCCTGCACCACATCTGACCGCCAGCCGATCTCACCCAGCATCCAGGCAAAGGTCCCCGACCGCTGCCCGCCCCGCCAACAGTAGACCAGCGGCCGCCATTTGCCGTCATGCGCAGCCAAAGGCCCCGCCACATGGCGCGCGGCATTCTGGAACACCAGCGCCGCCCCCAGCTTGCGGGCCTTAAAGGGGCTGTCCTGTTTGTAGATCGTCCCCACCCGCGCGCGTTCCTCATTGTCGAGAACCGGCAGATTGATCGCGCCGGGCACATGGTCCTCGGCAAATTCCGCCGGACTGCGCACATCAATCACGGTGTCAAAGCCGTGTTTCAGCAGGTCTGGCAATGTTTTAGGAGCAATTGTCATGGCCGAGACTTAGCCCGATCCGCAGCTTCTGGAAAGCGTGGAAGAAGAAAGTGAAAAAAGTGACATTTTGCGCTTGCCACCACTTTGTGGCTCGGTTATTCCGCCTCCACCCGAGGGGCAGCGCAGCGCCCCCCACCCAGTGCCCGGGTAGCTCAGGGGTAGAGCAGTGGATTGAAAATCCTCGTGTCGGTGGTTCGATTCCGCCCCCGGGCACCATTAAAATCAGTAACTTAGCCTCCATCCGGCGCAGTACACTTAAACGCACGTGTAATTCTTGTGTAATCAGGCCGAACTCTTCGGCTTTAGCTTTCTGATGTTGCCTTCGTGAGTGCCGCTAACCCGTCCTTCCAGCCGATCCATCGCCGCTTCGATGTGCGACCCGCTTTGATGCGCGTAGCGCGCAACCATGGACAACGTCTTGTGACCGGAAATGCGCTGGACTGTGGGCAGATCAACGCCTGCCTGAACCAGATGCGTCACCGCCGTATGGCGAAGCGTGTGAGGCGTAATTTGATCCGGGTCCAGCCCAGCGCGTTCAGCAGAGCGACGAAAGGCCTTGCGAATGGTGTGGACGTGGCCTGTGGCGCTTCCTGGAGAAGGAAAAACCCATTCGCAACCGGGAGGAAGCATGCGCATTCTGTTCTCTAGATAGTCAGCCAACTCACGCGTGATCGGTTGTTCGCGTGAGCCTGCCTTGGCCTGCGGAACCCAGATCACTCGCTTCGCGATGTCGACGTCTTCTCTGCGGATCGCGAGGATTTCCGCGTGGCGCATCCCCGTGTTAAGCCCAACCATGACAAAAGCGTGTACGTTTTCATTGTGATCCGCCGCCGCTGCTTTCAGAAGTGCAACGCATTGCTCATGAGATAGATAGACGATCCGTTGATTGTCCTCTTTGAAGCGAACAATCTTAACCGACTTGCTTTTGATCCACTTCCATTCAACCGCTTGGTTAAGAAGATGGGATAGTGTGGCCAATTCCCGATTAACCGTCGCCTTGGCCGCGCCAGCAGTTCGGCGCGCCTTTTTGTAGCGCTCAATGTCGAAGGACTCTATCGCACTCAATGGCTTTGCTGCTAGGAACGGAACCAAATGTTGCCTAAGTTGACGCTTTTTGATGTCGATGTTTTTTCCATCGCTATCCCGAAGCCTCTGAACATATCGGTCTGCGGCTTCTTCAAAGCTCATTTGTGTCTTACGCCCTTCGGGCAACTCCAAACGCTGACGCCTTGCATCAGTTCTGGCTTGGGCGATAAAGTCCTCCGCCTGCTGCCTCGTCACACCCTCGGACTCTCGTCCGATCACGCGATGAATTCGCCGACGGTCGACCATGATGTTGACCGAATAGACGCCGTCGCCGTTGCCATCCCGTCGAAAGGTGATCCCGTGTTCCGAAATGGAAGTCCCCGACTTCAGAGAACGGATCGCAGGACGTGTGAGCTTGGAGAAGCGAATAGCCATTTCAATGCACCTCTAGAAAGGAATCTCGTCGTCGATGTCTCTACTGGATGGCGGCGTACCTACACCGGGAAGGACGTGTGGCTTCTTTTCCCCCATCGCGACCGCGACTAGGTCCTCCCAATATTCGTCGACCCGCTCTCTGACGATGGCGTCCAAACTGATGTCGAAATCCCATTCGTCCCCACGCCAACGACCTCGCCAAAAATGCCCATTCTCTTCGATCAGCGCCCAAATGTGTTGCTCTTCGAAGGTCAGCAGCTCCGGAGCGACGATTCCGAGTGATACCAAACGCTGGCTCTCGCGGACGTGCCAAAGTACATCCGCGCGTTCTCCGAAAGTACTTGGCTCATCAAAATCCGAGTTGCGCCACTTGTTGATGACCTGCGTCTGAATGTGTTCGGCCAAAGTCGCTTCAATGAATGAAGACTTGGTTCGCCGTTGAGACCGAGCAGCCAACTCACACAGATAATTCAGGCGTGGATCGAGCCGAATCGATACCGTCTCGGTCCTTCCCAGTTTGGAACCTGCACCTTTGGGAGCCTTGATTGCCATGATGTCCTCGTGTCGAAACGTTCCGTCATGATCCATTTTGCACGTTACGTATTGAGTTTCAATACACGTCTTGCTCTTCTTTCCTTGTACCTACTGGCAAAATCCATTGAGCAAGGAAACAAACCATGAAAATCGACACCGACACCCAGCGCGTATTTGTCCACCCGGACGGACGGATGGACCGCAAAAACGCCGCCCGTTACCTTGGCTGTTCACCCAAAACGCTCGCGGATTGGGCAATGAAAGGCCAAGGCCCGCAGTACGTTTTGCTTGGCGGTCGCGCCTTCTACTTTCTCGAAGACTTGCAGTCCTGGATCGCTGCTGCGCCTCGTCTCGCCGGGACCGGCGGTCGGGAAATCCGGGCGAGCGACTAGGGCCGAGACGATGCCGGGAGCCAAGAACCCGGACCGTAGGCGCATCCGCATCCGACGCACCTACTCGGTGCCCGAAGTCGCGACTCTACTCGAAGTACACGTTCACACTGTGCGCCGTTGGCTCAAGAACGGGTTGGGTTCGATTGATGGCCAGAACCCAACCCTGATCCACGGCGCAGAGCTTCGCAGATATCTGGACGTCCGTGCCATAGGCAGGAAGCAAAAGTGTGGCCCGGACGAGATGTACTGCCTTTCATGCCGTGCACCACGCCTGCCAATTCTGGGCTCCGTCCACATTGCCGATCTCAATGAGAAAACGGTTCGTCTGGTTGGGGTGTGCTGCACGTGTGGCAGAAAAATCTGCCGAGCAGGAAGCGCTTCACGACTGCCAGAATACACCGCGTCATTCGGTGCAGTCCAAAGGCGGACGCCAAGCCTAAAGGGGAGCAGCATTCCTCTCTTGGATGGTGACTCAAAGGAGCAAGACGAAAATGGACAAGTTCAACGCGGAAAATGAGCGGATCAAGCGTGACTACGCTGAGTTCCTACGCGAAGCGGATCAAAAGTCCGAAGCCACCGTGCGCGGGGTAGAAAAGGCGATCCTGCGCTTCGAGGAGCACACTGGTTTTTGCGACTTTGGCCGCTTCAATCGCGATCAGGCGAAAGGCTTCAGGGCGGCAATGTCCTCCCCTGCTGACGAAAGCAAACGCCTCGGAAACTCAACCGTTCTTTCGACTTTGAAAGCGGTGCAACGGTTCTTCCGGTGGCTGTCGGTGCAGCCGGGGTTCAAGTCCAAGATCGACACCAACGCCATCGCCTACTTCAACCTCTCCGAAAAAGACATACGCGCGGCGACTACTTCGCCTTCGAAGCCCTCACCGACCATGGATCAATTGAAACGCGCATTGGAATCGATGCCTTCGAAGACCATTCTGGAACAGCGTGATCGTGCCGTATTCGCTCTTCTCATGATGACCGGTATCCGCGACAACGCAGCCGCCTCCTTGCTGCTAGGCCATGTCGACATCGACCGGCAGATGATCGTCCAAGACCCCAAGACCGTCCGAACCAAGAACAGCAAGCTGATAGAGTCCGTTTTGTTGCCGCTTGGGCCTGAAATTGAAGACGCTCTGTTTTCATGGGTCCGCTACTTGCGCGACGATCTCCGGTGGCAGGCTGATGATCCGCTTTTCCCTCAAACTCTACAGCGGATTGACCCGCACAAAGGACCAGTTGTTGACGGTATCAAGCGCCAAGTGTGGTCCA
Source organism: Sagittula sp. SSi028 (assembly GCF_048553715.1). Lineage (NCBI taxonomy): Bacteria > Pseudomonadati > Pseudomonadota > Alphaproteobacteria > Rhodobacterales > Roseobacteraceae > Sagittula > Sagittula sp. SSi028. The sequence goes on along the minus strand of NZ_JBLZNC010000003.1, from coordinate 319,145 downwards.
ACTCCCAGCCTATTCGTCAGATATTCAAACGCGCATTTGCCGCTGCCGATCTCCCCTATTTCACCCCTCACAGGGTGCGAAATACTGTCGTTGAGTACGCGTACCTCACGTGCCGGACACCTGAAGAATTTAAAGCATTTAGCCAGAATCTTGGCCATGAAAGCGTTGTGACGACATTATCCAGCTATGGTCAAATCCCACTGGCGAGACAGCGCGAGTTGATCCGCAATGCTGGCAAGAGCAAAGACCTCGACGCAAAGTTGGAGCTTTTGCTGGAAAGGCTTGATTTTGGGAAGGAATAGGGACGTCAGCGTAAAGATTGCTGGAGTGACCAAGCTGTAAAAGCGACGACGTCCGTCCCCCTCTACTGACCGCTAGAGCGCGTTTACTTGGAAGAGGGTAGACCCTCGCACATGGCCGGAAAAATAACGATCTAACCCACGCGCAGCTTGTCGAACTACTGGAAATCCGCGACTGGACCCAGGAGTTCGGGCTGATGTGGGAGCGAGACGAGATCGAGGCAGACGCGGCGGTGGACGGTATGCCCAGCACTCGCTAGGGTTCCCTAACCGACAGTTAGTCGGAAGAACAAAACCAGTAAACAGGATAATGACGGGTGCTTCTTCAAGACATTTTAGAAGAGTACCGCGCATCCGCGCGGACCGAGCGTGAAAAGGGTGACTATTTTGAACGCCTCATTCGCGTGTTTATGGAAAACGACGATACTCAACGCCAATACTATTCAAAGGTTGAGCCGTTTGCAGATTGGGCGGCATCGCGGGGATGGAGCAACACTGACACTGGCATTGATCTCGTTGGTACATTGTCCGACGGGTCTGGTTTTGCTGCTATCCAATGCAAGTTCTACGCCCCTAACCAAACCATCCAAAAACCCGATATCGACAGTTTCATATCCGCATCATCGAATGACCTCTTTACCCGGTTGGTCATCGCAGACACCACGCACAAAGAGCTTGGGCGCAATACGCAGGAAACTTTGGACAAGCTTTCCAAGGAATGGAACAGGATCAGTGTCGCAGAACTTGAGGCAAGCCGCATTGATTGGTCACAATTCATCCGCTCTGGTACGGTTAGCCTAGCGCCTAAAAAGCAGCTTCGAGACCACCAGAGAGACGCGCTTCGCGAAGTCCAGACTGGGCTGGAAACGGCAGATCGCGGCAAGCTGATCATGGCTTGCGGTACGGGGAAGACCTTCACAGGGCTACGAATAGCGGAAACTCTCGCGGGACCGGGAAAGCGCGTTCTGTTCATGGTTCCTTCGCTTGCTTTGATGTCGCAAACGGTCCGAGAATGGAAGAATGATAGCGAGAATCCGTTCACCGCATTCTCCGCCTGTTCGGATACGAAAGTGGGGCGCAGAGCCGACGCAGACAGCCTTGATCTGAACGTGCATGATCTGGCGTTTCCTGCGACGACAGACCCCGAGAAGCTGGCCCGTCAGGTCCTATCCGCGCCATCGGATCAAATGACAGTGGTGTTTTCTACATATCATTCGATTGACGTTCTCACCCGCGCCCAGAAGAACCACGACCTGCCAGAGTTTGATTTGGTCATTTGTGACGAGGCGCATCGTACGACGGGCGTAACGCTCAAGGACGAAGACGACAGTACCTTTGTCCGCATCCACGACAACGCCTACGTCGCGGCTAAAAAACGCCTCTACATGACCGCGACGCCGCGCATCTTCGCGGATACAGCCAAACGCAAAGCAGACGACTACGACGCCCGTCTGGCGTCCATGGATGATGAGGATAAGTTCGGCAAAGACCTGTTCCATCGTGGCTTCGGTTGGGCCGTCGAGAACCAACTTCTGACAGATTACAAGGTGGTCGTCCTTGCCGTTGATGAAGGCTTGGTATCGCAGACGATCCAGAACCGCCTCAAGGACGGCCCAGAACTTACACTGGACGACGCGACGAAGATCATCGGGTGCTATAAGGCTCTGACGAAAAGCGACCTCGCGAAGGATTTGGAGTTTGACCCGCGCCCGATGAAGCGTGCTCTGGCCTTCTGCCAAAGCATCAAGAAATCCGAGATCATCGAAGATGAGTTCACGCAGGTAGTCGACGAATACGTTGGCAATGATCTGATCGACGACGACCGCCATCTAAGCACCGAAGTTCGCCATATTGACGGCAGCTACAACGCCAGCTCGCGTGAGGAATTGCTCAACTGGTTAAAGGCGGACGCGGGAGACAACACGTGCCGCATCCTTACGAATGCCAAGGTGCTCTCTGAGGGTGTCGACGTGCCCGCTCTGGACGCGATCATGTTCATGCACCCTCGCAAGAGCCAGATCGACGTTGTCCAGTCTGTAGGCCGCGTTATGCGGCGCGCTGAGGGGAAGAAGCTGGGCTATGTGATCCTGCCCGTCGCCATTCCGCCCAATACGAAGCCAGAGGACGCACTTAACGACAATGAGCGCTACAAGGTCGTCTGGCAAATCCTCAACGCCCTACGCGCCCACGACGAGCGTCTGGACGCACGTATCAACCAAGCGGAGCTGGGCGAGGATATCAGCGATAAGGTGGAGCTGATTAGCATTTCCTCGGAGAGCGAGCTGAAAGAACTGACGGCGGTCGTCGACGACTTTGACACGAATAAGCAGAAGCGCAGCAAGCCGGGTTCCGAGATAGGCAAGGAAGGCCCAGCGCCCCGCCGTACAGATGACTCTGACGCGCAACAGGCCTTTGTCTTTGACGAGTTTACCCGCGCCATCATGGCGAAGATCGTCGAGAAATGCGGAACCCGGGAATACTGGGACAAATGGGCAAAGGACATCGCAAAGATCGCCCAGACCCACATCACCCGCATTAAGACCATTGTCGCGCAGGAGGGACCGGAACGCGAAGCCTTCCTCGCCTTCCTTGCCGAACTTCAGGACGACCTGAACCCCGAGATCACCGAAGACGAAGCGATTGAAATGCTCGCCCAGCACCTCATCACAAAACCGGTCTTCGACGCACTCTTCAAATCCAGCGAGTTCACCAAGGAAAACCCCGTTTCTCGCGCGATGGAGATCGTGCTGGGCCAGCTTGATCAGCACAACCTGTCCAAGGAGTCAGAAAGCCTTCAGAAGTTCTACGCCAGCGTCCAACGCCGCGCGGCGGACGTGGTCACGGCAAACGGGCGGCAAGAGCTGATCCTGAAGCTCTACGACAGCTTCTTCAAAGGGGCCTTCCCCGTCCTCACCCAACGCCTTGGCATCGTCTACACACCTGTTGAGGTGGTCGACTTCATCCTGCATTCGGTCAACGACGTGCTGAAGGCCCAGTTTGGGCAAACGCTTGGGTCGCAAGGCGTCCACATCCTTGACCCCTTCACCGGGACCGGCACCTTCATCACCCGCTTGCTGCAATCTGGCCTGATCGCGCCGGAAGAACTGGAGCGCAAATACAAGCACGAGATTCACGCCAACGAGATCGTGTTGCTGGCCTATTACATCGCCGCCGTAAACATCGAGACGGTCTATCACGAGCTGGCTCAAGGGGAGCTGAACAAGGACGCGCCATATGAGCCGTTCAAGGGCATCCTGCTTACCGATACATTCCAGATGTACGAGCAAGAGCGCGACATGATCGCGAAACTGCTCCCTGATAACTCTGAGCGCCGCACCCGTCAGAAAGAGCTGGATATCCGTGTGATCGTTGGGAACCCTCCGTACTCAGGCGGGCAACGCGATGATAACGATGAAGCATCAAACATCGATTACGCTAATCTAGATTCAAAAATTGCCCAAACATATGCAGCGAAATCAAAAGCCAAACTCAAAACTGCTCTAAAAAACAGTTACATTAGAGCATTTCGTTGGGCAACTGATCGCTTGGGAGACGCAGGAGTAATCGCCTTTGTCACGGATGCGGGTTGGGTCGATGGCAACGCCATGGACGGGATGCGTCAGTGCTTGGTCGAGGATTTCACTGAAATTTCGATATTTCACCTTAGAGGAAACCAAAGAACTGAGGGTGAAACCTCGCGTCGGGAGGGCGGTAAAATCTTCCTTTCGGGTAGCCGCTCCCCGATTGCGATAACTGTTCTGGCCAAACAGCCTCAACGCGAACCTGCCGGTCGGATACGCTTCTATGCTGTGGACGATTATCTCGACCAAAAACAGAAACTTCAAATCACACGGGAATTCGCTTCAATAAATGGGATAGGTGAGAAAAGCCTATGGTCCGAAATTGTCCCAAATAGGGAGAATGATTGGTTGAACCAACGCGATCCAAGTTTTGAGCTTGGCGTCAACATTGGAAGCAAGATCAAAGGGGCCGTAGGGGCAATTTTTGGAAACTATTCTAGCGGTGTGAAAACCAACAGAGACTATTGGTGCATCAACTCATCCGCCGATACGGTCTCAGCAAAGATGGGTCAAATGATTGATTTCTACAACGATGAAGTTGATCGTCTTGCCTTCGACCCAGATGGTTTCACAGCGAGCACCGATACGAAACTGATTAGCTGGGACGGAACGCTTCGGGCGGACCTCAAAAAACGCAGGCGAGGTGAGTTCTCCGAAGAACGGATTGTGCCGATACTGTACCGTCCGTTTCAACCTCAATGGATGTACTTTGACAGGCAATTCAACAACAGCATCTACCAGATGCGAGAGCTGTACCCTGCACCCTCAGCCCAAAACAGAACAATCTGTCTGACGGGTATCGGTGAGGCAAAGCACTTCAGCGCGCTGATGAGTGATCGGATGACCGAGCACAAATTTCACTACAACAGCCAGTGCTTCCCTCTTTATCTTTTCGAAGAAAGAGAACCTGAAGAAGGTCTCTTCTCGACTGATGATCCTGATGGCAACTTGCAGCGCCGCGACGCCATCACAGACGAAGGCCTTTCCCATTTCCATGCCGCCTATCCGGGACAAGAGATCAGCAAAGAGGACCTGTTCTACTATATCTACGGCCTCCTGCACTCGCCGGAGTACCGCGAGCGTTTCAAGAACAATCTTGTCAAACAGCTCCCCCGCATCCCGGCGGTCAGGACCTTCGAAGATTTCGCCGCCTTCCGCGATGCAGGCCGCGCGCTGGGCAATCTGCATGTGAACTTCGAAAGCGTTAAACCGTATATGGTCACCTTCAAAGAAGGCGACCACCGGCTTATCCCAGAGGCCCAGAACGACCCCGTCGCCTTCTACCGTGTCAAGCACACCAACAAATGGAAGTGGGGCGGCACGGGCAAGGAAAAGGACCTCACGACCGTCATCTACAACGACAACATCACGCTCCAGAACATACCGCTGGAAGCCTATGATTACGTCGTCAACGGCAAGCCCGCGTTGGAATGGGTGATGGAACGGCAGGTCGTGAAGACCGACAAGAAAAGCGGCATCGTCAACGACGCCAACGACTACGCCAACGAGACGGTCGGCGACCCCAAATATCCGCTGGAGCTGTTCCTACGCGTGATCACCGTCAGCCTTGAGACGATGAAGGTCGTCAACAGCCTCCCTCCGCTGGACATCGATACGGGTGAGCAAAAAGGCGTCCGCACCGTCGCTGAGCTTAAGTCAGCCATCAACGAACACTGGGTGGGTACAGAAGCGGCTCAGACGGCCCTACAAATCGTCGACGCTGTCAGTGGGGGCAAGGTGAACCCAGAGCAAACCCTACGCGTCCGCGGCCTCCTAGAGCTTCTGGGAAGGGACGAACTGACCAAGGATGTGATCGCGGCTTTGGCGATCTTGGTGCAGTCCGAATACGCGATCTTCCGCGCCTCAGCGGAATGCGTAGATGATGACGGCACGCGGCATCCGCTTAGTCCTGAAGAATTCCAACGCGCGCTGGATGTCGATACGGTCCTGCATCCGTTGACAAACGAGGATGTCGTAGGCGCATCTGAACGGGTTGTGCCCTTCTTCGAATTGGACAGCGATCTGTTTGAGGTGCCGGTCTCATGACGATCACCCCGGACGCTCTCGCCGCGCTCAAAGCCCCGTTTTTAGGAACGGCGCAGGAAGCTGGTATAGATTTTGTCTATGCGCAAGATCACGATGGTCGTGTGCGAGCGGTCAGAAGACTTGTTGACTTCGCCTGTAGTGAACTGGTGAAACACCGCGAAAAGAAGCAAGATGACGATGAAGATGGTCTGACTGTTCAAGTCTGCAGTATGCTCAAGATAGGCGGTGTGAAGGCTGTACACAACGCCTCTGTCGGGGGGCATTGCGACATTGTCGTTGAAGAGCGTGACGACTTTTTATGGCTGGCGGAAGCTAAAATTCACAGCAGCTATTCTTGGTTAGACAAGGGCTTTCAACAGTTATCTACCCGGTACTCGACGGGCAACTATGGGCAAGATCAAGGAGACGTCTTGATCTATTGCTTTGTCCAGAATCCAATGGTCGTAGTGTCCAAGTGGCGGGAAGAGTTAGTAACCCGAAATCCGGACGTCAGTACTTCTGACGGCGAAGACGAAAACCCTCTATCATTCGTTTCTACTCACAAGCACGAGTGCTCAGGTCTGGACTTCGGCGTTAGACATAAAGCGGTTTCGCTTTATTGGAATCCTAAAGATAAATAAGTCCACGCCACAATGCGTGATGTAACGGCTGATATTGAATGACTTTCCCAAACTGGACATCGACTGCCCATGGCACAGCCTGACCTATTCTTTGATCTTATCGACGATACCGAATGGAACGCCTGCATCGGTCGTCAAGGCGATGAAGAGAACTACGCCGATGGATACATTGAGGCGGCGATAGAGTTGGCTGCGGCGGTTCTAGAGAAGCGCATGTACGAGAAACGCGATACGCTGGTTTTGCCAATACTCTACAACGGACGCCACGCTATAGAACTCACCCTCAAGCTGGTGATCGGGGAGTTGGTCCGGGCAAACATAGTGAGCGACGGCCATCCGAAAAACCACGATATCGCGTCACATCTGGCCTTCCTTGAATCGAAAGTCATGCCCGACGAGCTTTTCCGAGAGCGATTGTCGGCGCTTCGACCCTACGTCGACAGCCTCGCCCAGATTGACGACGATGGACAGGAGCTTCGCTTCCACGAAAACCGCGATGGACAGCGCAGCATGGAGGGGAAGGCCCTTGCAAACATTGCCGTCATCCGGGAGAGCCTTGGCAAGTTACAGGAAGTGCTAAAGAACCTAAAAAATCGTTCGTATTCGCTGTGTGACGAATGGCGGACGGGTACAAGAACAACTCAATGCTCTCGCCGTGATCTATCGGAAATTGCCGTAATGCTCCCAAAGCGAGAGAATTGGGCATCGGCAGAATTCGACGAATGCAAGCGCAGGATCAAAAAGCGGTTCGGACTAGGCAACAGGCAGTTCAGTATTGCACTCGACAAAATTCAAGAAACCCGTGGGCTTTCTGGCCTTCTTGGCATCGAGACGGACTTGACTCATCTCTCGGACGCCAAGGCGGATTGGCTACTTAAGCAATGGGACAAACTGCACCCGCCACGTAAAAAGGCCGATGATCTAGGAACAGAATATTTCAAACTCGACCGCGCCGCGATGCTGCAAAGCATGCGCGACGAAGCCAAAGTTCATGAAGCCATCGTGTGCGGACTCACAGAAGATGAATTCGCGGATGCTGAGACGGTCTACTATATGGCAAGAGACGGTGTGTTCCCTGAATTCTATGAGCCCAGACTAGAAGGCAAGAAGCGTGTGTTCGGAGCCCGCAACGACTTCGGCCAAGAAGTTCGCGACCTCATGAGCAAAACAAATTTCAGGCGTCACTTCGTCGAGGGTTTGCGGGGCGTCGGCAGAATTAATTTTGCTGGCGGCACTTTACTCGACGAGGCCCTGTAGCTGTTAAGTTATTCTGCAACTCTCTCACAGGCACTGTGGCGCAACCCAAAAAACGGACTCTCCCACCTATGGGACCGGCCTCAAATAATAAATCGTTTACGCAATTCCTGGCAAAGGGATGGACGAGCGCGTCGCAACTTGCCAGACCAGCCCATGCCTGCACGATGAACTCCCGTGGCAGCCCGACGATCCACTATTCCCACAATCATCACAGAACTTCTTTATGAAAGCGCCGCGAAAGGCGCGCGATTTGTGACGCTGTTCTACTCAAGAACAAAACAAGTCTGTCGAGATTAATAAAGTGTAATTTGTGTGTAATGTGTGCCGGAACGTTCCGGGATTTTCCAGACACTGATCGACAATAAGCACACCAGGAGCATCGAGAATTTGGAGGCTTTTCAGATGGTTCCGATTTGCCCAGACAAATCCAAGCCATCCAGGATGAAAATTGAAAATCCTCGTGTCGGTGGTTCGATTCCGCCCCCGGGCACCATTCCAAAAAAACTTAGATAAGTTATTGAAAACGGTTGTTATTTTTGCAGCCACTCAAAAATACTGAGTTCTGCACTTAGCGATTGCTACACATTTTGCTACACAAAAAGCTCCACACTCCAGATAAGTTCTGACCCAAAATATGGGCGTGTCCGCAAAACGTGTTGGTCGCATATGTTGCCTTGCCAAACGTTGGCTGCAGACCTCAGTTCCACATCGATTGCAAAGACCGTCGGGAAGCAGACCTTCTCTGCGGGTGCGAATTCGCCCTCATCAGTACATGGAAGCGGACATTGCACCGGGATCACGCCACCGGATGGAGCCACCCGACAATGGGGCCGGGAAGCAGACATGCGGCGATGTCGCGCTGATGCCGCAGCACCGTTACAACGCGGAAATTCTTGGAAGCATCAAATCAATGCTTTTACGAGGGCACTCTATTTTATCTGGTATTTCAGTCTTCGTTGAACGAATGCGGGTTTGGAGCCCTCCAGAATTTTGACGATGGCATCATTGATACGCGGGTTTTCAATCGAACCACTTTCATAGGTAAATTTGTAGTTGTCGGCCTTGTCGAGCGTCGCCTAAAGAATTTGCTCAGCGTCGGCCCCGACGGCAAGATTCGGGTTGTGAGTGACCAATACCACCTGCCGAGATTTCTTAGCCTCGCGAATGCAACGCGCGAGCACGGTAAAGATGCTGTCATTGTCGAGGTTGTCTTCCGGCTGGTCGATAATTAGCAGTGTTTTTTCTCTGTCGAGATGCAGGTAGAACACCAGCAGCAATAGACCTTTTTTCACCTGGCGAAAGCTGGTCCAGGTTTTTTCCGCCCAATCGAAGCTCATAACGCAGCTCGAAATATTCCAATGAGAAAAGCAGATCGTAGAAACTCTTTACTTCCTTGACCTGTTTCGAGATATCTTCCGCTTTGACGTCGGCAATGATGGTCTTGGCAAAGCTTAGTATGGTTTCAACATCATTCCAGTTCACCTCTACCATGCGCTTTTCCAGATCGCTGCGCCTCTCTACAGTACCGCGAAACGGCCCGCGCGCCGTCTGGGTCACGAGTGCCAGAAAGCGCCGCGGAAATTCGTGCGACGGAACAAATGACGCGTCGATCGACACATCGAATGCCTCCGAACTTACCGTTTCCAGCTTCTCTTCGACGCTGGATTTCAGGCCTTCGTAGAAAGAGCGCACCTTTTCCTTGGAGGTGAAAATCGAACGCGCGAGATCATCGCGGTCGGAATAACGGGTATCAAGTTGCGCCTGCAGGTCTTCCTCAATGTAGCGGTTACGGGCCTCCAAGTTCTTGATGGTTCCGGGCTTGGGGCTCTCATCTTCCCCCATGACCTCTTCCATCTTCTTATTGATATCCGAAAGGGTCTGGAGGTAGCGCTGAAACCGGCGCTGCGGCGCGGACAGAGTTTCCTGCAAGGCCTCCAGTTTATCAGCGAGATATTGTTGGACCTTGCGTAGAGAAGGGACGCTGGTGAGCGCGGCAAAGTCCGTGCCCTCGGTAAACTCGTCAGCGTGCTCGGCCTCTAACGCCTTCACTTCGGCGGCAAGTTCGGTAGCCTTGGCATCAATGCTTGCGGTGCTAATCCTGTGGGAAACGATGGAGTCAATATCCAGACCAAAGCGTGTACAGATGGGCCTAAGCTCTTCCTTACCTTGCTTCACGTGAGCGTCGAGTAGACTTGCACCGTTTTTGTTCCGGTGTGTTGCTCATTTTAGGCGGCGATCTTTTTGAAGGCCACGGGTGATTTGCCGTCCAGCGCTGAATGGCGTCCCATTGCGGCAGGGCATTCCGCAGGAAATGTCCCGAGAGGGGCCAGCCCATTTCTGGTTTGGCGCCGTCGCCGTGAAATCCTGGCTCAGTCGGTTCGGGGCGATGTTGAAGCTGTGATCACTGTCTCCCTCTCGGCAGATTTGGCTTCACCAAATCGCCTGCCGGGCAATGGTTGCCCTACATGAATGCCCAATTCGTTTAATTCCTGCGTCATGCGCGGGCGGCCATAGCTGCCCAAGCTGAGCCGGTGTTGTTCGCGGATGTGTGCCAGGAGGATCATGTCGCGCCGCTGGCGATGTGAGGTCGGTCTGCTGCGCCACGCCCGTAACCCACGGTCCGTAACCTGCATAAGTCGGCACAGGTGCGCGCGTGAAAGACTTCCGAGATACTCGGCAATGAATTGAAATCTCATTGCTTTTGACCTGCGAAGAAACCTCTCGGGACATTCTTTCAGAATGCCCTGCCGGTCAGGGGATTGCCGCTTTTATCAACACCTCCCCTTTCACCGGGCAGACAGTCCCCCGGACTGTCCGCTGATCCGGCTCAAGCCCGCAGGATACGGTTCTCTTTACGCAATCGCTCATTCTCGCGGCGCAGATCCGCGTCCTCGGCGGCAGCGGGATCGGTCGAGTAATCCCGCATCCACTTGCCCAGGGTCGAAAACCCAACTCCAAGATCTGAGGCCACCTGTCGCCGTGTCAGGCCACTATGCGTCGCGATCCGAACCGCCTCACGTTTGAAATCTTCACTGTGTTTGGGGGCCATATCCGGTCTCCTTCATGGCGAGCATTGCTCGCAGATAACCGGAACAGAAGTGATGCAAGTCCACTACACACGGGAGTGAATATTTGGATCTGTATAACCGAATTGCTCACGGTACTGCACCGAGAAAAAGTGCATATGCCGTCTTTGATCCACGCGCGGAGGAAGGGACTTTTCTGGAGAACCTACGCCGCTGAAGCTTATTGCAGCCGCGGCCGTGCCTCCAGTGTCTCCGCCCGCTCCAGCATCCGTACGACATCCCGCAAGCTCATCCGGCGCCCCGTCATTCGGGGCGCCATTACCAGCACCTCACACACGGCCTCCAGTGCCTCCTGCGACAGCTTCATCTCCAGCCCGCGCCGCACGGCGAAGTCGTGCAACTGCGCAGGGGTGATGTCGTGGACCTCGACGATCTGGCAGCGTCACAGGAACGGCTCGGGCACGGTGTCGATCTGGTTGGCAGTGAAGAGCCAGGAGAAGTGGCTCATGTCGAACGTCACGCGGAAATAGGGGCAATTCCAGGCGTGGGCCGAGCCCGGTTCCATCAGGCCGAGCATGGCCTCGGTCAACGAAAACACCCGCCCGCTCGTGGATTTCTCGACGCCGGCCTTGCAGATCTCGTCCACCACGAAGATCGGGTTGGCGATGCGGTGATCCAGCAGCAGGTTCACCGGCCGCCCTGGCGTTGAGCTTCCCCAGCCACGTTCCACGCCCGCAATGTCAAACCCTGCACTGCCGGCGCCCGCATCGCTCTGACCCATCGGCAGGTTGAGGCGATTGGCCGAGGACCGCGTCCATGCGCTTTTCCCGGTCCCCGGCGGACCGTTGAGTAGCATGGGTTGGATCTTGATCGGGGTGCTGCGGCGCGCGGCGCGGCGCAGGTCATGCCAGGCGGTTTCCGTTGCCCGTCCCATCCATGACATCTCGGCATGCAGCGCCGCGGCGACTTCATCCGCCCAATGCTCGGACGGTGCCATGATGGCCCGCATGCACGCCTCTTTCGGGCTGAGCTGCTTGCGGTCGTCGTCCATGCAAAACGCCGCCCCGGTCGGAGCGGCGTTTTCGCGGTCACGTAAAATCAATAACGTAGCCGGAGGTGGTAGAGCAGAACCCGTCAAGTGGCAGCCAAAAACCCCCGAATGGCAAAATTACCATGGGCATTTCAGGACCCGAAATCCGGGCCTCGAACCACCCCGCTCAGGTGTTGAACAGGAAGTGCAGCACATCGCCGTCCTGCACCGTGTAGCCCTTGCCCTCGGCGCGCATCTTGCCCGCCTCTTTTGCGCCCGCCTCGCCGTTGCAGGCGACGTAGTCGTCATAGGCGATGGTCTCGGCGCGGATAAAGCCTTTTTCGAAATCGCCATGGATCACGCCCGCCGCCCCCGGCGCACCGGTGCCGCGCTTGATGGTCCATGCACGGGCCTCCTTGGGGCCGACGGTGAAATAGGTCTGCAGATCCAGCAGCGCGTAGCCCGCCTTGATCAGACGGTCCAGACCGGCCTCTTCCAGACCCAGCTCGCCCAGAAACTCCGCCGCCTCTTCTGCATCCAGTTGCGAGATCTCTTCCTCGATCTTAGCCGAGATCACCACATGGGAATTGCCCTGCTTGGCGGCCATCTCGCCCACCGCAGCAGACAGCGCGTTGCCGGTGCCCGCATCGCCCTCGTCGACGTTGCACACATATAGGATCGGCTTGGCGGTCAGAAGCTGCAGCATCTTCCACTGCTTGAGATCATCCTCGTCCACCTCAACCGTGCGCGCGGGCTGGCCGTTTTCCAGCGCCGCCAGCGCGGCTTTCATCAGCCGCTCCTGCTGCACCGCTTCCTTGTCGCCGCCGCGCACCTTGCGCACGATGTTCTGCAACCGCTTCTCCAGCGATTCCATATCCGCGATGATCAGCTCGGTCTCGATGGTTTCGGCATCGCCTACCGGGTCGACACGGCCATCCACATGGGTCACATCGTCATCTTCGAAACAGCGCAGCACATGGGCAATGGCGTCGGTCTCGCGGATGTTGGCCAGAAACTGGTTGCCCAGACCCTCACCCTTGGAGGCGCCTTTGACCAGACCGGCAATGTCGACAAAGGTCATGCGCGTCGGGATAATCTGCTTGGAGGCGGCGATCTCCGCCAGCTTGTCCAACCGCGCGTCCGGCACAGCCACATCACCCACGTTGGGCTCGATCGTGCAGAACGGAAAGTTCGCCGCCTGCGCCGCAGCGGTTTTGGTCAATGCGTTGAACAGGGTCGACTTGCCCACGTTTGGCAGCCCCACGATTCCCATCCGAAAGCCCATGTCGTCCTCCTGTTTATAGGTCGCGCCGCTTCTATGCGGCCCGCGTCAAAGGCGCAAGGGCGATGGCCCGCAAGCCCGCCCTGCCCTGTCAGTCCACCGCCTGCCCGCGGGCGAAAATCGCCCCTGCTTGCGTCCAGAACCGCCAGATCAGCAACCCACAGGCCAGCGACAGCCCTGTGACCAGTCCCATCCAGACCCCGACCGCGCCCCAATCCAGCACAAAGCCAAAGACCAGCGCCGATGGCATGCCCACGCCCCAGTAGGACAGGGCCGCCAGCCACATCGGCACATTGGTGTCATGCAGCCCGCGCAACATGCCCAAGTAATTGACCTGCAGCGCATCGACCAACTGGAACAGCGCGGCCATGGCCATCAACTGCGTGCCCACGGCGATCACGGCGGCGCGCTGCGGCTCTGACGGGGCGACAAACAGGCTGATCAGCGGCTCCGGCAGGGTCAGGAACAACAGGATCGACAGACCGGCGATAAAGGTGCTCAGCCCCGTGACGACCCGTGCGCCGCGCAGCAAATGGTCCAGATCGCCGCGCCCCAGCGCATTGCCCGCGCGCACCGTGGCCGCGTTGGACAAGCCAAGCTGCACCACAAAGGTGGCCGAGGCGATCTGCAACGCGACCCCATGCGCCGCCAAAGGCACCGTGCCCAGCCAGCCCATCAGAACGCTTGCACCTGCAAACAGCGCAACCTCTGCCAATGTGGTCAGCCCGATAGGCAGGCCAAGGGAAAACACCTGCCGGAACATCTCCCAATCGGGTTTGTAGAAGCGCGCAAACAAGGTGTGCTCGGGCAAGCGGCGCAGCGCATACAGCGTGATCAGCAGGAACGACAGCGCCTGCACAAACAGCGACGCCAGCGCAGCCCCTGCGATGCCCATCTCCGGCAGCCCCAGCTTGCCAAAGACCAGCACGTAATTCAGCCCGCCGTTGACCACGGCGGCAAAGACCGTGACCCACAGCGCCACCCGCGTCAGCTCCAGCCCGGCGAGGTAGTTCTTCATCACCATGACACCCAGCGCAGGCAGCATGCCCCAACCGGCAATCCGCAGGTAGGTCTGCGCCATCTCGGCGATCTCGGGGGTTTGTCCCAGCGCCAGCAGCACCGCCTCCGAAAACCACAAGACCGGCATGACCAGCGCGAAATACAGGATCGACCACCAGACGGCCATGCGCGTGGCGCGGCGGATGCCCGTCTCGTCCTCGCGCGCGGCATAGGTCGCGATCATCGGCAGGATGGCCCATGCAAAGCCCGAGCCGAACAAGAACAGGGTAAAGAAAACAGACGTGGCCAGCACCAGCGCCGCCAGTTCAGGGATGCCATACCAGCCCACGATCACCGTGTCGGTGATCCCGATGCCAAGCTGCGCCAGATGCCCTCCCACAAGGGGCAGGCCCAGCCGCAAGGTGGCGCGCAAATGGTCGGGGTATGTCATCACTGCTTGTGTCATGCTTTGCCCCTAGCCCGCGCCGCCGTGGCGGGCAAGCCTTCGCCAAGACCTTGGGTAAAACTTCGTGATTGCGGGGATGTGGGCCTTCTTCGGGACGGGCCCCCAAGCCAGATGCTTGCGGTCATGTCCGGTCAGGTCGACCGCCTGCGATCTGCGCGCGAAAACCGCAATCGCCCCCCGACTGCGGCGCCCCAGCCTCCGGCCCATTGATTTTCCCGATCCTTTCCGGCAACAGAACAACGACGTTATCCGGAGACAGCCATGACCCGCATCGAAACCAAATTCGCCCAGCTGCTCACCGAGGGCAAAAAAGCCTTTGTCGCCTATATCATGGCGGGTGATCCGAACGAGGAAAAGTCGCTCGAGGTGATGCAGGGTCTGCCCGGCGCCGGTGTCGATATCATCGAACTGGGCCTGCCCTTCACCGACCCCATGGCCGACGGCGAGACCATCCAGCTTGCCGGTCAGCGCGCGCTTGAGGCGGGCATGACGCTGCAAAAGACGCTCGACATGGTCCGCGCCTTCCGCGCCACCGACGACACCACCCCCATCGTGCTGATGGGCTACTACAACCCGATCTACAACCGCGGCGTCGACACCTTCCTCAAGGACGCGTCCTCCGCCGGCATCGACGGTCTGATCATCGTCGACCTCCCCCCCGAGGAAGACGAGGAGCTGTGCATTCCCGCGCAAAAGGCCGGCCTCAACTTCATCCGCCTCGCCACGCCCACCACCGATGACAAACGCCTGCCCGCGGTGATGCAGAACACCTCCGGCTTCGTCTACTACGTCTCGATCACCGGCATCACCGGCGCCGCCGCAGCGCAGGCCGCCGACGTCGCCCCCGAGGTCGCCCGCATCAAGGCCGTCTCCGACCTCCCCGTCATCGTGGGCTTCGGCGTCCGCACGCCAGAGACCGCCCGCGACATCGCAGGCGTGGCCGACGGCACCGTCGTAGGCTCCGCCATCGTCAGCCAGATCGCCGACAACAAACCCACGGCCGACATCCTCTCCTTCGTCAAATCCCTCGCGGACGGCGCCCACAGCGCCTGACCCCGCCCCACAACCCATCCACCTTCAAACCACGCGTCCCCCCGGGGCGCGTGGTTTTTTGCATCTCCAGCGCGAAACCCTTGCCAGAACCCACCCCGATTGGTAACAATCCCTTACCAATCGGACGGAGCCACCCATGCCCACAATCACCAACATCGACGATCTCAAACAGATCCACCGCCGCCGCGTGCCAAAGATGTTCTACGACTACTGTGAATCCGGCTCATGGACCGAACAGACCTTCCGCGAGAACACCTCCGACTTCCAACAGATCTACCTCAAACAGCGCGTCGCCATCGACATGGCCAACCGCTCCACCGCCACACAGCTCATCGGGCAGGACGTCGCCATGCCCGTGGCGCTCGCCCCCGTCGGGTTGACCGGCATGCAAAACGCCGATGGCGAGATCAAGGCCGCCCGCGCCGCCGAACGCTTCGGCGTGCCCTACTGCCTCTCCACCATGTCCATCTGCTCGATCGAGGACGTGGCCAGCCACACCTCCAAACCCTTCTGGATGCAGGTCTACACGCTCAAAGACGACGACTTCATGCGCAACCTCTTTGACCGCGCGCGGGATGCCAAATGCGCGGCCGCCGTCATCACCGTCGATCTGCAACTGCTGGGCCAGCGGCACAAGGACCTCAAAAACGGCCTCTCCGCCCCGCCGAAATTCACCGTCAAATCCGTGGCCAACCTCGCGACCAAAGTGCCCTGGGGCCTTGAGATGCTGCAAACCAAACGGCGCTTTTTCGGCAATATCGTGGGCCACGCAAAGGGGGTCGAGGACCCCTCCTCCCTCGCCACATGGACCGCGCAAAGCTTTGATCAATCGCTCGATTGGGACCGCATCCGCGAATTCCGCAAGATGTGGGACGGCCCGCTGATCATCAAAGGCATCATTGACCCCCGCGACGCCCTCGAGGCATGTAACGTCGGCGCCGACGCCATCGTGGTCAGCAACCACGGCGGCCGCCAACTCGACGGCGCCCTCTCCTCCATCCGCGCGCTGGAGCCGATCTTGGACGCCGTGGGCGACAAGATCGAAGTCCACATCGACAGCGGCATCCGCTCTGGCCAGGACGTGCTAAAGGCCGTGGCCATGGGCGCCAAAGGCGCATGGATCGGCCGCGCCTACGTCTATGGACTGGGAGCAATGGGCGAAGCCGGCGTCACCAAAGCGCTAGAGGTCATCCACAAAGAACTGGACATGTCCATGGCCCTCTGCGGCCACACGGATGTGAACACCGTGGATCGGGATATCCTGATGGTGCCAAAGGGGTTTTCGGGGGAGTGGGGGTAAATTGGCGAGTAGTATCAGGGGGAAAATAAAACCACACGCCCTAAAGTTCCCCTAACGTTAGACTTTACCAGAAATGTTTTCGAAACTTTGCATCGTTTCGAACATTTGTCGGTACTCCAGCGCCAGGCCGTGTCCCATCCGCCCAGTAGTTTTGCCCCCTGCAAGATACCGAACCTCCTGCAAGGTAAGCCTCCGCGCCCATTCGACGAATGTATCGCCTGGGTCGCCCACGACGCCACCTTTTAAATTTACCTGACAGAATACTTTAACCATCTCATTGAATGTGTAGCCTTTTGCAACCGCCTCTCTTTTAAAACGTCTAAAATCGAATAGAGGCAATTCCCTATCATTTAACTTCTTTGGCCCTGTCACGCTTTCCGGATGCGCGTTAATGGCAAGGTCTAAAAGAAGCAGAAGATTAATTTTTACTTCCTCAACCTCCCATGTCGCAACGAACGTAGCTATATAATCCATAACCTGCTCGATATACCGCAAGGACACACCGAAATACTCGAAGGACCTACTTAGAAAGTTTTGCGCGCTTAGCTCGTCAGGCAAAGAAAAACTACTTTCCGAAAGGCCATACCTCTCCAAGCTATATAAAACAAAATCATCTATTTTTACGTCTTGAAAACGATAGGTTCGATCAATGAAGCGTGACAAATACCTTCGACCATCGAACCCCTGCCCATAGACGCCACTTATAGCATAAGCTAATTGCTCGGTGTTTGTAGCTAAGATGAAGACAACATTCTCAACGTAGAAAAGGTGCTTCACACTTTCCAGAAGCTCGACGGCGTAATCGGGGCGACAACGATCCAACTCATCTATAAGTACAAAAATTGGATCCTGAACGCCCTCCAGCCCAATAACTTCTCCACTCAAATCGCTTAAATTGCGCCGAAAATCGCTTCTTGCTAGCTTCGCTTCTTCGAAAGAGGAAAGCGCTGCTTTGCCTGCAGCTTCGATGGCCCCTTCCACGAATTCACCCACGCTTTCTTCCAGACCACCATAGCTCGACACTTCACCTTGACCAAGCGACGAGAGCAAGTCTAACGCCTCCTTGCCAATTTTCTTCTCAACGAAATGATGCGCAGCAGATTTAAAGCCCGCCCCTACCACCTTCATAGTCGACCTAGCAAGCGGCTCGACCACCTTGGCGACGGCTGCAGAGGACTGCTTCTCTTCAAGAATGGATTTTAACTCCCCATTGATTTTTGTCGCTACCGCCGCAAAAGGGTCATTTGAATGATCATCCTTCCACGCATCAATATACACAGCAACGTGGCCCAACGACTTCATATAGTTCTTCAACTCATTCAGGAAGAATGTCTTACCGCTACCCCATTCTGAGTCTAAATTCACCACGTAAGACTTCTGCAGGCCAGCATTTTCCCTTTGTCGCAACTTCCCCTTGATAAAACGTAAAAGTATATCAGCGTCTCTTTTCCGGTTTAACTTATCACCTTCAGGCCAACGGTATGCTTTATTCATCTTCGCTCCAAATGCACGTCTAAATTAGAAACCCTAAGAATTCACTTCGACTACACAACTCCGCCTGCATTACTATGGCACAAAACCTAAAATGGTCTATGCTCTCTACTACCGTTTGCAATCCCGAATTCGCTTACTGCATTTCATGGACTACCATCGCAAGCAAAGCACTCGTTAACCCTTTGTAAACAAAAAAGGTTTCGTGACGAAACCTGTCTATAAAGGCGAAAGCCTTCATCCGGGGCCCCGTCTCTCCCACATAAGCCTTGCCAAACGCCCCGATTCCCCCTAAAGGCCACCCTTCACGCGGGGTGACAGCCTTGGAGGCACCCCCATCATTTTAGGAGATACAAAATGGCTGGTGAGATTCCCGATCTTCACGCCGAGATCCGCACGGGGACAGGCAAGGGCGCCGCTCGTGCAGCACGCCGCAACGGCATGGTTCCCGGCGTCGTCTTTGGTGGCGACAACGACCCCCTGTCCATCCAGATGCCCTTCAACGTCCTGTTGAAAAAGCTCAAGGACGGCCGCTTCAAGTCCACCCTCTTCAACCTGAAAGTCGAAGGCCAGGAAGACGTCCGCGTCATCTGCCGCGACGTTCAGCGCGACGTGGTCAAGGACCTGCCGACGCACTTCGACCTGATGCGCCTGCGCCGCACCTCGAAGGTTAACCTGTTCATTCCCGTCGAATTCGTCGGCGAAGAATCCGCACCCGGCATCAAGAAGGGCGGCGTTCTGACCGTTGTTCGCCCCGAGGTGGAACTGGTTGTGACCGCAGGTGAAATCCCCGAGAAAATCACCATCGACGTGTCCAAACTGGCCATCGGCGACATCGTCCACATCTCGGACGTGACCCTGCCCGAAGGCGCCAAGCCGACCATCGACCGTGACTTTGTCATCGCCAACATCTCGGCCCCGTCGGGTCTGGCGGCGTCGGACGATGAGGACGAAGGCGAAGAGGAAGCAGCAGAGGCATAAGTCCCTCTCGCGCTTGCGATTTTCCGAAGGCCCCTGCATCTGCGGGGGCCTTTTTCGTTGCGCCATGCCCTGCTCAGACGCGAAAGGTTTAAAATGTCCCGTCATCGCCGAACGGGGGTGGGAGGAAGCCTTTACCGTATCCTGCCTGTGCCACGTCACCGCGCGCCAATGCTCCGGCGCGGGATCGCTGAACCCTCCCCACGCACCGCACACATCTATGGGGCCCCGTCCCCCGCAGTGCCAAAAACAAAGGCGCGCCAGCATTCGGGCGCGCCTTGTCGTATCGTCAGCGTATAGTCACCGCAGCACCTGTGACGCCCGTTCGGGGCGCGCGCGCGGGCTGCGGCTTAGGCCAGCTGTTCTTTGACCTTGGTGATGATGTCCTCGACCGAGAGGCCCAGACCTTCGAGCATGGACAGATCGATGCCCTTTTCTTCGAGCATGGAGGTCACGGCCTCGGCGTCGAGATCGGCCAGCGCGGACAGGTCGATGCCGCTTTCGCTGATCTTTGCCATGATTTCATCGGTGCCCCCAAAGGCGTTCATCGCCTTGCCCAGCATATCACCAAGTCCCATCGTCATTCTCCGTCATGTTGGATTGTCGTTCTGATGCACCCAAGGTCCCATTCTTTGCCCCGCAGCGCAAGATCGTAGACCCGTCACGCATCAGGGAGTTTTCATAGGCTTTTCCCCCGAATGCGGCGGTCTGCCGCCCTGATCCGGCGCACGCCAAGTCATTCAGAGGTTGTGGTCCCCTGACAGGCAGGCTAGCTTCTGGCGCAACATCCGTTGGGGTGCCCCATCTTGGGGCTGAGAGGCGCAGCCGCGCTAACCCATCGAACCTGATCCGGACAATACCGGCGTAGGGAACGGAGACTGACTGCCACGGAGGCCTGAATTCCGTGTGCGCGCTCCCTCCTTACGTCGATGGAGGTAGCGATATGACGACCCAGACAGCCAATAAACGCGTGGCGTGGCCATCAGCCCTGACCATTGCCGGATCGGACAGCGGTGGCGGCGCGGGCATTCAGGCGGATCTGAAGACCTTTTCAGCGCGCGGTGTCTTTGGCACCAGCGCGATCACCGCGATCACGGCGCAGAACACCTGTGGCGTGGCGGCGGTGAGCACCCTGACGCCGGAAATGGTGGCGGCACAGATCGCCGCCGTGCTGACGGACATCCCCCCCAAGGCGGTCAAGATCGGCATGCTGGCCACTGCCCCCATCGTGGATGCGGTGGCGCAGGCGCTGCGCGGATACACGGGGCCGGTGGTGCTGGACCCTGTGATGGTGGCGAAATCCGGCGATGCGCTGCTGAACCCCGAGGCCGAGGCAGCGCTGACGCTGATGTTGTTGCCACGGGCCGAACTGCTGACCCCGAACCTGCCAGAGGCCGCGCGGCTGTTGCGCCAGCCCGTCGCGCAGACAGAGGCGGAGGTTGTGGCACAGGGGCGCGCGCTGTGTGAGCTTGGCGCGCAGGCAGTGCTGATGAAGGGCGGTCACGCCAGCGGGGCCGTGTGCACCGACCGTCTGGTCACGGCCGATGCGGTGGTCGCGTTTTCGCGCCCGCGCATCGAGACGCGCAACACCCATGGCACCGGCTGCACCCTGTCCTCGGCCATTGCGGCGGAGCGGGCCAAGGGCGTGGCCCTGACGGACGCGGTGGCCCATGCCCATGACTGGCTGCACGGGGCCATCACGGCGGCGGATGATTTGGGGATCGGGTCCGGTCACGGGCCGGTGCATCATTTCCACGAGGTCTGGACATGACGCAGGCCACCGTCCTCGGGGCCGGTGTGGCGGGGCTGTGCGTGGCCACCGAATTGGTGGCGCGCGGGGTGTCTGTCACGGTCTACGACCCAAGGCCCGCCCCCGGACCACATGGCTGTTCGTGGTGGGCGGGGGGCATGTTGGCCCCGTTTTGCGAGGGCGAGACCGCCGAGGATGCGGTGCTGCGCCACGGGCGCGGGGCGGCGGCGTGGTGGCAGGCGCAGGGCGTGGAGTTGCACCATCGCGGCACGCTGGTGGTCACGCTGGGCCGGGACCGGCGCGAGCTGGACCGCTTTGCCCGTCGCACGCAGGATCACGAGGTGGTGGATGCCGCCGATCTGGGCGGGCTGGAGCCGGATCTGCAGGGGCGGTTTTCGCGCGGGCTGTTTTTCGACCAAGAGGCGCATCTGACCCCGCGCGCGGCTTTGGCGCGTTTGCAGGCGGGCTTGGTCGCGGCGGGGGTGTGCTTTGCCACCACGCCGCCACGGGCGGGCGGTTTGACCTTTGATTGCAGGGGGTTGGCGGCGCGCGATGTGCTGCATGATCTGCGCGGCGTCAAAGGCGAGATGGCGGTTCTGCGCTGTCCCGAGCTGGCGTTGACGCGGCCTGTGCGGCTGCTGCACCCGCGCTATCCGCTGTATGTCGTGCCGCGCGGTGATGGCGTTTACATGCTGGGCGCCACGCAGATCGAAAGCCATGACACGCGCCCCCGCGTGCGGTCGGTGCTGGAGCTGCTGAGCGCGGCCTATGCGCTACACCCCGCCTTTGGCGAGGCGGAGCTGGTGGAGATCGGCTGTGATGCGCGCCCCGCCTTTGCCGACAACCTGCCGCGTCTGCGCAGGCGGGGGCAGACCTACTACCTCAATGGCTTGTTCCGGCATGGGTTTTTGCTGGCACCGGCCTTGGCGCAGATGGCGGTGGCCGCAGCGCTGGATCACGCAAAACCGGAGTTCATGGATGAAGATCACGATTAACGGCACCCCGCAGGAGATCGCGGCAGGCACCGTGGCAGAGGTTCTGGAGCTGTTGGGCCAGTCCGACGCGGTGGTGGCGACGGCGTTGAACGAAAGCTTTGTGCCTGCGGGCGCGCGGGCGGGGGCCGTGTTGCACGACGGCGACCGGCTGGAAATCGTCGCCCCCCGGCAAGGAGGCTGAGCATGCAGCTGTACGGCAAGGAGATCGGGTCGCGGCTGATGTTGGGGACGGCGCAATATCCGTCGCCGCAGGTGCTGGCGGAGGCGTTTCGCCGGTCGGGTGCGGGGATTGCCACGGTGTCGCTGCGGCGGGAGTCGGGCGGCGATCAGGCGGGCGCGGATTTCTGGGCCTTGGTGCGGGATCTGGGGGTGGCGGTGCTGCCCAACACCGCCGGTTGTCATTCGGTGCGCGAGGCGGTGACCACGGCGCAGATGGCGCGCGAGGTGTTTGGCACGAAATGGATCAAGCTGGAGGTGATCGGCCATGCGGATACCCTGCAGCCAGATCCTTTCGCGCTGGTAGAGGCCGCGCGCATCCTGTGTGACGAGGGGTTCGAGGTGTTCCCCTACACCACGGAGGATCTGGTGGTGGCAGAGCGTCTGTTGCAGGCGGGTTGCGAGGTGCTGATGCCATGGGGCGCGCCCATCGGGACGGGGCTGGGGCTGACCAACATCTACGGCCTGCGCAGTCTGCGCGCGCAGTTTCCCGACGTGCCGATGGTGGTGGATGCGGGGCTGGGGCTGCCCTCGCAGGCGGCGCAGGCGATGGAGATGGGGTTTGACGCGGTGCTGCTGAACACCGCCGTGGCGCGTGCGGGCGATCCCGCCGCCATGGCAGAGGGGTTTGCCCGCGCGGTGGAGGGCGGGCGGCTGGCCTATGCGGCCGACCCGATGGAGCCGCGCGACATGGCCGCCCCCTCGACCCCGCTGATCGGACAGGCGTTTTTGTCATGAGCCTGCCGCGTTTCTACCCGATCTTTGACGATGTGGATTGGCTGCGACGGATGTTGCCCTTGGGCGTGCGGCTGGTGCAGCTGCGCATCAAGGACCGCACGCCGGACACGTTGCGCCCCATGATCGAACAGGCGCAGGCGTTGGCGCGCAGCCACGGGGCCACGCTGGTGATCAACGACCACTGGCAGCTCGCCATCGAGGCGGGCTGTGACTGGGTGCATCTAGGGCAGGAGGATCTGGACGCGGCGGACCTGCCCGCGATCCGGCGCGCGGGGCTGCGGCTGGGGATCAGCACCCATGACCATGCAGAGCTTGACCGCGCGCGGTCCCTGTCGCCCGACTATATCGCGCTCGGGCCGGTCTATCCCACGATCCTCAAGCAGATGAAATGGCACCAGCAAGGGCTGAAGCGCGTCACCGAGTGGAAATCGCTGATCAAGGATCTGCCGCTGGTGGCCATCGGCGGCATGTCGGTCGCGCGGGCACAGGGCGCCTTTGCCGCAGGGGCCGATGTGGTGTCCGCCGTGACCGACATCACCCTGCACCCCAGCCCCGAGACCCGTGTGCGCGAATGGCTGGACGCGACCGCATGACCCGCTATGCCCGACAGATTGCCGTGCCCGCCTTTGGCCAGCAGGGCCAAGACCGGCTGGCCCGCGCGCGGGTGCTGGTGGTCGGCGCAGGCGGGCTGGCCGCGCCGGTTCTGCAATACCTGGGCGGAGCCGGTGTGGGCCAGATCCGGCTGGTGGATGCCGACCACATCAGCCGCAGCAACCTGCACCGCCAGACCCTGTTCCGCGAGGCAGAGGTGGGCCAGCCCAAGGCGCAGACCGCCGCCACCGCCATCAGAGCGTTGAACCCTGACATCACCGTCACCCCGATCACGCGCACGTTGGACCCCGCCAATGTGGCCAGCCTGTGCGCGGGCGTCGATCTGGTGCTGGACTGCGCCGACAGTTTTGCCACCAGCTATATCCTGTCGGACCATTGCAAGGCTATGGGCCTGCCGTTGATCAGCGCCTCTGTCGTGGGGATGGAGGGGCATGTGGGCGGCTTTTGCGGCACGGCCCCCAGTCTGCGCGCGCTGTTTCCCGACCTGCCACAGCGGGCGGGCTCCTGCGCCAGTGACGGTGTGCTTGGCCCCGTGGTGGGCATGATCGGCGCACTGCAGGCGCAGATGGCGGTGGCGGTGCTGGCAGGGATCACCCCGTCCCCGCTGGGACAATTCGTGACCTTTGACGCGCTTAGCCTGCGCAGCAGCAGCTTTCGTTTTGACGCCGCCGCCGAGCCCGCGCCAGAGGAAATCTGGCGCTTTGTCGCGGCGACGCAGATCGACGCCCGCGACCACATCATCGATTTGCGCGCCCCCTCGGAAGGGCCGCTGGTCCACCCGCATGCCCAGCGCCGCAGCCTGCAGGAGATCGCGCAAGCCCCCCCTGCCCCGCAATCCCCCGACCAGCGTGCCATTCTGGCCTGCCGGTCCGGTCTGCGCGCCTTTGCTGCGGCCCGGCACTTGGCCCCGCTGTGGGGCGGCAACATCACTTTGGTCGCGCTTGGCGACACCACCGGAGGAGAGACATGAAACATATCGCAACCGCGCTGGCGCTGGCCTGTGCCACCCCTGCCATGGCCGCGGACGAGTTGAGCGTGATGCTGGACTGGTTTGTGAACCCCGACCACGGGCCGATCATCCTGGCCGAGGAGCTGGGCTATTTCGAGCAGGCCGGTTTGCAGGTCGATATCATCGCCCCTGCCGATCCGTCCGACCCGCCCAAGATGGCCGCCGCAGGCCGCGCGGATCTGGCGATTTCCTATCAGCCGCAATTGCATTTGCAGGTGGCCGAGGGGCTGCCGCTGGTGCGGGTGGGCACGCTGGTCGCCACGCCGCTGAACTGTTTGCTGGTGTTGGAGGACGGGCCACAGACGCTGGCCGATCTGCGCGGGGCCAAGATCGGGTTTTCCGTCGCCGGTGTCGAAGAGGCGCTATTGGCCGCGATGCTGGCAGAGGGCGGGCTGACGCTGGCGGATGTGGAATTGGTTAATGTGAACTGGTCGCTGTCGCCTGCGCTGATGTCGGGACAGGTGGATGCGGTGATCGGGGCCTTTCGCAATTTCGAGCTGAACCAGATGGACATCGAGGGCGTCGCAGGCCGGTGTTTCTACCCCGAGGCCCATGGCGTGCCCACCTATGACGAGCTGATCTATGTGGCCAACCCCGACAGCATGGACGCGGACAAGCTGCGCCGGTTCCTGCAGGCCACGGAACGGGCGACCCAGTATATCGTGAACCACCCCGAGGACAGCTGGGCGCTGTTTTCCGGCACCTCGGCCGAGCTGCGCGATGAGCTGAACAAGCGCGCCTGGGCGGATACGATCCCGCGCTTTGCCCTGCGTCCCGAGGCGCTGGACGCAGGCCGCTATGCCCGGTTCGAGCAATTCCTGTCGCAGGCCGGTCTGATCGAGGGCACGCGCCCTGTGATCGATCTGGCGCGCGATCTGGGGGCCGAGTGATGGCGGCGGTCGATGCGCCTTATGGCGCGGTGTTTGCGCAGTGGCGCGCGGCGGCAGGCCCTGATTGGGCCGCCTACACCGGCCATGACTTTGTCATAGGCTTGGGGGATGGCAGCCTGCCGAGATCCGCGTTTTTGCATTACCTCAAGCAGGATTACGTGTTTTTGGTGCATTTCTCGCGGGCGTGGGCCTTGGCTGTGACCAAGGCCGAGACGCTGGAGGAGATGCGCGCCTGTGCGGCCACGGTCCATGCGCTGATCGACGAGGAGATGCGCCTGCATATCGAGACCTGCGCGGCCTTGGGGATTTCGGAGGCGGAGCTGTTTGCCACGCAGGAGGCGCCCGCGAACCTTGCCTATACGCGCTATGTTCTGGACGCCGGCCATTCGGGGGATTTTCTGGATCTGATGGCGGCTTTGGCGCCTTGTGTGCTGGGCTATGGCGAGATCGGCGCGCGGCTGGCCCCGTCGGGCGGGCCTTATGCGGATTGGATCGCGACCTATGCGGGGGCGGCGTATCAGCAGACCTGCGCCGAGGTGGGCGGGCTGATCGATCGTGCGGTGGCGCGGCGGCTGGGGAATGCGCCGCAGGACAGCCCCCGCTGGGCGCGGCTGTGCGCGCGCTTTGGCGTGGCGACACGGCTGGAGGTCGGGTTCTGGGACATGGGGCTGTCGGGCGCATGAGCGCGCCTGCGGTGCAAATCACCGGCGCGGCGGAGGTCGCAGGCGTGCGGCTGTTCGCGCCGCTTGCGCTGACCTTGGGGGCCGGGCGGTGGTGTTGCCTGCTGGGGCCGTCGGGCGTGGGCAAGTCGACGCTGTTGCGGCTGGTGGCGGGGCTTTCGGCGGCGCAGGTGCGCTTTGACGGGGCGATCGTGGCGGATGACGGTCTGCCCTTGCAGGGCCGTGTGGCGATGATGGCGCAGAGCGATCTGTTGCTGCCGTGGCTGTCGGTGCTCGACAATGTGACGCTGGGGGCAAGGCTGCGCGGCGAGGCGTCGGATCGGGCGCGGGCGCGCGATCTGCTGGATCAGGTGGGCTTGCGCGCACATCTGGGCACCGCGCCTGCTGCGCTGTCGGGTGGGCAGCGGCAGCGGGTCGCCTTGGCGCGCACCTTGATGGAGGACCGCCCCGTGGTGCTGCTGGACGAACCCTTTGCCGCGCTGGATGTGCGGTCGCGGACGCAGATGCAGGATCTGACAGCACGGCTGCTGGCGGGGCGGACGGTGCTGCATGTGACCCACGACACCGCCGAGGCCGCGCGGCTGGGACAGGACGTGCAGGTAATGACCCGCGAGGGGATCACGGCGAAGGCGCCACCCGCCGCCCCTGTGCCACGGCGCTATGACGCGGGCGAGGTGCTGGGCTTTCAGGCGCGGCTGCACCGGCTGATGATGGCCAGCGCATGAGCGGGCTGTGGCGCGCGCTGGCGCTGGTCTGTCTGGGGGGGCTTTTGTGGCAGGGGCTGGTCTGGGCCACCGGTTGGCCGCGCTACATCCTGCCCGCGCCCACAGAGGTTGCGATCACCCTATGGGCCAGCCGCGCGCTGCTGGCGGAACATGCGGCAGTCACGCTGGCCGAGGTGATCATCGGGCTGCTGCTGGGCACCGCCGCAGGGGCCGTCACGGCGCTGGCACTGGCCGCATCACGCCACGTGCGCCAAGTGCTGCGCCCGCTGCTGGTGTTCTCGCAAGCGGTGCCGGTCTTTGCGCTGGCGCCGATTTTGACGCTTTGGCTGGGCTACGGGCTGTGGTCCAAGATCGCCATGGCGCTGCTGATCATCTATTTTCCGGTGACCTCGGCCTTTTACGACGCCTTGCTGCGCACGCCGCCGGGCTGGGTGGAACAGGCGCGGCTGATGGGGGCGTCGCGCTGGCGGATGCTGCGCCACATACAGGTGCCTGCGGCGATGGGGGGCTTTGCCTCAGGGCTGCGGCTGGCGGCGGTCTATGCCCCCATCGGGGCCATCATCGGGGAATGGGTCGGCGCGTCACGAGGGCTTGGCTATCTGATGTTGCTGGCCAACGGGCGCGCGCGCATTGATCTGATGTTTGCGGCCCTCATTGTGCTGGCCTGCATGACGCTGGCGCTGCATGCGGCAATCGACGCGCTGTGCCGCCGGTACTGGGACAGATGACGCCCCGCACCCGCGCCGACAGATGACAGCGCCGCCCTGCCCGCCTATAACGGGGCAAAACAAAAGGCGCGCGCAGGCCATGAAACAGGTGCAGATCAGACTTTCGCGGGACAGCCTTCTGCCCGACCCTTTGCGTGTGGCGCGTGCGGCAAGCGCGCCGCATCTGGGGCCGCGCATCCTGTTTTTCAGCGGTGGCAGCGCCTTGAACGGCATTGCGCGAAAGCTCAAAACCTACACCCATAACTCGGTCCACCTGATCACGCCCTTTGACAGCGGCGGCAGTTCCAAAGTGCTTCGCGAGGTCTTTGACATGCCTGCGGTGGGCGATCTGCGATCACGGCTGATGGCGCTGGCCGATGAAAGCGTTCTGGGCCAGCCGCAGGTCTATGCCCTGTTCAGCCACCGGCTGCCGCGTGACGGAAGCCCTGCGGAGCTGCGCACGCAGGTCGAGCGCATGGCCCGTGGCAAACACCCGCTGATCTCTGCCATATCAAAACCGATGCGCCCGCTGATCCAGACCCAGTTGGACAGTTTTCTGGCCCATGCGACTGCGGATTTCGACTATCGCTATGCCAGCATCGGCAATCTGATCCTTGCGGGCGGGTATCTGTCACAGGGCCGCGCGCTGGAGCCGGTGTTGTTCATGATGTCTAAGATGGTCGATGTGCGCGGCACCGTGCGCGCGATTGTGGACGAGACGCTGCATCTGGGGGCCGATCTGGCCGGTGGCGGTCGCGTTATCGGCCAGCGCCAGATCAGCGGCAAGGAAGCCCCCCCGCTGGCGCAGCCGATCACCCGTCTGTTCCTGACCGACGGCTCCACCGAGACCCGCGTCAGCCTGCCCAAGCGCAACCGCAAGGCCATCGCGGAGGCCGATGTGCTGTGCTACCCGCCGGGCAGTCTGTATTCCAGCGTGATCGCCAACCTGCTGCCCGAGGGCACAGGCAGCAGCATTGCCGCGCGCCACGTGCCCAAGGTCTATCTGCCCTCGCTGGGGCATGACCCCGAGGCCATCGGCCATGATCTGGCCGATCAGGTGGGCGCGCTGCTGGCCCCGCTGTTGGCGGATGCAGGGCCTGAGGCGCAGCCCCGCGATATGCTGACCCATGTGCTGTGTGATCCGTCGATGGATGCGCAGGCCTGCGCGGCGGTGACCGCGCGCTTTGGCATCGACTGTCTGCGCCTGCCTTTGGCGCAGGACGCCCAGCCGCGCTATGACACGGACAGCGTGGCCCGCGTTCTGGTGTCGCTGGCCTAGACGCCTGCGCGGCGGGCATTCGGGGTCTGGCTGCGTGGTTTTTTCGGCCTGCCCCCTTGCTCTGGCTTTGGGGCGGCGACAGGGTGAGCGCACCGATCCCGCTTGTCGGGTCCCCCTGTCGTGCGAAGGCCCCCATGAACAAATTACAAAGAACGCCAGAGCGTTACACCACAGAAGAATACCGCCTGCGCCTGTCGCGTCTGCGCCAAAAGATGGAACGCCACGGGATGGATCTGCTGATCCTGTCGGACCCGTCGAACATGTCGTGGGTGTCGGGCTACGGCGGCTGGTCGTTCTATGTCCACCAATGCGTGGTGATCGGCCCCACCGGCGATCCGGTCTGGTTCGGACGGCTGCAGGATGCCCAAGGCGCCTATCGCACGGTGTGGATGTCGCGGGACAATGTGATCGGATACCCCGACCATTTCGTGCAATCGACAGACTGCCACCCGATGGAATACCTGTGTGACCGGCTGCGCGATCTGGGCTGGGCCAAGGGCACCATCGGCGTCGAGATGGACAACTACTGGTTTTCCGCCCGCGCCTATGAGCGGCTGCAGCACGGGATGCCTGATGCGCGCTTTGCCGATGCGACGGGCTTTGTGAACTGGGAGCGCGCGGTCAAATCCGACAAAGAGCTGGAGTATATGCGGCAGGCGGCGCGTATCGTGGAGCGCATGCACCATCGCATCGCGGACAAGGTCGATGTGGGCGTGCGCAAATGCGATCTCGTGGCCGAGATCTATGACGCGGGGCTGCGCTATGACGAATGGTACGGCCATGGGGGCGACTACCCCGCGATTGTGCCGCTGCTGCCGTCGGGGCCGGATGCCGCCGCGCCGCATCTGACGTGGGACGATCTGCCGATGAAAGCGGGCGAAGGCACGTTTTTCGAGATCGCGGGCTGTTACCAGCGCTATCACGTGCCGCTGTCGCGCACGATCTTTCTGGGCAAGCCGCCGGTGGAGATTCTGGATGCAGAGAAAGCGGTGCTGGAGGGTATGGACGCGGGGCTGGAGGCGGCGCGCGCCGGAAACACCTGTCATGACATCGCCGAGGCGTTCTTTGGCGCGTTGGACAAGCGTGGCATCCAGAAGGACAACCGCTGTGGCTATTCCATCGGGCTGAGCTACCCGCCGGACTGGGGCGAGCGGACGATGTCGCTGCGCCGCGGTGATATGACAGAGCTGCAGCCGGGCATGACCTTTCATTTCATGACCGGCCTGTGGATGGACAGCTGGGGCTATGAGACGACGGAGTCCATTGCGATCACCGCCGATGGCCCGCCGGAGGTCTTCTGCGATCTGCCGCGCAAGATGTTGGTGAAATCCTAAGGTCGGGGGGGCTTTGTGCCCCCCTTTTGGTGTTAGCCGAGGTCGGGGGCCACGGGGACCACGACGCGGCCACGGATGTCGCCGGTGAGGAATTTCGGCGCGGTGGCGATGACGTCTGACAGGGCGACCTCGACCGAGAGGCCGCCGAGTTTTGCAAGGTCCAACTCGGCTGCGAGCGCCTGCCATGCGGCACGGCGTTTGGGCGCGGGACACATGACGCTGTCGATGCCTGCCAGCGTGACGCCGCGCAGGATGAAGGGGGCGACCGACGCGGGCAGATCCATACCGGCGGCCAGACCGCAGGCGGCCACGGTGCCGCCGTAGCGGGTCATCGACAGAAGGTTCGCCAGAACCGTGCTGCCTGCCACATCGACGCCACCGGCAAAGCGTTCCTTGCCCAGCGGGCGCGGCTTGCCGGACAGTTCCTCGCGGTCGATGATCTCTACCGCGCCAAGCTGTTTGAGAAAATCGGCCTCGCTTGCGCGGCCTGTGACGGCGGCCACGTGGTAGCCGCGCTGCGCCAGCAGCAGCGTGGCCACGGAACCGACACCACCGGCGGCGCCTGTGACGGCGACGGGGCCGCTGTCGGGGGTGACGCCCTGCGCCTCGAGCGCCTGAACGCAGAGCATCGCGGTGTAGCCTGCGGTGCCGATCTCCATCGCCTGACGCATGGTCAGACCGTCGGGCAGCGGCACCAGCCAGTCGCCTTTGACCCGCGCCTGTTTGGCCAGACCGCCCCAGTGCACTTCGCCCACGCCCCAGCCGTTCAGGATGACCTTGTCGCCCGCTTTGTAATCGGGGTGGCTGCTGTCACGGACCACACCGGCAAAGTCGATGCCCGGCACCATGGGGAATTTGCGCACAACCGGCGCGCTGCCGGTGATGGCCAGCGCGTCCTTGTAGTTCAGCGTCGACCACGCCACGTCGATGGTCACATCGCGCTCGGGCAAGGTAGCGGGGTCGATCTGCGTCAGATCCACCGTTTGTGTGTCGTCTGTCTTGTCGATCACAATAGCATCGATCATCTTGTCCTCCCTTGGGGGCTATCCCCCTGTGTCAAAGCGAAAAAACTGCCTGCAAAGGCGCGCAGCGGC
The DNA here is from genome assembly GCF_048553715.1 of Sagittula sp. SSi028. Taxonomy (NCBI): domain Bacteria; kingdom Pseudomonadati; phylum Pseudomonadota; class Alphaproteobacteria; order Rhodobacterales; family Roseobacteraceae; genus Sagittula; species Sagittula sp. SSi028. The sequence continues at coordinate 287,688 of NZ_JBLZNC010000003.1, read as the reverse complement.
GCGGGGCCCTGCACCATGCGGGCGCGCAGGACCGCGCCCTCCCACCCGGTCCAGAACAGATCGGCCAGTTGCGCCGCATCCAGCGCGCGGGGCAGATCACCCGGGGCCTGCGCCAGACAGGCGGCGGTGCGCGCCTGCCAGCCGGAGAGCACCTGTTCCAGCTCGGCGCGGAAACTGTCGGGCAGTGTCGGCATCTCTTGGCCCAGATTGCCGATCAGACAGCCACGGCGAAAACCGTGCCGCGCCATGCCGTCCTCGGCCCTGCGGGTGAAGGCGCGCAACCGGTCCAGCGGCGCAAGATCCGTTTGGTCAAAAGCGCTGTCCAGCACGGTGATGAAGTAGCTGTCATAGGCGGCGATCAGGGCGCTGCCAAAGGCCGCCTTGGACCCGAAGTGGTGGTAGAAGCTGCCCTTTGGCACGCCCGCCGCGCGCAAGATGTCATCCACGCCGGTTGCGCCGTAGCCGCGTTCCGTCAGATGGGCCAGACCGGCGCGGATCAGCCGCGCGCGGGTTTCGGACTGGTCCGGCGCGGTGCGCGGGCGGCCCCGTTTGCGCGGGGCAGAAGGGTCAGCTGCGGTGCTCATGGCATTAATTAGACAGAGCTGTCCAATAATGTCCAGCGCGCGGTTACAGCTGCGCGGCAATCCAGCGCGCACTGGCCTGTGCAGCCTCGGCCAGCAGGTCGCCCTGTTCCTGCCCTGTCACCCGTTTGCGCGGTTTGAAATCATGGTCCCCGTCGTCCAGCCAATGCAGCTGCACCTGTGGGGGCAGACCGTAGCCTGCGATCTCCTCGGGGGAGCCAAAGGGGTCGCGGGTGCCGTGACAGATCAGCACCGGCGCCGCGATGTCCATCAGATGCGCGGTGCGCAGCCGGTCGGGTTTGCCCTGCGGATGAAAGGGATAGCCGTAACACAACGCGCCCTGCACCTGCCCCGTGCGGGCCAGATCGTCCGCCACCATGCTGGCCACGCGCCCGCCCATGGATTTGCCGCCGATAAACAACGGCCCCGCGCAGGCGAGATCATCCACCGCGCGGCGGAATTCATCGCACAAAAGGTAAATTTTTGGCGGGGGACGCCGTGGTCCACCCTCCCGCCGCTGCGCCATATAGGCGAATTCGAACCGGATGACGCGCAAATTTTGCGCCATCAGCGCTTGGGCCAGCGCCTCCATCACCGGATGATCCATCGGCGCGCCGGCCCCATGCGCCAAGAGCAGCGTCGCCACCCCCTGCCCGCCTGTAAGAAATGACATGACCCTATGCTCCCTTATGCGAAAAACCGACAACCCACGGCATACATTCAAAGAATCGCTTTGACCAATCGCGGCGGTGCAGCGTCGACCACTACAGGCGAGTGAATCGGGGCAAGACACCCCTAACGAGCACTTACCCAAGGGAAGCTGTGGATAACTCCCCGTGTTTATGACCGGCAAGTTTTCGGGTGATGAAAAATTATGCACACGCATCGGGCGACCAACAAATTTGCAACCGTCTGATTGCACTGGGTTAATCCCGCTTTCCCTGCGTTAAGCAGCACCGCGCGGGCCCGTCAGGGGGAAAATCCCGGACACGCTGGAATTTACACGTGGCAAGTTTTCGCAATAGTCTTGCGGAGATGCTGAGGAACCAACGCAAAAATGAGGACAATCAACATGATCTCGTCAAAGACGCGGATCCACTGGACGTTGTGCCCCATGCCGTTTCCGGCATTCTGATTTCATTAATAGGGAGCAAACCATGAAATCGAACCTTCTGCCGATCGCAGCAGCCGCCGTGCTGGCCGCAGGTGCAGCTGGCGCAGCCACGCTGGACGACGTCAAGGCCGCAGGCAAGCTGAAGTGCGGCGTCAGCCAGGGCCTGCCCGGCTTCTCGACACCGGACGACAGCGGCAACTGGACCGGTCTGGACGTCGACTACTGTAAAGCCGTTGCAGCCGCCGTTCTGGGCGATGCCGACGCTGTTGAGTATGTGTCGCTCTCGGCCAAGGACCGCTTTACCGCGCTGTCCTCCGGTGAAATCGACATTCTGTCGCGCAACACCACATGGACCATCACCCGTGACACCGATCTGGGCATCACCTTCACCGGCGTGTCCTACTACGACGGCCAAGGCATGATGGTGCCGAAGTCGCTGGGCGTGACCTCTGCTCTGGAACTGGACGGCGCAACCATCTGCACCAACACCGGCACCACCACCGAGCTGAACATCACCGACTACTTCACCCAGCACGGCATGTCCTTTGAGCTGGTCGCTCTGGAGAACTCCGACGAGGTGATCGCGGCATATGGCGCAGGCCGTTGCGACGTCTTCACCACCGACCGTTCCGGTGTGGCCGCCGAGCGTCTGAAGCTTGCAAACTCCGACGAGCACATGGTGCTGCCGGAAACCATCTCCAAAGAGCCGCTTGGTCCGTCCGTGCGTGCCGACGACGAGCAGTGGGAGAAGATCTCGCGCTGGGTTCTGAACGCGCTGATCGAAGCCGAAGAGCTGGGCGTGACTTCGGAAAACACCGAAGAGATGATGTCCTCTGACAACCCGTCCGTTCAGCGTCTGCTGGGCGCGGGTGACAACAACTACGGTGCGCCGATCGGTCTGGAAGCAGACTGGGCGAAGAAAGCCATCGAAGCTGTTGGCAACTACTCGGAAATCTACGAGCGCAACGTGGGCGTTGAAACCCCGCTGGGTCTGGACCGTGGCGTGAACTCGCTGTGGACCGACGGTGGCCTGATGTACGCACCGCCCATCCGCTAAGCGACACCAATCTGGAAAGGGACGGGTTCGCCCGTCCCTTTCTTTATAAAAACAACCATAACACGAACGTGGGGAACATTCATGAGCTCGATGAGCGAAGGCGGCACACCCGCCGGAGGCCAGCCATCGGGAGAGCGTCGCGGTCTCGCCGCACTGGTCTTTGACGCCAAGGCCCGATCTCTCTTTTTCCAGGCAATCCTGGCGGTTGCCATTCTTGCGCTGATCTGGATGGCCATCGGCAACGCTGCCGACAACCTTGCCGCCCAGAACAAGGAATTCGGTTTCGGGTTCTTTGACCGCCCGTCCGACATCCAGATCCTGACGACCTTCGGGACATGGCTTGTGGGCTATGCGCCCGGACAGAACACGGTGTTTGACGTGTTCCTCGTGGGCATTGCCAACACGCTGATCGTGTCGATTGCCGGTATTATTTTCGCAACCTTCTGGGGCTTTTTGCTGGGCATCTTCCGGCTGTCGCAGAACTTTGTGCTACGTGGTTTTGCCACCATCTATGTCGAGCTTCTGCGCAATATCCCCCTGCTGTTGCAGATCTTTTTCTGGACCGCCGTGCTGCGCATCATCGCGCCGTCGCAGCGGGGCACCTATTCGACGCTGATCCCGGGCCTGTTCCAGTTCGACGCCAAGGGCATCTATGGCCCCTACCCTGTGACCTCCGCGGGCTTTGGCATCGTGGCGCTGTCGGTTCTGGTCGCCATCGCCGCGGCCGTGTTCTACGGCAAACACGCCAAGAAGAAACAAGATGCCACCGGCCAGCCGTCGCCTGTGGGTCTGGTGTCCGCCGCGCTGATCATCGGTATTCCGGTTGTGGTGTTTTTCATCATGGACCGTCCGCTGTCGATCGAATGGCCGAACTTCGTCTCCGACGGTCCGGTGCTGCGTCGCGGATTTGAGCGGGGCGTGGGCAGCTATATCGCGCCGGAATTCATGGCGCTGTTCCTTGCGCTGGCCACCTACACCGCAGCCTTTATCGCAGAGATCGTGCGCGCCGGTATTCAGGCCGTACCCAAGGGCCAGTCCGAGGCCGCAAGCGCACTGGGTCTGCCCAAGGGCGTGGCCATGCGCAAGGTCATCCTGCCGCAGGCCTTCCGTGTGATCGTGCCGCCGCTGACCTCGCAATATCTGAACCTGACCAAGAACTCGTCGCTTGCGGCAGCCATCGGCTACCCCGAGCTGGTCGCGGTCTTTGCAGGCACCACGCTGAACCAGGTTGGCCGCGCGATTGAAATCATCGCCATCGTGATCCTTGTCTATCTCGTGATCTCGCTGCTGACGTCGTCCTTCATGAACTGGTTCAACAACCGCGTGAAGCTGGTCGAACGGTAAGGTCGGGAGAAAACAACAATGATTGACAGACCTGTAGATCACCCCGCCTTCAACCACGAAGTCGCCTATGTCCGCACCGAGGACGCGCCCACATTGCCTGCGCCGAAATCGGAAATCGGCGTCGGCGCGTGGCTGTGGCGGAATATCTTTGCCTCGATGGCGGATTATTCCTCACCGGCCAAGGCGGTCACCTCGATCCTGATGACCATCATCACGGTCTTCACCGCCTATGCGCTGATCTGGATGACATGGACGCTGCTGGACTTTGCGCTGTTCTCGGCCACCTTTGGCGATCCCGAAGGGCTCAAGCGCGAGGCCTGCCTGCCCAACCCGACCGGCGCTTGCTGGCCCTATGTTCAGGCCAAATGGTACCAGTTCATGTACGGCTTCTACCCGCGTGAAGAAGTCTGGCGCGTCGATGTGCTGTTTGCCCTGCTGGCCATTGGCATCGGCTGGCTGGTGTTCATCAACAAGCACAAAGGCAAGGTCGCGGCCTTCATGCTGCTGGGCTATCCGCTGCTGGCCTATGTGCTGCTCAACGGTATGCCGGTCGAGGACAATGGCGATCTGGGCCATATCTTTGCCGGTGTGTGGTTCCCTGCCCTTGTGGCGGCGGTGCTGGGCGCGGGCTGGTGGCTGGCGGCCTCCGGCAAGTTCGGCGATGTGGGTCAGGCCTTTGCCCCTGCGTTGCTGATGGGCGTGATCGTCGTAGGCATGTTTGCGGTGCTGCCGCTGGTGACCATGGCCGTCGACCTGACGCTGGGCACGGAAGTGGTGGAAACCAACAAATGGGGTGGTCTGACCATCACGCTGGTGGTGGCCATTGCCGGTATCGTGGTGTCGCTGCCCTTTGGCATGTTGCTGGCGCTGGGGCGTCGGTCGAACGCGCCGATCATCAAGTATTCCTCGGTCATCTTCATCGAAGTGGTCCGTGGCATCCCGCTGATCTCGGTGCTGTTCTTTGCCTCGGCGATGCTGCCGTATTTCCTTGAGCCCGGTGTTGATTTCAACAAGCTGCTGCGCGCCATGATCGGTGTGATCCTGTTTGCCTCCGCCTATATGGCAGAGGTCATTCGCGGCGGCCTGCAGGCGATCCCGAAGGGCCAGTACGAGGGCGGTATGAGCCTTGGGCTGTCGTTCTGGCAGCAGATGCGGCTGATCATCATGCCGCAGGCGCTGACCACCGTGATCCCCGGCATCGTGAACACCTTTATCGGCCTGTTCAAGGACACCACGCTGGTGCTGATCATCTCGATCTTTGACCTGTTGGGCATCCTGCTGGCCACGCTGAAGGACCCGGAGTGGGCGACCCCCACCACGGCCTACACCGGCTATCTGGTGATCGCGCTGATCTACTTCATCTTCTGCTTCGGCATGTCCCGTTACTCCGTCCATATGGAACGCAAACTCGACCGGTCGCACCGGTAAGAGGAGACTTAACCAATGACTGAACACGCAACCGCACAATCGCAGATGCAGGTCTCTGACGAGGTCGCCATCCAGATCAGCAACATGAACAAATGGTACGGCACGTTCCATGTTCTGCGCGACATCAACCTGACGGTCTATCAGGGCGAACGCATCGTGATCTGTGGCCCCTCGGGGTCCGGCAAATCCACCATGATCCGTTGCATCAACGCGCTGGAAGAACACCAGCAGGGCACCATCGACGTGGATGGCACGCGCCTGACCAACGATCTGAAGAACATCGACAAGATCCGGTCCGAGGTCGGCATGTGCTTTCAGCACTTCAACCTGTTCCCGCATCTGACCATTCTGGAAAACTGCACGCTGGCGCCGATCTGGGTGCGCAAGACGCCCAAGAAAGAAGCCATCGAGACGGCGATGCATTACCTTGAAAAGGTGAAGATCCCCGATCAGGCCAACAAATACCCCGGCCAGTTGTCCGGTGGTCAGCAGCAGCGTGTGGCGATTGCCCGTTCGCTGTGCATGAAGCCGCGGGTGATGCTGTTTGACGAACCCACATCGGCGCTGGACCCGGAGATGATCAAAGAGGTGCTCGACACCATGATCGAGCTGGCCGAGGAAGGCATGACCATGCTGTGTGTGACCCACGAGATGGGCTTTGCCCGTCAGGTGGCGAACCGCGTGATCTTTATGGATCAGGGCCAGATCGTTGAACAAAACGAGCCGGAAGCGTTCTTTAACAACCCGCAAAGCGACCGGACCAAGCTGTTCCTGAGCCAGATCCTCGGCCACTGAGGATTTTGCATTTATCGAGATGAGGGGCCCTCGCAGGAGACTGCGGGGGCTTTTTGCAACTTTTGGATGTTTTTGTTTCGTCGGATTTTTGGGCATTTGGCCGCCTAGGCCCGGCAGCGGGCGGCGTTTGATGCCGCGATGCAGAAAAATTCCTGCCCTTAAGGAACCCTCAAAGGCTTTGTCCGTTAGTTACGCGTGTGAGCTGATGCTCATGCGTTGATGTCAGCGCAGACATGGAAACGACAGATGAGGCCCGCTATCAAGGATCAGATCCAGCCCCCCGCCCCCGACCCCTACAGTAGCGTCACCGTTCTTGGTGCAGGCAGTTGGGGGACCGCCTTGGCCGCCGTCATCGCCCGCAACGGGCACAACGTCCGCCTGTGGGCGCGCAGACCAGAGCAGGCGGATGCGATCAATGCCAGCGGACAGAACGGCGATTACCTGCAGGGTGTGGATCTGCCCGAGGCGATTACGGCGACATCGGATCTGGCGGAGGCGCTTTCCGGCACGCAGGCTGTGATCCTTGCCACCCCTTCACTGACATTGCGCGCCATGTGTCAGGCGATTGCGCCGCACCTGCCTGCGGATGTGCCGTTGGCGCTGGCGTGCAAGGGGGTTGAGCGGCGCACCGGCCTGCTGCTGTCCGAGGTGGTCAGCGACGAGCTGCCCGGCCATCCGGTGGGCGCGGTGTCTGGCCCCACATTCGCGCGCGAGACCGCGCTGGATCATCCCACGGCGGCCACCGTCGCCTTCGCCTTTTCCTATCACGACCGGCTGAAACCGGATCAAAGCCCCGCCGCGCGGATGGCGCTGACCCTGTCTGGCCATGGCTTTCGCCCCTATGTGTCCGACGATCTGGTCGGGGTCGAGGTCGGTGGCGCGGTCAAGAACGTGATCGCCATCGCCTGCGGGATGATGTCCGGCGCGGGCTTTGCCGAGAACACCCGCGCGGCGCTGATCACCCGTGGCATCGACGAGATGAAGCTGCTGGCCACAGCCTTGGGCGGGCGGCGCGAGACGGTCACCGGCCTGTCGGGCGCGGGCGATCTGACGCTGACCTGTTCGTCGACCACCTCGCGCAACATGTCGCTGGGCCATCAGCTGGGTCAGGGCATCCCCCGCCCCAACTGTTTCGAGGGCCGCAATGTCGTGGTCGAGGGCGAGGTCAACGCCGTCTCTGTCACCGATCTGGCAGCACGCGTGGGGGTGCCCATGCCGATCTGTGAGACCGTACACGCCATCCTGCACGAAGGCGCCGATCTGCAAGAGGCGTTCAGCGCCCTGTGGGCCCGCCCGATCGAGGCGGAACCCTATGCGCTGGATCTGTCCATCGACCACCCTGCGCCGCAACATTCCCTGCCCTTCGGAGGCCACGCATGAACGTCCACACCGCCCCCCGCCCCGCCATTGCCGACCGCCGGTTCACGCTGGCCACCGATCTTGACGGCACGTTCCTTGGTGGCACGGACGCAGATCGGGCGCGCCTGTACGACTGGATCGAGGCGAACCGCGACAGCATCGGGCTGATCTTTGTCACCGGACGCGATCCCGAATTCATCATGCAGATGTGCCGCGAGAGGGGTCTGCCATGGCCGGAATATGTGGTGGGCGACGTGGGCACCACGATTGCCGAGGTCACCGCCGACGGCCATGTGACCCCGATCCCTGCATTGGAAGAGGACATCGCCGCCCGCTGGAAAGACGCGGGCGCGGTGGTGCGCGCCACGTTGGACGGCCACCCCGGGCTGACGCTGCAGAACACCGCATTCCGCTACCGTGTCAGCTATGACCTGAACCCCGATGTCTTTGACCCCAGCGCCAAGCAACGGGTCGAGGAGATGGGCCACGACTGGCTGATCTCGGACAACCGCTATTTCGACGTGTTGCCCAAAGGCGTGTCCAAAGGCCCGTCGATCCGCCGTCTGGTGGATCATCTGGGCCTGAACCCCGCTACCACCCTGTGCGCGGGCGATACGATGAACGATCTGTCCATGCTGGTGTCGGGCCTTCCCGCTGTGGCCGTGGGCAACTCCGAGGCCGATCTGTTGGCCCAGCTGACCGATGACGTCTACCGCGCCCGCGCCCATGGCGCGGCAGGCATTCTCGAGGCGATTGACGCGCTCGATCTTCACGACACACCGAAAGGATAATCCATGCCCTCTGCTGAACAGGACCGCTCCAATCTTGTGATCGTCTACCACCGCCAGCCCTACGAAGAAGTCGAAGTGGATGGCAAGATCGAATACCGCGAAAACAAATCCCCCAACGGTATCGTGCCCACGCTGAAATCCTTTTTCGGCCGTTTCGACAAGGGCGCTTGGGTGGCATGGAAACACGCCGATGATCCGTCCAACCCCGAATTCGACCGCGTGGTGGAAATCTCGGACGCTTATGGCACTTACAATGTCTCGCGCCTGCCGCTGACGCCGGAACAGGTGAGCAGCTTTTACCACATCACGTCCAAAGAAGCCTTTTGGCCGATCCTGCACGGGTTCAAGGAACGCTATAACTATGACCCCGTGGATTGGTCGACCTTCCGCGAGGTGAACTGGGCCTTTGCCGAGGCCGCCGCCGAAGAGGCTGCCCCCGGTGCCGTGGTCTGGGTGCACGACTACAACCTATGGCTGGTGCCGGGCTATCTGCGCACCCTGCGCCCCGACGTGAAGATCAGCTTTTTCCACCACACGCCCTTTCCCGGCGCGGATATTTTCAACGTGCTGCCGTGGCGCAAGGAGATCCTTGAATCGCTGCTGGCCTGTGATGTGGTGGGCTTTCACATCCCGCGTTATGTGAACAATTTCGTCTCTGCTGCGCGCTCGCTGCTGGAGGTGGATACCCAAAAGCGCGAGAAGGTGAAGCCGGAGCTGAACAACCAGACCTCTGCCCTGTCAGAGCAATCCGTGGTCACCGAGCTTGCCTATGAGGGGCGCACGGTGAAGCTGGCGGCAAGCCCCGTGGGCGTTGATGTGGATTACATCGAGGAGCTGGCGAAAAACGACGTCACCGCCAAGCGCGAGGCCGAGATCCGCGCCGAGCTGGGAGACCGCCGTCTGATCCTGTCGGTGGGGCGCACCGATTACACCAAGGGCGGTGTCGAACAGCTGGCATCTTATGAACGTCTGCTGGAAGAGAACCCCGATCTGCGCGGCAAGGTGCAGCTGATGCATGTGTCTGTGGCGGCAAACGCGAATATGACCGCCTATCAGCAAATCCAGGAAGAGCTGGAAAGCATGGCAGGCCGGATCAACGGGCGCTTTGGCAGCTTTGACTGGCAGCCCTTGGTGCTGATTTCGCGGCCCGTGCCGTTCCGCGATCTGGTGGCTTATTACCGCGCGGCAGATGTGGCGTGGATCACCCCGCTGGCGGATGGCATGAACCTTGTGTGCAAGGAATTCTGCGCCGCGCGCACTGATGGGGACGGCGTTCTGGTGCTGTCGGAATTCGCAGGCGCTGCGGTGGAACTTGCGACGGCTGTGCCCACAAACCCGTTCAGCAACAAGAGCATGGACAGCGCGCTGCTGCATGCGCTGGAGATGCCGGAGGACGAACGCCGGGGCCGCATGGCGGTGGCGCGCAAGCTGGTGGCCAAGCAGGACATCCGCTTTTGGGCAGAGGACCAGATGCAGGCGCTGGACCTTGGCGTCAAAGGGCCAAGTTTCGAGGCCGCCTGATGAGCTTTGCAGGCGGGCGGATCACTCCGCCGCCTGCGCCCGCATCAGATAGGTGTCCATGATCCATCCGTGGCGGGCGCGTGCCTCGGCGCGGGTGGCGATGATGCGGTCTGTGACCTCGTCCAGCGGGCCGTGATCGAGGATCTGTTCCGGCATGCCCAGATACGCCCCCCACCACAGATACAGCCCCTGCCCCCGCAAGGACTGAAAGCTGCATTCCCCGTCCAGAACCGTGACCACGGTTTCCGCCGTCTCGGGCCAGCCGTCCTCGCGCAGGCGGCGCCCCGTCGTGGTCAGGATGCGCCCGTTGACCGTGTTCAGCGGAATGGCATGGGCGGCGGTCAGCGCCTGCACGGCGGTGATCCCCGGCAGAACGCGGATGTTTGTCTGATCCGTCAGCCGCGCGGCAATCCGCATTGTGCTGTCGTAGAACGACGGGTCGCCCCAGACCAGCAGCGCCACATGGGCGGCGGGGCCTGCGGCCTGCTGCCAGCGGCGGGCGATCTCGTCATGCCAGCGCGCCACCCGTTCCAGATAGGGCAGGTTTTCGTCGCGCGTGGGGTAGTCGAAAAACGCGATTTTCGCTGTGACGCCGATCTGCTCGAGCAGGTGCAGACGAATGTCGGCCAGATCGTCTTTGCCCGCACCCTTGCGCGGCACAAGGATCAGATCGGCACTGCGCAAGGCGGCTTCGCCCGCGCGGGTGAGGTGGCCGGGGCTGCCCGTGCCGATGCCCACAAGGGTGGCGCTTTGGATCATGGGGTGCCTCTCATGCCTCGGCCAACGGGCCGTAGAGGATCAGCGCGGGCTTGCTGCCCTTCTCCGCCGAAAGCTGCTGGGCCAGCGCCTGAACGGTGGTCCGTGTGATGCGTTGATCGGGGCCGGAGACGTCCTCGGCCAGAAGCGCGGGCGTGTCGGCGGGCAGACCGTGGGCTTGCAGTGCCTCCGCCAGCAGGGGAAAGGTTCCCTTGCCCATGAACACCACGGTAGAGGCCTGCGCATCCGCCAGCGCCGCCATGTTGAGATCCTCGGGCAGCACGCCTTTGACGTCGTGGCCGGTGACAAATTGCACCCGCCGCGCGGTCAGCCGCCGGGTCAGGGGGATGCCTGCCGCCGCAGCCGCTGCAATTGCCGAGGGCACGCCGGGGATGATCTCGTAGGGGATGCCGGCGGCCTTGAGCGCGGTCAGCTCTTCTTCGAGACGGCCAAACACGCCGCTGTCGCCGGATTTCAGGCGCACCACGCGTTGGCCGGTCTGGGCATATTCCACCAGCAGGCGGCTGACGTGGTCCTGTTTCGGACTGGGCCGTCCCGCCCGTTTGCCCACGCCCACCAGATCGGCCTGCGGCCCTGCGTGGTCCAGAATGGGCCCTGACGACAGGTCGTCAAACAGCACCGCATCGGCGCGCTGCAGACGGTCCACGGCCTTGAGCGTCAGCAATTCGGGGTCGCCGGGGCCGGAGCCTACGAAGGACACAAAACCGCTCATGGCTGCTCTCCGGTGATGAGGTGAAAGAAGGTGCCTGTGACATGGCCGTTCACCGATCCGGTTTCGGGCACGGGGTTACCGTCGGCGTCACAGACCTGTGCCAGCGGCTGGTCCGGCTCGTCCAGAATGGTCGAGTAGTGGAATTCATGACCGCGCAGGGCCTGACCTGCGGCAAAGCCCGGCATCGCTGCCTGCAGCGTCGCGCGACGATAGCCAAGGTGGAACTTGCGTTTCTCGTAAGAGGTCACAAGCCCCAGAAGCCCCGCCATCTGGTGACGCACGCCCTGTTTGTCGATCAACGCGGCACCCAGCGCCATGTAGCCCCCGCATTCACCATGCACCGGTTTGGTCTGCGCGTGGCGTTGCAAACCGGCGCGGTAGGTGTTGGCTGCGGCCAGCTGGCCCGCGTGCAATTCGGGATAGCCGCCGGGCAACCAGACCAGATCGGCCTCGGCAGAGGGGGCCTCGTCCGCGAGGGGCGAGAACGGCAGGATCTCGGCCCCGGCTTCGCGCCACCCCTTGAGGATATGCGGGTAGGTAAAGGAAAACGCCGCATCCTGCGCCAGCGCGATACGCTGTGCGGGCGGGGGCGGCAGGCGCAAAGCCCGCGTAGGTCGGGACTTGTCCCGACTGTCTCCGGCGGCCAAAATCGCGTCCAGATCCACATGATCGCGCAGAAAATCCGCGTAGCCCGCAATGGCCGCATCCAGATCGGGGTGTTCCACCGCCTGCACCAGACCCAGATGGCGTTCCGGCAGCGCCAGATCACCACGACGGGGCAGCACGCCCAGCACATTGATGCCGGCCCGTTCCATCCCCAAGCGGGTCAGCCGCTCATGGCGCGGCGAGGCGCAGCGATTCAGGATCACCCCCGCAAAGGGCAGATCCGGCATATACTGTTTGAACCCCAGTGCGGTGGCGGCGGCGCTTTGTGCCTGCCCGCCCACGTCGATGACCAGAACCACCGGCCAGCCCATGCGCCGCGCGGTTTCCGCGCTGGAGCCGAAACCGGACTGCCCTTCGGTGGCGACCCCGTCATAGAGCCCCATGGACCCTTCGGCGACACAGAAATCTGCCCCCTCGGCCTCGGACGCGAGCGCGTCAAGCAGCCCCGCATCCATCGCCCAGGTGTCGAGGTTAAAGGACGCCCGCCCACAGGCCGCGCGGTGAAAGGCCGGGTCGATGTAATCGGGGCCGGATTTGAACGGCTGCACCGTCAGGCCGCGGTCGGCCAGCGCGCGCAACAGCCCCAGCATCACCGTGGTCTTGCCGGTGCCCGAGGCCGGAGCGGATACCAAAACTCCCCTCATCAGCGGGTCTCCTTTGTGTCCGGTGTCCAGTCGGACCAAGGGCTGTCCGCGCTTTGCGGACGATAGCGGCGGTCGTAATCGACGGCGTAAAGACAGCTTTCGTCAAACCCCTCGCCCGCCAGCGCAGGCCCCACCAGAATAAGCGCGGTGCGGGTGATGTCGGCGTCAAGCGCCGCCTCGATCCCCGACAGGGTGCTGCGGATGATGCGCTGGTCCGGCCAAGACGCGCGGAACACCACCGCCACGGGACAATCCGCGCCATAGGCAGGGGTCAGGTCGGCCACCACGGCGGCGATGTTCTGGATCGACAGGTGAATGCACAGGGTCGCGCCGGTGGCGGCAAAATTACCCAGCGTTTCGCCCTCGGGCATCGAAGACGCCCGCCCCGGTGTGCGGGTCAGCACCACCGATTGCGCAAGCCCCGGCAGGGTCAGCTCCGCCCCCAAAGCCGCAGAGGCTGCGGCAAAGGACGGCACGCCCGGTGTTACATCGTAGGGGATGCCCATCTCGCGCAGGCGGCGAAGCTGTTCGCCCATGGCCGACCAGACCGACAGATCGCCCGAATGCAGCCGCGCCACGTCCAGCCCCTGCAGATGCGCATCCGCGATTTCCTGCATGATCTGGTCAAGATCCAGCGGCGCGGTGTTCACGATGCGCGCGCCTTCGGGACAATGCGCCAGCACCGCCTCGGGGACCAGCGATCCCGCATACAGACAGACGGGCGCGGCGGCGATCAGGTCGCGTCCGCGCAGGGTCAAAAGATCCGGCGCGCCGGGGCCTGCGCCAATGAAATGCACTGTCATGTCGTGTCTCCGCGCCGCGTGCGATTGGTCATTCGTCCTCTCCGATGGCAAAGGCGCAGGTGGCTTGCCCGTCCTCGGAGATCACCCGCGTCGACACCAGCCGCGCACCGGGGCCGGCGGCGGCGAGGGCTGCGGCCTCGGCCACCGATCCCACGCCACGGGCGCTGAGCGCGGCCTCGGACCGGGTGGGGGTGTCCTGCATGATCATAAAGCGGTCAGAGACGCCGATCACAGGGCGCTGCATGCGGCCCGCCAGCCCTTGCAGCAGCGGCAGCTTGTCTTCGACCGTGGCCAGCACCACCGCATCCTGCCCAAGACGGGCGCGTTTGTAGGCATCGGCCAGACTGTCCACCGTTGCCCCGCTGCGAAATCCGAACCCTGCCACGATCATAGCGTCACACTCCATTGCACCACCGGGTAGGCGGCCTTCCATCCTTTGCGCGGGCCAAGGGGGGCGGCCTGCGACAGATCGATCCGCAACAGGTCCCCGCCCCGCCGCGCCTGCGCCTGCATCAGCAGCGCCTCGCTTTCTAGGGTAACCGCATTGGCCACCAGACGCACGCCGGACAGGTTGGTCTCCAGCCATGCCAGAAGCGGCTCGGACAGGCCACCGCCAATGAACACGACGTCGGGGCGGTCGAGCCGGTCCAGCACATCGGGCGCGCGGCCTTCGATCACCTGCAGGCGGTCCTGGCCCAGCGCTGTGGCGTTGTCGCGGATGCGGGCGGCACGGTCTGCGCGCAGCTCGACGGTTTGCGCGCTCAACGAGGCGTCGCACATCAGCCATTCGATGGCGATCGAGCCGGAGCCCCCGCCGATGTCCCACAGATGCTCGCCTGCGCGCGGCGCCAGCGCCGACAGGGTCAGCGCGCGCACGGGCCGTTTGGTCATCACCCCGTCGCTGTCAAACAGCGTATCGTCGCGCCCCGTGGCCAGCGTCATCCCCTGCCCCACAGGTTCCAGTCCGACCACCACCGGATGGCCCACATCATCGGGCAGCGCATCGGCGCGGGCCTGCCGGATGCGTTCGCGCGGGCCGCCCAGAGCTTCGAGGATATGCACCTCGGAGGCGCCAAAGCCCACATCGCACAGGTAGCGGCCCAGATCACCCACCGCCGCGCCATCGCGTAAGGTCACGATGATGCGCCGCCCTTCGGCCAGTTGCGGGCGCAGGCGTGACAGCGGCGCCGCATGCAGGCCCAGACACAGCACGCTTTCCAGCCCCCAGCCAAGGCGCGACCCTGCCAGAGACAGGCTCGACAGGCCGGGCAGAGCGCGCCATTCCCCCGGCGACAACCGGCGCGCCAGAACGGCCCCCGCCCCGAACCAGAACGGATCGCCCGAGGCCAGCGCCACGACCTGACGCCCCGCCAAAGCCAGCAGATCCTCGACCCCGCGGGCAAAAGGCACCGGCCATTCGCGCAACTCGGCCTTGATCCCCAGATCGCCAGCAGACAAAAGACCCATGTGGCGCGACGGCCCCATGATGATCTCGGCCTGCTGCAACGCGCGGCGTGCGGCGGGGGACAGACCCTCTGGCCCGTCTTCGCCCAGACCGATCACGGTCAACCACGGATCTCTCCGGGGGCTGGTATTGCGGGGATCAGACATGACAAACCCTCTTGTTCTTGGCGGCACGACAGAGGCCACCGCTCTGTGCCGCGCCATGGCCGAGGCCGGCCTGAGCGGCACCATTTCCTTTGCCGGTCGCGTCGACCGCCCCGTGCGCCAGCCTTTGCCGCAGCGTGTGGGGGGCTTTGGCGGGGTCGACGGGCTGGCGCAGTATATCCGCGACAACCGCATCAGCCACCTTGTGGATGCCACGCACCCCTTTGCCGTGCAGATGAGCCGCAACGCGGTGGAGGCCTGCGCCCTGACCGGCACGCCGCTGGTGGCGCTGACCCGCGCCCCGTGGCAACCCGAATCCGGTGATCGCTGGCGTGCTGTCGCAGACATTCCCGCCGCCGTGGCCGCGCTGGATGGCGCGCCGCAGCGCGTGATGCTGGCAGTGGGGCGGATGCATCTGGCGGAATTCGCCCCCAATCCGCAGCATTTCTATCTGCTGCGGCTGGTCGATCCGCCCAAGGCCCCCCTGCCCCTGCCCGACACCCATGTGGTGGTCGACCGTGGTCCGTTTTCGCTCGACGATGACCTTGCGCTGATGCGCGCGCATCGCATTGATGTGGTGGTGTCCAAGAACGCGGGCGGCACCGGCGCGCGGGCCAAGCTGTTGGCAGCGCGGGAGCTGGGCCTGCCGGTCATCATGATTGACCGCCCCGCCCCGCCATTGCGGCGCGAGATCCACAATGTCGCGGACGTTCTGGACTGGTTGGCGCACTGATCAGCCTTCGACGAAACGCGGGGTGTAGACGATCTGCGTCCCCGCAATCACCCGCGTCAGCGACGAGCCCACGATCACCATGGTCCGCATATCGGCCATCTCTGGCGTGGCATCGCGCAAGGCCACGACGCGGAGCGCCTCCTCGGGGGTGCTGACCGCGCGGGCAAAGATCACCAGACGTTCCGGTTCGCAGGTCTCACGCAGGATCTGCAGGGTCTTCTCGAAGCCTTCGGGGCGGGATTTGGACCGTGGGTTGTAGAACGCCATGGCGAAATCACCCTCTGCCGCGAGGCGCAGACGCTTTTCGATCAGCGCCCAAGGCTTGAGATTGTCGCTGAGGTTGATGGTGCAGAAATCATGGCCCAAAGGCGCGCCCGCCCGTGCCGCCGCCGCAAGCGAGGCGGTGATGCCGGGGATGACCTCGATGTGCAGGGATTTCCATGCGGCAGGCCCGTTCTCCAGCGCCTCGAACACCGCGCTGGCCATGGCAAAGACACCGGGATCGCCGGAGGAGACCACCGCCACGCGCCGCCCCTCGGCGGCCATGGACAGCGCATGCTGCGAGCGGTCGATTTCCACGCGGTTGTCGCTGGCGTGTTTCACCAGCCCGTCACGGTCAGCCACGCGCGCAACATAAGGGATATAGCCCACCACATCGGTGGCCGTGTCCAGAACCGCCTGCGCCTCTGGTGTCACCAGAGCGTCCGCCCCCGGCCCGAGGCCCACGATTTTCACCCAGCCGGTCATGGCCTGCGCCCCTGTCCATGCACCACGATGATCGAGAAATAGGGCGTGATCCGGTCGCCCGCATCAGACAGGCGCTGCACGGTCTGGCCCTGCTGGCTGGCGTATTCCACCAGCCAAGCGCGGTCATACAGCCCCGCCGCGCGCAGAGCGGTTTTGACCTTGGCGATGTTGCGCCCGATTTTCATCACGACCAGCGCATCGGCCTCTTTCATCCGCGCGGCCAGCACCTCTTCGGGGAGCGTGCCCATCAGCACCGACAGCACGTCATCGCCCCAAGTGATCGGGTGGCCCGTCGCGGTCCATGCCGCCGACATGCCGGTGACCGCAGGGGTCACCTGCACCGGCACCGTGTCCCGCAGCCGTTCGTAGATGTGCATGAAAGAGCCGTAAAAGAACGGATCGCCCTCGCATGGCACCACCACGTCCTCGCCAGACACAAGCAGGGCGCGCAGGTGCATGGTCACCTCGGCGTAGAATTGCGACAGCGCCTCGTTATAGCGCGGATCGCCCAAGGGAATTTCCGTGGTGACGGGGTATTCCATCGGAAAGTGGATCGCGCTGTCGGGCAGGAACGGCTCGGATATGGTCAGGGCGTGGCCCTTGCGTCCGGCCTTGCGGAAATAGGCGACGTGGCGCGCGCCCTCCAGCAGGCGGCGCGCGCGCACGGTCATCAGATCCGCATCACCGGGGCCAAGCCCGACCCCGTGCAGCGTGCCCATCTTGGGGGATTGCGACATGCTCATTCCGCCCGGCTCGCGATGGCGTTGATGGCCGCGACGGTGATCGCGCTGCCGCCCAGACGCCCCTCGACGATGCAGCAGGGCACCGGCTGGTCCGCCCAGAGCGCGTCTTTGGATTCCACCGCGCCGACAAAGCCCACGGGACAGCCGATGATGGCCGCAGGGCGCGGGCAATCGGGGTCCTGCAGCATGTTGAGCAGGTGGAACAGCGCGGTCGGCGCATTGCCGATGGCCACAACCGCGCCGTCCAGATGCGGGCGCCACAGCTCCAGTGCTGCGGCGGAGCGGGTGTTGGACATGCGCGCGGCAAGGTCATGGATGCCCTCGGCGTGCAGGGTGCAGATGACCTCGTTATTGGCGGGCAGACGTTTGCGCGTGACACCTTCGGACACCATGCGCGCGTCGCACAGGATGGGCGCACCGGCCTGCAACGCCTTGCGCGCGGCGCTGGCAAAGTCGGGGGAGAAGCGGATGTGCTGTTCCAGCCCGACCATGCCTGCGGCGTGGATCATGCGCACGGCGATGGGTTCCTCGTCGGCGCTGAAGCGGGCCAGATCGGCCTCGGACCGGATGGTGGCGAAGGACTGTTTGTAGATAGCCGCGCCATCGGTTTCATAGCTGTAGGTCATTGAGGGCTCGTGAGATGAGAGATGGTGTCTTCGGCGTTCAGGCCGCTGTGGGTCGGGGCGCAGGCGGCGGTGCCGTTGCGCACGATGTCATAGGTGCCGTTGCGCCCCACCACCGTCACCGCCGAGGCGCGCGCGCGGGCGCAGCCCTTGGTGCAGCCGGAGACATGCAGGTCACGCACATGGGGGGCCAGTTGGCGGGCCAGATGGCGGGTATCCACCGTCCCTTGCGGGCAGGACGGCGCGCCACGGCAGGCGCTGGTGGTCAGCAGCGGATCATCGGGATCGGTGATAAATCCGGGGTGCGTTTCGGGGCAGTTGCCCTCGACCAGACAGATCCGCCACGGGGTGATGCGCAGGGCGCTGGCGCCGCTGTGCATCATCAGGGACACCAGATCCACCGCTTCGATCCGGCCAAAGGGCGCGCCGAAGGCCCCCTGCCCGCCGACGGCGGGGCGGGATGCGGCCGGACGGGGCGCATGCCCCTGCCAGTCCTGCGGCAGGCCACCGGCGGCGACCCAGGCGCGCACCCGGCGCTGGTCGGCCTGCCGTGTGGCGGCAAAGAGATGCGCAAGCTCGATCAGGCGGTCGATGGCGCAGTCTTCGGTCACGGGGCGGCCCGTGGTGGCGCCATCGGCGCGCAGGATCAGCCCGTCGGCGCTGCGTTCCAGCCGGATGTCCGCCGGATCCTGTCCCAGCACGGGCGCATCCCCCAGATCCACGGCAAAGCCCACTTTGGCGGGCAGATCGGGCAACTCGGACAGCCGCGCGTACAGGTCCTGGGTCAAACGTGGTGTCAGATCGTCCTGATCCAGCCAGTCGGGCGCGACCAACACGTTGCGGCGGCTTTCCAGCGTGGCGTCCGCATCCAGCAGCCCCACATCGGCCAAGGCCTCCAGCATCTGGCCGTGGTCCTCGGCGCGCACTCCGTAGATCTGCAGGTTGGCGCGGTTCGTCATCTCCAGACCGCCGTCGCCCAACCGGTCCGCCAAGGCGCACAGGCGCAGCACCTGCGGCGCGGTCAGCCGGGCCAGACGGGGCCGCACCCGCACCACCAGCCCGTCGCCCGAGGCCATAGGGCGCAGCGCCCCCGGGCACCAGCCGCGTCTGTGGTCTGTGCTCATGCGCCTTGCTCCTCTTCGAGGCTGGCAAGGATGGAATTGCGTCGTGTCACCCACAGCCCTGCCCGCATCAGTTCCTTAAAGCGGTCTTGCATCGCCGCATAGGCCTGCGGGTTGGCGTCGCGCAAAAAGGCCGCCACGTCAGGATCGCCCAGCGTGGCGTCGTGATAGGCATCAAACAGATGCCCCGGCACCACACGCGCCAGATGCGCGAAGGCCGCCATGTGATCCAGCGTGGCCGCAATTTCCGCAGCGCCGCGAAAGCCGTGCGGTTTCATTCCCGCCAGCCAGCGCGGATTGGTGGCGCGGGCGCGCACGACGCGGGCGATTTCCTCGGGCAGGCTGCAGGCGCGCGGGTTGGCGGGGTCCGCATTGTCGAGATGGTAGAGCGCGGCCCGCCCGCCGGTGATCGCCTGCGCTGCGGCAAAGCCCCCCTCATGTGCGGCGAAATCCGCCGCCAGCAGCAGATCGGTTTCCGGCAGGTCGTGCAAATGCACAAAGCTGTCCGCATCGGCCACGCGCGCGCGGATCCCCGCGGCATCCGCCGTGACCGCATCGCCGTCCAGCGCATAGGACGAGGCGCGCAGCCATGCCTCGCCCGCGGCCGCACGACCGGCGTCGCTGTAATCCTCGGCGGTGGCGCCCATGCCCAGACCGTAGGATTCCGGCGCGGGTCCGTAGACACGGGCCAAATCGGCGCGCCCTGCAAACGGGTTCCAGTCCGCAGCCTCGTCACGCTGGGCCAGTGCCCGCACCGCCTGTGAAAACAGCGTGGACAGCACCGGAAAGACATCGCGAAACAGGCCAGAGACGCGCAAGGTCACATCGACGCGCGGACGGTCGAGTTCCGCAATCGGCAGCACCTCGATCCCCGAGACGCGCTCCGACCCTGTGTCCCAGATCGGGCGCACCCCCAGAAGATGCAGCGCCATGGCAAATTCCTCGCCCGCTGTGCGCATGGTCTGCGAACCCC
Organism: Sagittula sp. SSi028; assembly: GCF_048553715.1. Lineage (NCBI taxonomy): Bacteria > Pseudomonadati > Pseudomonadota > Alphaproteobacteria > Rhodobacterales > Roseobacteraceae > Sagittula > Sagittula sp. SSi028. Next base: position 267,548 of record NZ_JBLZNC010000003.1, on the reverse strand, counting down.
AGAGATCCACGATCAGCGCGCGCGGCCAGTCGCCCTCGTCCTGCAGGTGGCGGCGGACCAGCTCTTCGGCCAATGTGACGCCTTGGGCGTAGGCGGCGCGGGTGGGCACCGAGCGGGGGTCGGTGGTGAACAGGTTGCGCCCCGTGGGCAGCACGTCGCGCCGTCCGCGATAGGGCGAGCCCGACGGCCCCGGCGCAATCCGGCGCCCATCGAGCGCGTCGAGAATGGACTGACGTTCGCCTGCGGCGCTGGCCTCGGCCTGCGGCAGGGTGCTGCCTTCGGTGCGGCCCCAGATGTGCAGCCCCTCGCCGAACTGGCTTTCCTTGACGTCACAGACAAAGCGGTCGATGCGGGTGATCGCCTCGGCGGTGGAGGTGGCGCGCTCCAGCCCCAGATCGTCCTCGACGCCCAACGCCTGCGCCTCGTCGCGGATGGCGCTTTGCAGGCGGTCGCGGCGGCGTGGGTCCAGCCCGTCGGCGTTGGAAAATTCGTCCAGAAGCGATTCCAGCGTGGCCAGCCGGTCCGGTGTGCCCGATTGCACCAAAGGCGGCGGCACATGGCCCAGCGCCAGCGCGCCCAGCCGCCGCTTTGCCTGCGCCGCCTCGCCCGGGTCATTGACGATAAAGGGATAAAGCACCGGCATGTCGCCGGTCAGCACGCGCGGCCAACAGTCCGGTGACAGGGCCACGGATTTGCCCGGCAGCCATTCCAGCGTGCCATGCGCGCCCACATGGACAAGCGCATCGGCCTGTTGCTGCAGCCACAGATAAAACGCCACATAGCCGTGGCAGGGCACGCGGCTGACGTCGTGGTAGTCGTCGTCACGCGTGGCCGGTGTGCCGCGTTCGGGTTGCAAGGCCACGATGGCCTGCCCCGTTTGCAGCGCGGCAAAGGCAAAGGCCCCGTCCTGCACCAGTGCGTCGTCTTCGGGCGCGCCCCAAGCGGCCTGCAGATCGGCGCGCAGACGCTCTGGCAGCCGGGCCAAGGCTGTGCGGTAGTCCGCCAGTGGCCAGCGCAGATCGCGCGCCAGCAATGCGGTCGGCAGATCATCGGGCGCGGCACCCACGTCATAGCCCGCCGCGCGCAGGTCGGACAGGATGGCCAGCGCGGAGGCCGGTGCATCCAGCCCCACCGCATGGCCCATGTTCCAGTCCTTGCCCGGATAGGTCGACAAGACCAGCGCGACGCGCCGCTGGGGAACCGGCTGCTTGGCCAGTGCAAGCCGCGCGCAAACGCGGTCGGCCAGGGCCGCCACCTGCGCGGGGTCGGCGCGATGGGCAAAGCGGGCGAATTGCAGATGCGGGTCGCGCGTGCCCGGCTCTTTGAAGGATACCACATCACCCGCCAGTGATCCGTCGACCTCTGGCAGGACAACATGCATGGCGAGGTCTGCGGGCGACAGGCCGCGCTCTGCCTCGGCCCAGGCGCTGCGGGTGGAGGTCGCCAGCGTGCATTGGAAGACCGGCGCATCCACCGCATCCAGCGGCGTGGTGCCATCCGCGCCCTTGCCGGAGAACGCCGTGGCGTTCAGGATCGCCGCCGGTTGCAGCGCGGTGAGCTGGCCGTAAAGCCAACAGGCGGATTCAGGCGCCTTGAGCGAGGGGACAAAGAAACAGTGCACCGCATGGCCCCGAGCGGTGAACTCGGCGGCCAAGGCGCGGATCGGGTCCAGATCCGCCGCCACAAGATAGGAGCGGTAGAACACCAGCGCCACGGGTTGATCGGTCGCGGCATCCTGTGCTCCAAGATCCGGCAGCACCGCGCCTGTGTCCGGAGACCAGACGCCATGCGGTGGCAGGGATTTGGCCCCCATCACCGGCCCCGCATACAGCCCCGCCGCCAGCGCAAGCTGCGCCAAGGCCGCCTGTGCCGCCACGGTGCCGCCGCTGTCGCACAGATGCTGCAGCCGACGCAGGGTGGATTTGGGCAGGGTGGAAAAGTCGTCCAGACGCGTATCCTCGCGCCCGTCGGCGGGCAGCACCGCGAGAGCCATGCCACGCGCCTGCGCCAGCGCAAACACCTGCTGCAGGCCGTAGGACCAGTAAGGCACCCCGCCGATCAGCCGGATCAGGATGCCCTTTGCACCCGCAAGCGTCTGTTCGATGTAGGTGTCGACGGAGAGCGGATGTTTCAACGCCGCCAGATTGGCCAGCCGCAGCGTGGGCATGCGGCCGTCCGGGCCACCCCCGCGCCGCCAGCCCTCGGCAAAGGCCCCCAGATCACTGTCAGAGAAGGACAGCACCACAAGATCCGCGGGCGTCTGCCCCAGATCCTGTGGTGTGTCGGTCTCTTCGAGCCCGTGGCTTTCGCGAAAGATGACGTGCATGGGATGCCCTTAGCAACCTCGGCGGCAGGTGGGTTGAAAACCCACCCTACGCAGGCGCGGTTTCTGCCCCGAGGATGGCGTGGATTTCGGCGACCTTGATGTCGTCATGCTCCCCGATCACCACAACGCGGCTGCGGCGCGGCTCGTCCTTGGCCCAGGGGCGGTCGTATTGGTGGCGCACCCGCGCCCCCACCGCCTGCACCAACAGGCGCATCGGCTTGCCCTGCACGCTGGCGTAGCCCTTGACCCGCAGGATGTTGAGCTCGTTGGCGAGCCGTTCGATCGCCGTCACCAGCGCCTCGGGGCTTTGTTGTTCGGGCAGCTCGACCACGATGGAATCGAAATCGTCATGTTCGTGATCGTGGTGGCCGTCGTGATGGCTGGGGCGGGCGTCCATGTCATCCTCTGCCGCCGCTTCAAGCCCGAGGATCACGCGCGGGTCCACCACGCCCTCGGCGACTTCGACCACGGGCAGCGGGCGGGGGGCCTCGGCTGCGATGATCTCTTTAGCACGCGCCACGCCCTCTGGCCCGGCGAGATCAGGCTTGGTCAGCAGGATAATGTCGGCGCAGGAGATCTGATCCTCGAACACCTCGGACAGCGGGGTTTCATGATCGATGCTGTCATCGGCGATGCGCTGTGCGTCCACCGCCGCCACATCGGGGGCAAAGCGACCGGCGGCCACGGCCTCGGCGTCAGCCAGCGCAATCACGCCGTCCACCGTGATCTTGGAGCGGATATCGGGCCAGTCGAACGCCTTCAGCAGCGGTTTGGGCAGCGCCAGACCGGAGGTTTCGATCAGGATATGTTCGGGGCGCGGGTCCAGCGCCATCAGCGCCTCGATGGTGGGAATAAAGTCATCGGCCACGGTGCAACAGATGCAGCCGTTCGCCAGCTCCATGATGTTCTCGGCAGGGCAATCGGGGATGGCGCAGGATTTCAGGATGTCGCCGTCCACGCCCGCATCGCCGAATTCATTGACAACCACCGCCAGACGCTTGCCGCCCGGGTTCTGCATCAGATGGCGCACCAGCGTGGTCTTGCCGGAGCCCAGAAAGCCCGTGATCACGGTGACAGGCAGTTTTGCAAGATCGGTCATGGGTCAGTCCTTTGTCGCAGGGGGAATACGCGCCACACAGTTGCGCTTGAAATGGTCGGGACGTTCGCGCCACGGGATCAGCCCGTCCGTCGTCGCGTGATAGCGCGCCGCGCCGTCCAGCAGCATCGGCGCATGGGCCGCGTCGTCGAGATTGCCATAAACGTAGGTCCAGCGGTCCCCGCCCCGCAAGGCCACAGTGCAGCCGGCCTCGCAGTTTTGCAGGCATTCCACCGCCGTCACGCGCACGCCTGCGGGGATATCACCGCCCGTCAGCGCATCATACAACGCCTGCCCGGGGCGGCGGTCGTCGGCGGGCACCTCGGACTGGCCGCGGCATTTCACACAGACCAGCAGTTCGACAGGCGCTGTGGCGCGGTTCTCTGCGTCCTTGGCGGCTTCGATGACCGTGTCGGTCATGGCGTCCTCATTCGTTGTCGGCGCGCGGCAAGGGGATTGCTGGCCATTGCGAAAACGGCCCCGCATGCTCCCCCGGATCACCCCGCCCGGTTGCAATTGCCCGTGCCCGTGTCACGGCGGCTGGCAGGTCTCCCGGCTTGCGGAACAACGGCCTTGGGATCAAGGCCGAAACGGTGCCCGACCTTCCCGACGCCGCGTCGCGGGCATCAGTGGTTCGGACCCTTTCCGGTCACGGTCGCGGGGGCGGCTGTGCTTGACCCCGCGTATCGAGGCTGCACATTCCCTTTTCACCTGTTAGAGACAGGCACCAGCAAAAGGCAGATGCGCCGGAACACCGGCTCTTGTCAAGGAAAGGACGCGCCATGACAAAGGATGTGACAGAGGCCGACGCCGCCCGCCACGCCGAGAAGATGAAAAAGATCAAGGCCGCGCGCGACCGCATGATGGCCACCAAGACCGAGGAAAAAGGCCTGATCATGGTCCATACCGGACCGGGCAAGGGCAAATCCTCCAGCGGGTTTGGCATGATCCTGCGGTGTATCGCCCACGATATGCCCTGCGCCGTGGTGCAATTCATCAAGGGCAACTGGGTCACCGGCGAGGCCGAGATGATCCGCACCCGTTTCGCCAAAGAATGCCGGTTCTTTATCTCCGGCGAGGGCTTCACCTGGGAGACGCAGGACAAGGAGCGCGACATCGCCGCCGCGCAAAAGGGCTGGGAGATCGCCAAGCAACAGATCCTTGATCCCGAGATCCGGTTCGTGCTGCTCGATGAGATCAACATCGCGCTGCGTTATGATTATCTCGACATCGACGAGGTGGTCGATTTCCTGCTGCATCAAAAGCCCGAGATGACCCATGTCTGCCTGACCGGGCGCAACGCCAAACCCGAACTGATCGAAGCCGCCGATCTGGTGACCGAGATGACATTGGTCAAACACCCCTTCCGCGACGGGATCAAAGCACAAAAAGGTGTGGAGTTTTAAGCCGCTTTGATGCGGCGCGCTGGCCCGTGAACCGTCACGGGCTAGCTTTGTCGCGACACAGACGAGAGGCCGCCCCATGTTCAACACCGATCTGCACGACGCCACGCCAAAGCACCAGGAGGTCTATGGCTTTTACGAACGGCTTTACACCACGGTCGATTTTCTTGCGGGGCTCGCGTTTCTTGTGGGGTCGGTTCTGTTTTTCTGGGACAGCACGCAGACCGTGGCCACATGGTTGTTCGTGATCGGCTCGGCCCTGTTTGTGGCCAAGCCCGCCTCGCGCTTTGCCCGCGAATATCATCTGGCGCAACTGCCCCTGCCCGGGGATGATGGCTGATCTTGTTGTTGCGGGCGAGCGGGCGTATCACCGCTCGGATTGATGACGGGAGGGGCGCGCCATGCCAGCTTTGATGATGCAGGGGACCGGGTCCAACGTGGGCAAATCGGTGCTGGTGGCGGGCCTGTGTCGCGCGGCGCGCAGGCGCGGTTTGTCGGTCGCCCCCTTCAAGCCGCAGAACATGTCCAACAACGCCGCCGTGACCGCTGACGGGGGCGAGATCGGGCGGGCGCAGGCCTTGCAGGCGCGGGCCTGCGGGCTGGAGCCTGTGGTGGATATGAACCCCGTCCTGCTGAAACCGGAAACCGATGTGGGCAGTCAGGTGATCGTGCAGGGCAAGCGTCTGGCCACAGTGCGCGCGCGCGATTACGCAGCACTGAAGCCGCAGCTGATGGCGCATGTGATGGACAGCTTCCACCGCCTGAAAGCGCAGCATGATCTGGTGATTGTCGAAGGCGCGGGCTCTCCGGCGGAGGTCAATCTGCGCGCCGGTGACATTGCCAACATGGGCTTTGCCGAGGCCGCGGCGCTGCCCGTGGTGCTGATCGGGGACATCGACCGGGGCGGCGTGATCGCGCAGATCGTGGGTACCCAAGCGGTGCTACCGGACGGGGACCGCAACCGCATCGCGGGCTTTGTCGTCAACAAGTTCCGTGGCGACCCGCGCCTGTTCGACGACGGCTATGACTTTATCGCGCGGCATACCGGCTGGCCCGGCTTTGGCACGGCCCCGTGGTTTACGGATGCGTGGAAACTGCCCGCCGAGGACGCGCAGGACATCCGGTCCAACGACGCCGCTGACGGGCTGCACATCGTCTGCCTGCATCTGTCGCGGATCGCCAATTTCGATGACCTCGACCCGCTGGCGCAGGAGCCGTCGGTGCGGCTGACGATGCTGGGAGCGGGACAGCCGATTCCCGGTGATGCGGATCTGGTGATCCTGCCCGGGTCGAAATCCACCCGTGGCGATCTGGCGTTTCTGCGCGCCCAAGGGTGGGACATCGACCTTTTGGCGCATCACCGGCGCGGCGGGCGCATTCTGGGGATTTGCGGCGGCTACCAGATGCTGGGGCATGTGGTGCGCGATCCCGATGGCATCGAAGGGCCGGCAGGCGAGACCGCCGGGCTGGGCTTGCTGGATGTGACCACCACCATGACCGGCGACAAACGTCTGACCCGCGTGACCGCCCGCCATGCCGCCACCGCCCTGCCCTTTCAGGGCTACGAGATCCACATCGGCCGCACCACAGGAGCCGATTGCGACCGCCCCTTTGCCATGCTGGACGCACAGCCCGACGGGGCGCGGTCTGCGGATGGCCGGGTGCAGGGCAGCTACTTGCACGGCATGTTCAGCGATGATGCCTTTCGTGCGGCGTGGCTGGCGGATCTGGGGGCGACTGCGGCCACGGACAGCTATGACGCGACGGTGGACGCCACGCTGGATGCGCTGGCCGATCACCTTGAGACGCATCTGGATGTGGCCGGATTGCTGGATCTTGCGCGCTGACGCCCCACATCGCCAATTGCGGCAGAGGCGCAGACCCGCTACACGCCGCGTGACCGCTTTGTCCTTTGCGCACAGGAAAGGCCCGCCGCCATGCAGACCCCCTATTACCTGATCGACAAATCCCGCCTTCTTCCCAATATGGAGAAGATCGCCCATCTGCGGGAAAAGTCCGGCGCAAAGGCGCTGTTGGCACTGAAATGTTTCGCCACATGGTCGGTGTTCGATTTCATGTCCGAGTATATGGATGGCACCACCTCGTCGTCGCTGTTCGAGATGAAGCTGGGGCGCGAGAAATTTCCCGGTGAGACCCACGCCTATTCCGTCGCATGGGCGCCGGACGAGATGGCAGAGGTGCTGGCCTCTTCGGACAAGGTGATCTTCAACACCGCCCAGCAGTTGCAGCGGTTCGAGGCGCAGTCGCGCGGCCACACCCGCGGCCTGCGGGTGAACCCCGGTGTGTCGACGTCGGAATTCGATCTGGCCGATCCGGCCCGCCCCTTCAGCCGTCTGGGCGAACACACGCCCGAGGACATCGCCCCCGTGGCCGATCTGGTGTCCGGCTTCATGTTCCACAACAACTGCGAAAACGACAGCTTTGAGCGGTTCGACGAGATGCTGGGCCAGATCGAGGACCGCTTTGGCGCGCTGATCAAACGGATGGAGTGGATCTCGCTTGGCGGCGGCATCCATTTCACCGGCGAGGGCTACCCGCTGGACCGCTTTGCCGAGCGGCTCAAACGCTTTGCCGGCGAGAACGAGGTGCAGGTCTACCTTGAACCCGGCGAGGCGGCGATCACCAATTCCACCACGCTGGAGGTCACCGTTCTGGACACGCTGCACAACGGCAAGAACCTTGCCATCGTCGACAGCTCGATCGAGGCGCATATGCTGGATCTGCTGATCTACCGCGAAAGCGCCAAGATGGCGGAACGCGGCGATCAGGAATGGATGATCTGCGGCAAAAGCTGTCTGGCCGGTGACATTTTTGGCGAATTCAAATTCGATCACGCCCTGAAACCCGGTGACCGGCTGTCCATGCAGGACGCCGCCGGTTACACAATGGTTAAGAAAAACTGGTTTAACGGCGTGCAGATGCCAGCCATTGCGATCCGCGAGCTTGACGGATCGGAGCGGCTGGTGCGCTCTTTTACCTACGACGATTTCGCGGCTGCCCTGTCGTGAGTGACCGCCCCCTTGCGGGGCCTTCATCAAAGGGAGTTCTGACTTGAAGAAGAACGTTCTCATCATCGGCGCCGGTGGCGTCGCGCAAGTGGTGGCGCACAAATGCGCCCAGAACAATGACGTGCTGGGTGATCTGCATATCGCAAGCCGCACGAAATCCAAATGCGACGCGATCATCGCCAGCGTGCATGAGAAATCCGCCATGAAGGTGGAGGGCACGTTTGACGCCCATGCAGTGGACGCCACCCAATCCGCCGAGGTCGCATCCCTGATCAACAAGACCGGCGCGCAGATCGTCATCAACGTGGGCACCGCCTTTGTGAACATGCACGTGCTGGACGCCTGCATCGAAACCGGCGCCGCCTATATCGACACGGCCATCCACGAAGAGCCCGACAAGATCTGCGAGACCCCGCCGTGGTACGCCAACTACGAGTGGAAGCGCCGCGACACCTGCGCGGAAAAGGGCGTGACCGCGATCCTTGGTGCCGGTTTCGATCCGGGCGTGGTGAATGCCTTTGCCCGCTTTGCCATCGACCAGATGGACGAGGTCAAGAGCATCGACATCGTCGACATCAACGCAGGTTCGCACGGCAAGTATTTCGCGACCAACTTTGACCCCGAGATCAACTTTCGCGAGTTCACGGGCGTCGTCTACTACTGGGAAGACCAGCAGTGGAAAGAGACGACCATGTTCGCCTCTGGCCACGAATGGGATCTGCCGGTGGTTGGCCCGTCCAAGGCCTACCAGTCCGGCCACGACGAGGTGCATTCGCTGGCGACCAACTACCCGCAGGCCGACGTGCGCTTCTGGATGGGCTTTGGCGACCACTACATCAACGTCTTTACCGTGTTGAAAAACATCGGCCTTCTGTCCGAACAGCCGGTGAAACTGGCCGATGGCGGCGAAGTGGTGCCGCTGAAGGTGGTCAAGGCCTGCCTGCCCGATCCCGCAAGCCTTGCGCCCGAATACACCGGCAAGACCTGCATCGGTGATCTGGTCAAAGGCGTGAAGGACGGCGAGGAGATCGAGCTGTTCGTCTATAACGTCGCCGACCACAAGGACGCGTTCAACGAGGTGGGCAGCCAAGGGATTTCCTACACCGCAGGCGTGCCGCCGGTTGCAGCGGCGATGCTGGTGGCCACCGGTGAATGGGATGCCAAGACGATGAAAAACGTCGAAGAGCTGGACCCCAAGCCGTTCTTCACCCTGCTGGACGGGATCGGCCTGCCGACCCGCGTCATCAAAGGCGGGCTTAAGGGCGAGGACATGCCCTGGACCGACTACGCGGGCTGAACGGCTTTGCCATGAAACATACGGGCGGGGCCAGTGGTCCCGCCTTTTTCATTGGCCCGCCCTATCGGCGGAGCGCGTCAAACGCCGCCGCGACCTGCGGCCATTCCTGCGGTGCGGGCAGGCCCAGCCTGATCCAGTGTGTGCTGTAGGGAAAGATGCGCGACCAGATATGCTGGCGCGCCAGATGATCCTGTGCCGCAGCGGCGTCCGGCGTGGTGTAGGTGCGAAACAGCTCGGTCCCGCCCGCAAGGGTCCAGCCCGCCTGCTGTGCCAGCGCATCCATACGGGCGCAATCCGCATGCAGCCGTTCCACCGTCTCCGCCTGCCAAGCGGCATCCGTCAGCGCCGCGCGCGCCAGCGTGATCGCGGGACCGGAGACCGGCCAGGGACCTGCGATTTCGCGCAGCCGTGTGGCCACAGCCCCTTGGCCGATGGCAAAGCCCAGCCGCACGCCTGCGAGCCCGTAGAACTTTCCAAAGGATCGCAGCACCAGCACATTGTCGGGCAGGTCGTGGCGCGCCAGTGACAGATCGGGACGCGCATCGCCAAAGCTTTCGTCTACCACCAACAGCCCGACGCCAGACGCCAGCTGCAAAAGCTGCTCGGGCGTGACAATGCGGCCGTCGGGATTGTTCGGGGTGACAACCACAGCCAGATCCGCCCCGGCTAAACTGCACAGGTCCGGCGTCTCCGTCACGGTCCAGCCGCTCGCGCGCAGGCAGGCGGCGTGTTCGTTGTAGGTGGGCGTCAGCACGCGCGCCTGCCCCGTGGGCCGCAAAAAGGGCACCGCCTGAATGGCGGCCTGCGCCCCTGCGGTGGCCACGATCTGCGCCGCAGTGCCATAGGCGTGGCGCGCCGCCTGTTCCAGACCGGCCATGTCGCGCGCCGTGGGCAGCGCCTGCCACGCATCCTGCGCGATTGGCGGCAGCGGGTAGCTGACACGATTGATGCCGGTGGACAGATCGACCCAGTCCTGCGCCGCGCCGCCGTATGTGGCCTGCGCCGCGTCCAGATTTCCGCCGTGATCGCGCATCATGCGCCTCCCCCTGCCAGTGCCAGCACCATAACCACCCCGAGCACGCCCGCCGCGCCCCAGACCGCGCGCCGGAACATCGCCAGTGCCGCGACCATGGCGGCACCGTCCGCATCACCGCCTTCGGCGTTCAACCACGGCTCTTGCGCCACGTGGGTTTCGTACACCCGTGGCCCAGACAGCCGCACGCCGATTGCACCGGCCATCGCCCCTTCGGGCCAGCCAGCATTGGGCGAGCGGTGCTGGCCTGCATCACGCCACATCACGCGCCACGCGGGACGCCCGCCCCACAGCGCGATCAGACCGCCGGTCAGCCGCGCGGGCAACAGGTTCGCCACGTCATCAATGCGCGCAGCCGCTTTGCCAAAGGCCTCATACCGGTCCGAACGATGGCCGATCATCGAATCCATCGTGTTGATCGCCTTGTAGATGACGATCCCCGGCAGCCCCGCGATCAGCCCCCAGAATAGCGGGGCGATCACCCCGTCAGAGGCGTTCTCGGACAGGCTTTCGATGCCCGCACGGGCCACCCCTGCGGTATCAAGCCGCGTCACATCCCGCCCGACGATCATGGCCACCGCCTGTCGCGCCGCCGCCAGATCCCCTTGGGCCAAGGGCTGCGCCACAGCGTCGACATGGTCATGCAACGACCGCGCCGCCACAAAGGGCCATGCAAGCACGCCAAGCACCACCGCCCCAACCCATCCCGCAGGCAAGGCCCAAGCCACCAGCGCCGCCAGCCCGCCAGACAGGCCGCAGACCATCACAACCGTCAAAGCGCCCGCCGCGATGCGCGCGCCCCGTGAGCCTGTATTGAACCGCCGCTCCAGCGCCGAGATCAGACGCCCCATCCAGACCACGGGATGGCCCACGGCGCGAAACAGCCGGTCCGGCCAGCCGACCTGCGCGTCTATGGCCAAGGCCACCAGCATCGCCAAGGCCATCATGGCGCACCTCCCGTGTCAAAGCGCAGCACATCCGTCAAACCGGCGGCGCGCAAGGCAGGCAGCGCCTGGTCCGGCACCGCCCCACGGGCAAAGATCAGCCCGCGTGCTGATCCGGTATGGGCGCGCAGCTCTCCCAAAGCGCCCAGGCTGCGGCGCAGATCCGGCATCGGACCGGCACCGCCGCGCCGCGCAGCACACCGCTGCGCCGATTGCGTGGCCACAGCGGCGGCGGCACTCAGGTCTTGCGCCGCGACCGCGCTGCGCCATGCGGTGACCAGATCGCCCACGTCGGCGAAATTGCTATCGTTCGGGTCCGTACGCTCGGGCGCGCCCCAGAAGCCGCCCACCACGGTGCAGGGCGGCGGCCGCGGGAAATCCGCCACGCTGCGCGCTGCGCGCGAGGCCCACAGCCTGCGGTCCGGCGCGTCGAACATCACGGGATCACAGGCCCCTTCGACCGCAAGGCAGGCCTGCGCCAACTGCTCGGCGCTGCCCTGAAACCCCATGGCCCGCGCCACCGCGACCAAAGCCGCTGTGGATGCCCCTGCCCCGCCGCCTGCGGGCATGTCGGCACGCACCTTGGGCAGCGGCCCTGTCAGCCCCAGACCGTCAGCAAACGCGCGCAAGACAGGGTCCGGGAACAACGCCGTGCCATCGCGATGGCTGCTGACCGCCAGCGCGTCGCAGGCCACGGTCACCAAGACCACCTGCCCGTCCATCAACCCCTGCAGCCATTCGCCGAAATGCCCCGCAACCCGTGTCACAGCCCGCCCCCGTTGACCTGACGCACCGACACGGCAGCGCCCTGCCAGACGCCCAAACGGGTGGCCGACAGCGGCGCGATCTCGAACGCCAATGCCCCGCCACGCGCGCCCAGAACCTGCCCCAGCGCAGCGCGGATCACACCGGCATGGGCCACCACCGCCACCGGCCCCACGGCCTGCTTGGCGATCTCGGACAGTGCGGGCGCGATCCGGTCACACAGGTCGTCAAAGCTTTCGCCACCCGGCCAGCGATGGGCCGCCAGCGCGGGTCCGTCCAGCTCTCCGATGTCGGGAAGATCGCTGAGCGCCGCGCCATCGTAGCGGCCGAAATTCTGCTCCCACAGGCGCGCGTCTTCCGCCGCCTGATGGTCAGGAAACAGCGCCTGCGCGGTAGACACGCAGCGGCGCGCAGGGCTGGTGATCACGCATTGCGGATCGGGCAGCATGGCGCGCAACGCCGCCACGGCGTCCGCCTCGATGCGCGCGGGGAAATCCGTGCGGCCCGCCAAACGTCCCGGCACCGCCACCGGCGCATGCCGTATCAGGATCAGTTCCGCCCGTGCCTGTGCCATCGCCTGTGCTGTCCTTACGTCTATTGCGCCGTTTTGAGGCTTTTCAAAACGGGGCGAACCTGCTTTTTCACGAGATCATGGAAAAGTCGATACTCATCACGGGCGGGGCACGTTCGGGAAAGTCCGAACTGGCCGAACGGCTGGCGCTGCGCCCGACGGGACGCGCCATCTATATCGCCACGGCCGAAGCCTGGGACGATGAGATGCGCGCCCGCATCAAAACCCACCAGGACCGGCGCGGCGCGGAATGGACCAACCTGCACGCGCCCATGGATCTGTGCAGCGCGCTGCGCGACAGCGATGGCGGCGATCCAAGGCTGGTTGATTGCCTGACGCTGTGGCTGACCAATCTGATGCTGTCCGAGCGCGATTGGCGTGCCGCAACGGAACAGCTGTGTGATGTGCTGACGCAACAAAGCGCACCTGTGGTGCTGGTGACAAACGAGGTGGGCGCAGGCATTGTGCCCGACAACAAACTGGCGCGCGATTTTCGTGATGCCGCAGGCTGGCTGAACCGCCGCGTGGCCGAGATCTCGGAGACCGTGATCCTGACCGTCGCAGGCTGCCCAATCAAGGTGAAACCCAATGACACTCCTATCTGATCTGACCACATTGGCCGAGGTCGAGGCCCTTGCCGCAACCCTGCCAGACGCCGACGCCGATGCCATTGCCGCCGCGCGCGCCCGTCAGGACAGCCTGACCAAACCGCCCAAAGCCTTGGGCCGGCTCGAAGATCTCGCCTGTTTTATGGCGGGGTGGCAGCGCAGCGAGCGTCCCTCTGTCGGGCAGGCGCAGGCCATTGTGTTTGCGGGCAACCACGGGATCTGCGCCAAGGGGGTGAACCCTTTTCCGCAAGAGGTCACCGCCCAAATGGTGGCGAATTTCGAACATGGCGGCGCGGCGATCAACCAGCTGTGTCGTGCCAGCGGGGCCGATCTGGAGGTGGTGGCGTTGGATCTTGACCGCCCCACTGCGGATTTCTCCGAAGGGCGCGCCATGACCGAGGCCGAGGTGCTGGAGGCGATGGCGCGCGGTGCGGCGGCCATCCCGCCCAGCGCGGGCACCCTGATCCTTGGCGAGATGGGCATCGGCAATTCCACCGTCGCGGCGGCGCTGGCCTGTGCGGCCTTTGGCGGTGACGCTGCGGATTGGGTCGGGCGCGGCACAGGGTCCGACGCCGAAGGCAAGGCGCTGAAGGCCCGCGTGATCGAACAGGGCCGCCAGATGCACGCCGATGCGACGGGGCTTGCGCTGCTCTGCGCCTATGGCGGACGCGAACAGGCGGCGATCTGCGGCGCCGTGATCGAGGCGCGCGCCCGCCGCATTCCCGTGATCCTTGACGGCTACATCTGCACGGCGGCGGTGGCCCCGCTGTTTGCCGCCGATCCGGCGTTCCTTGATCATTGTATCGTGGGGCACCAAAGCGCCGAACCCGGCCATGCGCGCCTGCTGGACGCCATGGGCAAGACCCCTGTTCTGACGCTGGACATGGCGCTTGGCGAAGGATCGGGCGCAGCCTTGGCCCTGTCGGTGCTGCGCGCGGCGCTGGAGTGCCACAATGGCATGGCAACCTTTGCAGAGGCGCAAGTGTCCGGTGGCTAGGCGCCGCTGGTTTGACGAGGCGCGGCTGGCGGTGATGTTTCTCACCCGCCTGCCTGTGGGCCGCCTGTCAGATCCGGTGCCGGATCTGGCGCAGGTGCGATGGGCCTTTCCGCTGGTCGGGCTGATCGTCGGCGCCATGGTGGCGGGGGGCTGGGTCGTGCTTGGCGCGTTGGGGTTTGCGCCACTGCTGGCCGCGGCACTGGCGCTTGCCGCGCAGGTGATGATCACAGGGGCGCTGCATTTCGACGGGCTGGCGGATACGGCGGACGGTCTGGGCGGCGGTCGCGACCGCGCGCATGTCCTGCAGATCATGCGCGACAGCCGGTTGGGCAGTTACGGTGCCGTGGCGCTTGGCCTTTGTGCCCTGATCTGGGTGCTGGCGCTGGCGGACACGGCCCATGGGGGACTGGCGTTGATCAGCGTGGCGGTGGCCAGCCGTCTGGCCATGCTGGTCGTTCTGGTCGAATTGCCCGCCGCGCGGGAGGACGGATTGGGGCAATCCGCCGGAGGGTCGCGCCGCCCCTATCTGTTGGGCGCGGTTTTGTCCGTGGCTTTGATGAGCTGCTTTGGCTGGCTGGGACTGGCGGCCGCATTGGCGATGGGAACGGTTTCCCTGTTTGTGGCCCGGCGTGCGCGCCGTCGCATCGGTGGTCAAACCGGCGACATCTGCGGCGCGACACAGCTTTTGTCGGAGACCGCCGGACTGGCGATCCTGTCTTTGGCTTAAGCTTAGCAATACCCCTCGGGGCCATTGGATTGCGCAACCGAATAGCGATCCCCGTGACACCAGCCCACGGGCAGCCGCCGCTCGATCTCAAGGATCAGTTCGGGGTCCATCAGGCTTTCGGCCCCCTGCACCAATTCGGCAAAATGGGCGCAAGAACGGGTGCCCGGTATCGTGACGATGCTGCGGCTTTGGCCCAGAACCCAAGCGATGGCCAAGGCCGCTGCAGGCACCCCGACCTCTGCGGCGAGGTCGCGAAAGCCCGCACTGGCCTGTAGGTTGCGTTCCAGATTGCCCGGCGCAAATCGCGGGTTGCTGGACATGAACGGGTTGTCATCGAATTTTCCGGGCTGGGGCGGGCGATCCGTCAGCAAGCCGCGCCCGACCGATGAGAATGCGACCAATGTGGTGCCCAACGCCTCGCAGGTCTGGATCAGACCCAATTCCGGCAGACGCGTTTGCAGAGAATATTCCGACTGCACCGCCGCAACGGGGGCCACGCGGGCGGCGCGGCGCAGCGAGGCGGGCGAGATTTCGGAAAAACCAAAGGCCGCGATCTTTCCCTTTTGCTGCAGGGCAACGAGACTTTCGACCACCTCCTCGATCGGGATGCGCTGGTCGCGGCGGTGGACATAGAACAGATCCACACGATCGACGCCGAGCCGGGACAGGCTGGCATCAAGCTCGGATTCGAGATGTTCGGGCGAATTGTCGAAACACCGCTGGCCCGTGGCGTCCGTTGTGATGCCAGCCTTGGTGGCGATCAGGAAAGGGCTGGGGCCGCCGCGTTTGGCAAGCCAAGTTCCGATGGCCTGTTCGGACCGCCCCATGCCGTAGATGTTGGACGTATCCACATGGGTCACCCCCGCATCCACGGCCGCATCGAGAATGGCATGGGACTGGTCTTCGGTCACAGGGCCGTAGAAGTCTGAAAAAGACATCCCTCCTACGCCCAAAGCCGATATCTCTGGCCCATCGCTGCCCAAATTGCGTTTCAGCATCACACTCCCCCGTTTTGTGTCGGCCCCCGTGGTATGTCGGGATTATGCCGGACCGTCGGGCGGCTGCCACCGAAAACTTCTACACTGTGGTCTAGCGGAATTTCAGCGGCTCATCAGAGTCGAAAAGATAAGAGACATTCCATGCATCGGGGTCTGTGAGCCCCTTGCTGGCCAGCATGTCGATGATGCGTTTGTCGATGGTGTCGATAAATTTGCCGAACTCCATCTCGTCGCGCACGACTTTGGCCACGTCTTTGGCGATTTGCACCCTTTGCTGGGCCAAAAGCTCTCCGATCCAGTGGCGGGAGGCTTCGGAAAACACCTTGGCCGAGGCGATCATGATTTCCCGCAGTTTGTCCGGGTCCAGCGCATCCTTGTTCAGGCAGTCCAGCGATCCCTTTTTCATCGATGCCACGGCCACATCGGTGCGCATTTCGGACGAGATCATAACCACGGCGGCGGCAAAGTTCATCGGATGGTTGTTCACCAGACGTTGCGCCGCCAGCCCGTTGCCCTTGGGCAGCATATAATCGATCAAAATGACGTCGTAGGACCGTTCGTCCAAGGCCTGTTCAAACTGTTCGATATCGGACGTCATATAGGTGTTGATGGGCAAACCGGTCTTGCCACAGGCCCGTTCGATCCGGCTGCGATCAAAATTGCTGTCGTCCAGCACCAGCACCTCGAACGTGCCTTTGGAGCGTGTGTCGTTACCGCCAAAAGGCAGCGGGTGCGCGTTATGCAAATCCTCGGTTCTGTGTTCCACTGCGTTCACCGCTCCGCCATTTCACCACCTCGGATTGCTTACCCAAGACCACGGAATTAACCAAAAACTCCTTCCTTCGGTATTTCATCGAATTTGCCGCAAAACCGCGATTGAAGGCGTTTGGGCTGTCGTTTGAGGACGTGCTACGAAGGCCCCCTAGACCAAACGCCGAGCAAAACCTGATATGGACCACGCGCAGCAAGAGTTTGAAGCCCAGCTTTATATCATCACCCATGATCTAAAGACCTACTCGCGCGCGATGCGTGTCATCCCCGACTGGATCGAGGAGGATATGACCGATTCCGGTTCCGCCATTCCCCCGGTGGTCGGGGAACATATTGAAATGCTGCAGAAATACGCGCGCGGGATGGATGCAATGCTCGACAGTCTGACAGATCTGTCCCGCGTTGGGCGACTTGCCGATGCGCCGACCACCATTGCGCTGCGCCCGGCGGTGGAACGCATTTGGCAGACGTTGCCGCAGCGACAAAACTACACTTTGGATGTGGACCACCTGAACGGTGCAACGCGCGCGCCCGTGAATGATCTGGACCGATTGCTTACGGCACTGCTGTCCAATGCCGTGGTCCATCGGGGCGATCCGGCCGGGCGGGTTGCCGTCAGATCCCACAGGCAGGGGGATCGCATTGCCCTTTGCGTTCTGGACGATGGACCTGGCGTGGACCCTGAAGTTCACGAACAGGTCTTTACCCCACTGTACACCCTGCGACCCAAGGACGAAACGGGCTTTAGCGGCATGGGTCTGGCCATCGCCAGAAAAGTCGTCGGCACCCTTGGCGGGCAGATCCGCTTTGCCACGCCGCCTGATGATTGGTCATGCTGCATCGAATGTGATCTGCCAGCCGCGACACAGGTTTGAGCATAGCGCCCCGCTGCGCTACCCCTATGCGGGCAACCACCGCAAAGGACCGACCATGACAACACTTCGGCTGACCCGCGACGAGGTCCACGATCTGGCGACTCGAACGCTGCAAAAAGCAGGCTACGGGCCGAACCATGTGCGCGCCATCGCGGATATGTTGACCACATGCCAGATGGATGACTGCCGAAGCCACGGTCTGTTCCGGCTGTTTATGTGTGTGGAAACCACCCGCAGCGGACAGGTGGATCCGACGGTTGAGCCGCAATTGACCTTGGACGACAGCGCGGTGGTGCGCGTCGATGCCAAGGGCGCCATTTCGCTGCGTGCGGTTCAGGCCGCGATGGCGCCGTTGATCGACCGTGCGCGCAGCTTCGGGATCGCGGCCTTGGCGGTGAACCGCTGCTACCATTTCTCCGCCCTCTGGCCCGAGATCGAACAGCTCAACCGTGCAGGTCTGGCGGCGCTGTCGATGGTGCCCAGCCACGCATGGGTCGCCCCTGCGGGCGGCACGCGCGGCGCTTTGGGCACGAACCCGATTTCCTTTGGCTGGCCACGTTCGGAGGATCCTTTTGTCTTCGACTTTGCCACATCGGCCTTTGCGCGGGGCGAAATCGAGCTTTACCGCCGTGCGGGCAAGCCCCTGCCCGAAGGCGTCGCGCTGGATCGCGCGGGACAGCCGACCACGGATCCGCAGGCCGCGATGGACGGGGCCATGTGCACTTTTGGCGGCTACAAAGGCTCGGCCCTGTCGATCATGGTCGAACTGATGGCCGGCCCTTTGATCGGGGATCTCACCAGTCTCGACAGTATGGCCCATGCACAAGGGCGCCCGGAGGCCCCGTTTCACGGGCAAATCATCCTCGCCTTTGACCCGGAGCGGCTGTCAGGTGGGCAGCACTCGGATGGCGATGCCCGGGCAGAGCGGCTGTTTGCCGAGATCGGGGCGCAAGGGGCGCGGCTGCCGTCGCAACGGCGCTACGCCGCCCGCGCCCGCAATACGGCGCGGGGCTTTGTCGAGGTGTCAAAGCAATTGATTGATGATATTCGCGCGCTTTAGAGCGCGCGACCCTCTGCCAGTATCTCTTGTAGAATGGCGGGTGGCAGGCTGACGGGGTTGCCTTTCATAGACGAGGACGACGCGGCCATATCGGCCACGGTGGCGTCCTCCATAGCGCCCATCTGTGCCAGCGGCGCGCCCGACAGAAAACCTGTCAGCGCATCAGCGGCGGTGTCGCCCGTGCAGACCGCCGTGACCCAGCGGTCCACATCGTCAAAACGCGCGACGGACAGCCCCGCCTGCTGACAGGCGTGGCGATTGGCGCGCAGGACCGCAGGCAGCAGGCGCGCACAAATCGCACCATGCGGGGCGCCGGTTTGCCCGCCGATCACCCCCGCCAGCCCGTGCACCGCCCCCAGACCTGCGTTGGCCAGCGCGATGCCCGACAGATGGGCTGCGGCCAACAAAGTGTCGCGGGCCTGCGCGTCCTCCCCGCGCGAAAGGGTCATCAGCGCGTGCATTGTGGGACCGATGGCTGCGGCACAGATCGCATCGGTTTCAGGCATCGCGCGGCTGCTGAGGTAGGGTTCGATCAATTGCGTCAGCGCGTCCATGCCGCAGGCCAGCGTCACCGGCCAAGGCGTCCCATCGGTCAGCGCGCCGTCCAGAACCGCCACATCCGGCAACATGCGCGCATCGCGCAAGGATACTTTGCGGCGGTGCTCCGGCACGTCGATCACCGCGTTTTTGGTGGCCTCCGCACCGGTCCCGGAGGTGGTGGGCACCGCGATATAAAACAAAGGATCGGTTGTGAGCGGCAGCCCCTGACCGACGACTTCGAGATGGTCCAGCGGATCGCCCGTGGCGGGCAACAGTGCCGCCAGCGCCTTGCCCAGATCGATGACCGACCCGCCGCCCACGGCGACCACCGTTTCGGGGCGCAAGGGGCGCAGGTCCTGCAAATGGGTGACTAGCGCGGGCAAGGACGGCTCCCCCTGCCCTGTGATGACCTGCACATCGCGGCCCAAAGCACGCAGATCCGCCACAAGATCATCCGCCCAGCGGGCAGAGGCCCCGCGCACCACCACGGCGGGACCGCCCCCCGTGATGCAATCGATCACGCGCGCACGGCTGCCCCGCCCTGTCAGCGTGCGGCGCGGCACCAATAGGGTCACGATGCATACCCGATGGTTGCGTCCACCGCCTTGCGCCACGCGGCATAGCGCGCGTCACGGGTGGCGGTCTCCATCGCCGGTTCAAAGCCCTTTTCCGCGCTCCATCCGGCGGCAAAGCTGTCCATATCCGGCAACAGCCCCAACTGGCTGCCCGCCAGCCATGCCACGCCGGTTGCTGTGGTTTCCAGCACATGCGGCCGTTCCACCGGCGCGTCGATGATGTCGGACAGGAATTGCATCGCGTAGTCAGAGGCGCTCATCCCGCCGTCCACGCGCAAAGTGGCCTCTTGGGCGGCGTCATTGGCCCCGGCCCAATCCGCGCGCATTGCGTCCAACAGATCACGGGTCTGGAAACCGACACTTTCAAGCGCGGCACGGGCGAATTCCGCCGGGCCGGAGCCACGGGTCAGCCCGAAAATCGCGCCCCGACATTCGGCGTTCCAGTAAGGCGCGCCCAGACCGGTAAAGGCGGGCACCAGCACGACCTCTTGGGCGTCGTCGGCGCGTTCCGCCAGCGGTTGGGTTTCGGCGGCGTTGCGAATGATCTGCAACCCGTCGCGCAGCCATTGCACCACGGCCCCCGCGATAAAGATCGACCCTTCCAAAGCATAGGTCGGCTTGCCGTCCAGCTGATAGGCAATGGTGGTCAGCAGCCGGTTTTGCGACCGCACGGGTTCAGAGCCGGTGTTGAGCAGTGCAAAACACCCTGTCCCGTAGGTCGATTTCAACATGCCCGGCTGAAAGCACGCCTGCCCGATGGTGGCGGCCTGCTGGTCGCCTGCGATGCCGCGGATCGGGATCGGTTTGCCAAACAGATCGGCGCGGGTTTCGCCAAAATCGGCGGCGCAATCGCGCACTTCGGGCAGCATGGACATGGGAATGTTCAGCTTGTCGCAGATGGTCTTGGACCAGCGGCCTTTGCGGATGTCATACAGCATGGTGCGCGCGGCGTTGGTGGCATCGGTCAGATGCTGCGCTCCACCGGTGAGGTTCCAGACCAGCCAGCTGTCGACGGTGCCGAAACACAACTCTCCTGCTTCGGCACGGGCGCGCGCGCCGTCGACATTGTCGAGCAACCAGGCAAGCTTGGTGCCGGAGAAATACGGGTCCAGCAGCAGGCCGGTGCGGTCGGTCACCACATCTTCGAAGCCTTCCGCTTTCAGCGCCTTGCACACATCCGAAGTGCGGCGGTCCTGCCAGACGATAGCGTTGTGGATCGGCTTGCCGGTCTTGCGGTCCCAGACAACGGTTGTCTCGCGCTGGTTGGTGATGCCGATGGCGGCAATGTCTTCGGCGCGCACGCCGGCCTTTTCCATCACACCGCGACAGGTGGCCGCTGTGGTGGTCCAAAGGTCCGAACAGTCGTGTTCAACCCAGCCGCTGGCGGGATAATGCTGGGCAAATTCTTCCTGCGCGGAGGCGGTGACCTTCAGCGCCGCATCAAACAGCATCGCGCGCGTGGAGGTGGTGCCTTGGTCAATGGCAAGGATCAGCGTCATGGAAGCCTCGTGTGGTTCGGTGTTCTCGGGGTCCGGCGGCGGGCCTCGACCCATGTGCGGGAGGCCAGAAAACGACGGCGGACAAGGATGTGCAAGGGGGCGCGGCCACAGCTGCGCCAAGGCGGTCGGGGCCCGCAACAGGCCCCGACCCAAATCGGCTTACTGCCAGGACTTGATCAGCTCATCATATGCGATGGTGATCGGCTCTTCGTCCTCGTTTTCCAGCTTCGCCTTGGGCGAGCCTTCCTGCGACAGCCAGTACTCGGGGTCCTGCTCTTCGTTCAGCTTCGGGCCGATGTCGCCCTGAATGCCGGCACGTTCGAGACGTTCCATGACCTTTTCCTGATCCTCGCACAGCGCGTCGAGCGCCTCTTGCGGGGTTTTCGCACCGGACATTGCGTCACCGATGTTCTGCCACCACAGCTGCGCCAGCTTGGGGTAGTCAGGCACGTTGGTGCCGGTGGGCGACCACTGCACGCGCGCGGGCGAGCGGTAGAATTCCACCAGACCGCCCAGCTTGTCCGCACGTTCGGTGAAGGACTCGTGCTGGATCGAGCTTTCGCGGATGAAGGTCAGGCCCACGTGTGATTTCTTCACGTCCACGGTCTTGGAGGTGACGAACTGCGCGTAAAGCCACGCGGCCTTGGCGCGATCCTCGGGGGTGGATTTCATCAGCGTCCAGCTGCCTACGTCCTGATACCCGATCTTGGTGCCTTCTTCCCAGTAAACGCCATGCGGGGACGGGGCCATGCGCCACTTGGGCGTGCCGTCCTCGTTCATCACCGGCAGGTCGGGCTTGACCGTGTCGGCGGTGAAGGCGGTGTACCAGAACATCTGCTGGGCCACGTTGCCCTGTGCGGGGATCGGGCCTGCCTCGGAGAAGGTCATGCCAGCCGCTGCGGGGGGCGTGTATTTTTCCAGCCATTCGATGGCCTTGGTCACGGCGTAAACCGCTGCGGGGCCGTTTGTGGCACCGCCACGCGCAACGCAGGAGCCCACGGGCTGGGACTGCTCGTTCACGCGGATGCCCCATTCGTCCACCGGCAGGCCGTTGGGCTCACCCTTGGACCCGGCACCAGCCATGGAGAGCCACGCATCGGTGTAGCGCCAGCCAAGGCTCGGGTCTTTCTTGCCATAGTCCATGTTGCCAAAGACTTCGCCATCGACGCCCATGTGCGACAGGTCACGCCCGGTAAAGAATTCGGCGATGTCCTCATACGCCGACCAGTTCACGGGAACGCCCAGCTCGTAGCCGTATTTCTCTTGGAAGTCGGCCTTGTTCTTGTCGTCGTTGAACCAGTCGTAGCGGAACCAATACAGGTTCGCGAACTGCTGGGTCGGCAGCTGGTAGAGCTTGCCATCGGGGGCCGAGGTGAAATCGGTGCCGATGAAGTCTTCGAGATCCAGCGTGGGCAGCGTGACGTCTGCGCCCTCGTTCGCCATCCAGTCGGTCAGGTTGCGCACCTGCTGATAACGCCAGTGCGTGCCGATCAGGTCGGAATCATTGACGTATCCGTCATAGATGTTCTCGCCCGACTGCATCTGTGTCTGCAGCTTTTCGACAACGTCGCCTTCGCCGATCAGGTCGTGGGTGACCTTGATGCCGGTGATGGCCTCGAACGCCGGTGCCAGCACCTGCGATTCATATTCGTGGGTGGTGATGGTTTCGGAGACGACTTTGATCTCCATGCCCTGCATGGGGGCTGCGGCGTCGATGAACCACTGCATCTCGGCCTCTTGGTCCGCACGCGACAGCGCGGACATATCGCCGATTTCCTCATCCAGAAACGCTTTGGCCGCGTCCATATCGGCAAATGCCGCCCCGCCCGTCAGGCTGAGCGCCACCGCCAGAGCGGTGGTCGATTTCAATGAAAAGTTCATATGGTTTCCTCCCTTATAAGAACTTTCGATCGATGGGGCGCCCTGAAATACGGACGCCCCGTTGGTACGTCACACCCAGCGAAAGACCGCAGCGGCGTAAACGGCGCAGACGGCAAGCGCCCACGGCTGCGTGTCGGGACCAACCAGCCCCAGCCACGCGAGATTGATAAAGGCCGATCCCAGCAGCGTGATAAACAGCCGGTCGCCCCGTGTTGTTTCGATCCGCAGCACGCCGGTACGCGGCGTCTCGGGGAATTTGATCGCAAGGATCGTGAAAAGGATCAGCAGACAGGCGATCACCCCAAAGAAGATCGCGGTCGGCCAGGTCCATGCCATCCAGTCCATTGGTCAGCCCTCCCTTATACCCGGCCCAGGGCAAAGCCCTTGGCGATGTAGTTGCGCACGAAGTAGATCACCAAGGCCCCCGGCACGATGGTCAGGATGCCCGCCGCCGCCAGCACGCCCCAGTCGATGCCGCTCGCCCCTTGGGTGCGGGTCATGATTGCGGCGATGGGTTTGGCGTCCACCGTGGTCAGTGTCCGCGACAGCAGCAGTTCGACCCATGAGAACATGAAGCAGAAGAATGCCGCCACGCCGATGCCGCTTGCGATCAGGGGCATAAAGATCTTCACGAAAAAGCCGCCAAAGGAGTAGCCGTCGATATAGGCGGTCTCGTCGATCTCGCGCGGGACACCGCGCATGAAGCCTTCCAAAATCCAGACCGCCAGCGGCACGTTGAACAGGCAATGCGCCAGCGCCACCGCGATATGCGTGTCGAACAGACCCACGGACGAATACAGCTGAAAGAACGGCAGCGCGAAAACAGCAGGCGGCGCCATGCGGTTGGTCAGCAGCCAGAAGAACAGGTGTTTGTCCCCCATGAACGAATAGCGCGAGAACGCATAGGCCGCAGGCAGCGCCACCGCGAGGCTGATCACCGTGTTCATCACCACATAGATCAGCGAGTTCACGTAGCCCATGTACCACGACGGATCGGTCAGGATCGTCACGTAGTTCTGGAACGTCAGGTTGCGCGGGAACAGCGTGAATTCGTTGAGGATCTCCGTGTTGGTCTTCAGGCTCATGTTGAGCAGCCAGTAGATCGGCACCAGAAGGAACAGCAGGTAGACCGTCATCACGATGGCCGATGTCTTTACCTTGAACCGGCGGCGGGTGTTGGACCCGCCTGCGGTCAGGCTTTCGGGGATGGTGGCATCGGTCATGTCACATGCCCTTTTTGTCGAGGTTGGTCATCACGGTGTAGAACACCCACGAAATCAACAAGATCACCAGGAAGTACATCAGCGAGAACGCCGCCGCCGGTCCAAGGTCGAACTGTCCCAAGGCCATCTTTACAAGGTCGATGGACAGCAGCGTGGTCGCATTGCCGGGGCCACCGCCGGTGACAACGAAGGGCTCTGTGTAGATCATGAAGCTGTCCATGAACCGCAGCAGGATGGCGATCATCAAAACGCCCATCATCTTGGGCAGCTCGATAAAGCGGAAGACCTTCCAGCGGCTGGCCTGATCGATCTTGGCCGCCTGATAATAGGCGTCGGGGATTGATTTCAGACCGGCAAAGGCCAAAAGCGCCACCAGCGAGGTCCAGTGCCAGACATCCATGACGATGATCGTCACCCATGCGTCGAACGTGTCCTGCGTGTAGTTGTAGTCCACTCCGAGCGCATCCAGCACATAGCCCAGCAGGCCGATGTCGACGCGGCCAAAGATCTGCCAGATGGTGCCGACCACGTTCCACGGGATCAGCAGCGGCAACGACATCAGCACCAGACAGAAGGACGACCAGAACCCCGATTTGGGCATGTTCAAGGCCACGTAGATGCCCAGCGGAATCTCGATGGCAAGGATGATGGCCGAGAACATCAACTGCCGTTGCAGCGCGCCCCACATACGGTCGTCCTGCAAAAGCTCTTCGAACCATACAAGGCCCGCCCAGAAGAACTGGTTGTTGCCAAAAGTGTCCTGCACCGAATAGTTCACCACCGTCATCAGCGGGATCACGGCAGAGAAAGCCACGAGGATCAGCACCGGCAGGACAAGGAACCATGCCTTTTGATTGACTGTCTTCTGTTGCATCAGGCCGCCTCCCCTTTGACGCGCCAGTCGTTGGCGTAGATGTTCACATGCGCGGGATCAAAGGTAACGCGGTTCATATCCGCGCTGATCCGGTCGTCTTCGCCTGCGATGATGTTGATGTCATGGCCAAAGAATTCGGCGCGGATGATCTTGTGGCGGCCCACGTCTTCGACGCGGCGCACCTTGACCGGCAGACCTTCGGACTGGCTGAGACGGGCGAATTCGGGGCGCACGCCCAGCTCGACCTTGCCATCCAGCGCGCCATAGCCCTGCGACAGCGCAAGTTCGGTGCCGTCGATATAGGCACGGTTGCCCGACACCTTGGCCGGGATCACGTTCATGCCCGGCGAGCCGATGAAATAGCCGACAAAAGTATGCTCGGGCCGCTCGAACAGCTCTTCGGGCGTGCCGATCTGCACCACGCGCCCGTCGTACATCACCACCACCTTGTCGGCGAAGGTCAGCGCCTCTGTCTGGTCGTGGGTCACGTAGATCATCGTGTGGCCGAAATCATGGTGCAGCTTTTTCAGCTGGGTGCGCAGCTCCCACTTCATATGCGGGTCGATCACGGTCAGCGGCTCGTCGAACAGCAGCGCGTTCACGTCCTTGCGCACCATGCCACGGCCCAGCGAGATCTTTTGCTTTTGATCCGCGCCAAGGCCTTGGGCCTTGCGGTGCAGCATGTCCTCCATCCCGATCATGCGGGCGATTTCCTGAACGCGCTCCGCGACATAGGTTTCATCGCGGCCACGGTTGCGCAGCGGAAAGGCCAGATTGTCGCGCACGGTCATGGTGTCGTAGACCACCGGAAACTGGAACACCTGCGCGATGTTGCGTTCTGCGGTTGGGGCGTGGGTGACATCCTTACCATCAAACAGGATGCGCCCCTGCGACGGCTGCAACAGGCCGGAGATGATGTTGAGCAGCGTGGATTTGCCACAGCCCGACGACCCCAGCAGCGCGTAGGCTTCGCCATCGACCCAGTCGTGGTTCAGCTCCTTGAGCGCGAAATCATCCTCGGAGGTCGGGTTCTTGAGATAGCTGTGCGCAAGGTTGTCTAATGTGATTTTGGCCATTGGTCCCTCCTCACGCCGCCAGCGCGTAGGACGCGGGCGCAACCAGCGTCCCGTCCTCGGCAAAAATGTAGACATGGCGCGGATCGAGATAGACCTTCAGCGCCTCGCCGATGGCCAGATCATGCACCCCGTGCACCAGCCCCACCCAGCGTTCGCCATGGTGGTCGAGGTGGACAAAGGTCTCCGATCCGGTCAGCTCGGTCACGGTCAGCGTTGTGTCAAAGGCGACCGCATCCGCCGCATGTTTGCCAATTTCCAGATGGTTGGGGCGGAAGCCCGCCATGTAGCGCCCGTCGGCCAGACCGGCCAAAGCGCCGGTGGCCGGCGCGCTTTGACCCGCGCCGAACATCAGCTTGCTGCCGGTCTTGGACACAGACAAAAAGTTCATCGGCGGATCAGAGAACACCCGCGCCGTGGTGGCATCGACGGGCTTGCGGTAGACGTCCGGCGTGGGGCCGAATTGCGTCACCCGCCCCTCGTGCAAGGTCGCCACATTGCCGCCCAGCAGCAACGCCTCTTCGGGCTCGGTGGTCGCATAGACAAAGATAGAGCCGGAGGCCTCGAATATCTTGGGGATCTCGACGCGCAGTTCCTCGCGCAGCTTGTAGTCGAGGTTGGCCAGCGGCTCATCCAGCAGCACAAGACCCGCGTTCTTGACCAGCGCGCGTGCCAGCGCGCAGCGCTGTTGCTGCCCGCCCGACAGCTCCAAAGGCTTGCGTTGCAACATGGGCGTCAGCTGCATCAGCTCGGCGGTTTCACGCACGCGGCTGTCGATTTCCTTGGCCGACACGCCCAAGAGCTTCATCGGAGAGGCGATGTTGTCGTAGACTGTCATCGACGGGTAGTTGATGAACTGCTGGTAGACCATCGCCACCTTGCGGTCCTGCACCCGCTGGCCGGTCACATCCTCGCCATTCCAGTGAATGCTGCCAGAAGCGGGCTGGTCCAGCCCAGCCATCAGCCGCATCAGCGACGTCTTGCCAGAGGACGTCGGCCCCAGCAGCACGTTCATGGTGCCTTTTTCCAGCGTCAGGTCGGTGGGGTAGATATGCATCTGCCCCTCGACGCGCTTTGACACGTCTTTCAGTTCCAGAGTCACCCCTGTCCCCCCTTTTGTCTACAGGCGGCTCCGTTCCGCCCGGAAAATCGTTATTCGGCGGCGGTGGCGGCCTTACGCCGCGCTGCCATCCAGTCGTCCAATTCTGCAATCTGATCTTGGCTCAGACGCAGCCCCAACTTGTTACGACGCCACACCACATCCTCGGCGGTGCGGGCATATTCACGATCCATCAGCCAGATGACCTCGGCCTCTGTCAGAGTGGCTCCGAAATCCCGGCCCAGCTCTGCAAGCCCCCCCGCCTGGCCAAGGATCTGGCGGCTCTCGGTGCCATAGGCGCGCACCAGACGCAGGGCGTGGCCCTCGGTCAGGAACGGGTAATCTCGACGCAAGCCGGCAACCAGCGTGGCCACGCCATCGACAGGGAAATCCCCGCCGGGCAAGGGCACACCTGCGGTCCAGGGCTCTGCCACCGTCAGATGCTCGCCGATCTTCTCCAGCGCGCTTTCCGCCAGACGGCGGTAGGTGGTGATCTTGCCGCCAAAGATATTCAACAAGGGCGCCCCTGTGGAGTCGACCTTTAGCGTATAGTCACGGGTGGCGGCGGTGGCGCTGCTGGCCCCGTCGTCATAGAGCGGCCGCACGCCGGAGTAGGTCCAGACCACATCCTCCGCGCCAAGCTGTTGCTTGAAATACTGGTTGGCGAAGTTCAGCAGATAGTCGCGTTCCTCGGGCGTGCATTCGGGCGACACAGACGGGTCATCATGTTCCGCATCCGTGGTGCCGATCAGGGTGAAATCAGTCTCATACGGAATGGCAAAGATGATCCGCCCGTCGGTGCCTTGGAAGAAGTAGCATTTGTCGTGATCGTAAAGCTTTTTGGTCACGATATGCGAGCCGCGCACCAGCCGGACGCCCTCGCGCGAGTTGATGCGCACCTTTGTCTGGATGATGTCGCCGACCCACGGCCCGCCCGCGTTGATCAGCATGCGCGCGTGATGGGTCCGGGTCTCGCCACTGTCGGTATCGCGGGTCTCGACCCGCCAGCGGTCGCCTTCGCGGGTGGCGGACAGCACCTCTGTCCGGGTCATGATCTTGGCGCCGCGCGCCTCTGCGTCGCGGGCGTTCAACACCACCAGCCGCGAATCCTCGACCCAGCAGTCAGAGTATTCATACGCCTTTTCAAAGCGTTCCTGCAGCGGCGCGCCCTCGGCCCCCGCCTTGAGGTCGACCGACGTAGTGCCCGGCAGGATTTTGCGCCCCCCGAGGTGGTCATACATGAACAGGCCCAAACGGATCAGCCACGCAGGGCGCCGCCCCTTCATCCACGGCATGACCATAGACAACAGGTTCGACGTGGGCGTGTTGGATTCAAACCGCATGTCGCGGTGATAGGGCAGCACAAAACGCATCGGCCAAGAGATATGCGGCATGGCGCGCAGCAGGGTTTCCCGCTCGATCAGCGCCTCGCGCACCAGCCGGAATTCGAAGTATTCGAGATAGCGCAAGCCACCGTGGAACAGCTTTGTCGATGAAGAAGAGGTCGCCCAGGCGAGGTCCTTCATCTCAGCCAGAGATACGGACAAACCACGCCCGGCCGCATCCCGGGCAATGCCGCATCCGTTGATGCCGCCACCGATGATGAACAGATCGGTCGTGGTGCTGTCAGTCTGGGCCATGCGGCTCCTCCCCGAACGTAAATGGCTACGGATTTGTGACAAAGACCGCGCGTTTTGGCAATGGCCTATTTTCGTTTATGTTCGTTTTCTGCGGTGCAGCGTCAAAACCGCGCTCAAACGACAAAATTGACAAAGCGGGATTGCGAAAACGCAAAATGACGCGCCTATCCCGTTGATTGCGGACCGCCCTGCCCCCTATGGTGTCGGACACTGCCCGCAGACCACAAGGAAAGACCGCTTATGTCCCAAAGCTTTCGCCACCCCGAAATCCTTGAAATCGCGCGCAGAAATGGCAAAGTCACGGTCGAGGATCTGGCCGAACACTTTGGCGTCACCTTGCAGACCATCCGCCGCGATCTTGCGGATCTGGCCGACAGCGGGCGGCTGGAACGGGTGCATGGCGGGGCGGTTTTACCCTCGGGGACGACGAACATCGGCTACGAGGAGCGGCGCAGCATCAACCCCGATGGCAAGACCGCAATCGCCCGTGCATGTGCAAAACGAATCCCCAATGACATCGCTTTGTTCCTGAACATCGGCACCAGCACCGAAGCGGTGGCGCGTGAATTGCTACATCACACGAATCTCATGGTGGTGACGAACAACATGAATGTGGCCAACATTCTGGTGGCGAATCCCGACTGCGAAATCATCGTGACGGGCGGTGCGCTGCGGCGGTCGGATGGTGGATTGGTCGGCACGCTGGCGGCGGAAACCATCGCCAAGTTCAAATTCGACGTGGCTGTGATCGGCTGTTCCGCGCTGGATCAGGACGGCGATCTGCTGGACTTCGACATTCAGGAAATCAGCGTCAGCCAAGCCATTCTGCGCCAGTCAAGACAAAGCTTTCTGGTCTCCGACCACTCCAAATTCACCCGCTCTGCCCCGGCCAAAATCGCCTCCCTGTCCGAGGTCGACACGTTTTTCACAGACAAGCCTTTGCCGGATGCCGTGGCCAGCCGGTGCGAGGGGTGGGGCACGCAGATCGTTGTGACAGGCTGAGCGCGACAGGTCGCAAAAAAGCCCGCGCAACGGATGTCACGCGGGCCTATGGTGTTCAGCACTCTGGCAGATCAGTTGTTCAATTGATCCACATCGCGCACCGCGCCCTTGGCCGCGGAGGTCGCAAGCGCGGCATAGGCCTTGAGCGCGGTCGACACTTTGCGTGTGCGTTTTTCTTCGGGTTTCCACCCCTTTTCGTCACGGGCCGCACGGCGCGCGGCCAGCGTGGCATCGTCCACCGCCAGATGGATCGAACGATTGGGGATGTCGATCTCGATCTTGTCGCCCTTTTCCACCAACCCGATGGTGCCGCCTTCGGCCGCTTCGGGCGAGACGTGTCCGATGGACAGACCGGAGGTGCCACCCGAAAAGCGGCCATCGGTCAGCAACGCGCAGGCTTTGCCCAGACCTTTGGATTTCAGGTAAGAGGTCGGGTACAGCATTTCCTGCATGCCGGGGCCGCCTTTGGGGCCTTCGTAGCGGATCACCACCACGTCGCCCTCTTTGACCTTGCCGGTCAGAATGTCGCTGACGGCAGTGTCCTGGGATTCGCAGACATGCGCGGTGCCGGTAAATTTCAGGATCGATGCATCCACACCTGCTGTTTTCACGATACAGCCGTCCTGCGCGATATTGCCGAACAGAACCGCCAGACCGCCATCCTGGCTAAAGGCGTGCTCCTTGGACCGGATCACACCGTTTTCACGGTCGGTGTCGAGCTCCTTAAACCGGTTCTCGGTCGAGAACGCCTGCGTCGTGCGCACCCCACCGGGGGCCGCCTTAAACAGGTTTTCCGCTTCGGGGTTGTTGGCCACTTTGATGTCCCACTTAGCAATCGCCTCGCCCATGCTGGACGCATGCACCGTGGCACAGTCGTTGTGCAGCAGGCCCGCGCGGCTGAGCTCACCAAGGATCGAGAAGATGCCACCGGCGCGGTGCACATCCTCCATATGGACATTTTCGATGTTCGGCGCGACCTTGCACAGGCAGGGCACCTTGCGCGACAGCCGGTCGATGTCATCCATGGTAAAGTTCACGCCGCCCTCGGCTGCGATGGCCAGCAGGTGCAGGACCGTGTTGGTCGACCCGCCCATGGCAATGTCCAGCGACATGGCGTTCTCGAAGGCCTCAAAGGTCGCGATCTCGCGCGGAAGCAGACCTTTTTCCTCGTCGTTGTAGTGACGCTTGGTGATCTCGACGATCTTGCGCCCTGCTTCGAGGAACAGCTGTTTGCGGTCTGCGTGGGTCGCCAGCGTCGAGCCGTTGCCCGGCAGCGCAAGGCCCAGCGCCTCGGCCAGACAGTTCATCGAGTTGGCGGTGAACATGCCCGAACACGATCCGCAGGTCGGGCAGGCGTTTTCCTCGATATGCTGCACCTGTTCGTCGGTGTAAGTCTCTGAGGCCGCCGCCACCATGGCATCGACCAGATCGACCTTTTTGACGTCCAGCCCTTCGATGTCGACCTTGCCGGCCTCCATCGGACCGCCGGAGACAAAGATCGCCGGCACGTTCAGGCGCATGGCGGCCATCATCATGCCGGGCGTGATCTTGTCACAGTTCGAGATGCAGACAATCGCGTCGGCGCAGTGGGCGTTGACCATATATTCCACGGAATCGGCAATCACCTCGCGCGAGGGCAGCGAATACAGCATGCCGTCGTGGCCCATGGCGATGCCGTCATCCACGGCGATGGTGTTGAATTCCTTGGCAACCCCGCCTGCGGCCTCGACCTCGCGGGCGACCATCTGGCCCAGATCCTTCAGGTGGACGTGACCGGGCACAAACTGGGTAAAGGAGTTCACGATGGCGATGATCGGCTTGCCGAAATCGCCGTCCGTCATCCCTGTCGCACGCCACAGGCCACGGGCGCCTGCCATGTTGCGGCCATGGGTGCTGGTTCTCGAACGATAGCGCGGCATTGGTTCCCTCCACAAATGCGTCAGGCCCTCATAACGCCTTCGCGCGGGGGATTAAACGAAATTGCGCACGGCTTGCGGCAAACGCATGTTTGCTATGCGTCCGCCTGTCTTTTGCGGTGTCACGCCTCGATGGCCACCTTGCCGATGGGGTTCGAACAGCAGGCCAGAACATAGCCTTCGGCGATTTCATCCTCGGTGATTCCGCCGTTGTGGACCATATGCACCGTGCCTTCGGTCTTGCGCACCTTGCAGGTGCCACACACCCCAAAGGTGCAGCCCGACGGGATCACCAACCCGGCAGAGCGCGCGGCCCCCAGCAAGGTTTCCGTCTCGGCACAGTCGACCACGGCACCAGAGGTCAGGAATTCGACCTGCGCGCGCGCCTCTTCGTCGAGCGTCACATCATCAGGCACCTCGCCGGTTTCGCCCACCGGCGCGTTAAAGCTTTCCTGATGGTAGCGGTCCATGTCAAAGCCCAGACCCGCCAGCGCCTCGCGCACGGCAGTCATGAACGGCTCCGGCCCGCAGCAGAACACTTCGCGTTCCAGATAGTCCGGCGCCACCAGACCCAGCATCAGCTGGTTGAACTGCCCGCGATAGCCGGTCCACGGATGGTAGCGGTCGGTTTGCTCGACCACCCAGGCCAGCTCGATCCCCGTGATGCGCGAGGCCATATGTTCCAGCCGTTCACGAAAGATGATCTCGGACGGGCGGCGCGCGCAGTTGACGAACACAATGTCGGGATCGCGGCCCGCGTCATACATGGCGGTGGTCATCGACATCATCGGGGTGATCCCCGAGCCTGCCGAGATAAACAGATATTTTGGCGAGGGATGGTTGAGATGCGAGAAATGCCCCCCCGGCCCGATCGCTTTCAGGCGCATGCCCGGACGTAGGTTGTCCAGCATCCAGCGCGTCCCCAAGGACCCTTCTTGCGCCTTGACCGTGATGGTCAGCGACGTGGGCCGCGACGGGGCGGAGCTGATGGTGTAGGTGCGGTGCAACGGCCCGCCCGCCACCGGCAGCTCCAGCGTCAGAAACTGTCCCGGCTTGTAGCGAAACAGCGCCCCGGACGGTGCCTGAAAGGTAAAGGTGACCACATTGGGCGTCTCCGGCAGAAAGGAGACGCATTCCAGCGGCTCGTCATCGGACCAGAAGGCCAGCGTCGGCGTCATGGCTGTCATCGCATCACTCCGCCGCGACCGCACGCGGCCCCATGCCACGCTGCAGGGTTTTGACGTACCAATCGACAAACTGGACCACACCATCCTCCATCACCGGGCTGTAGGGACCGGGTGTATATGCGGGAGAGTTGATGCCCAGCTGGTTGTCCTCGACGATCTGGCGGTCCTCGTCATTGGTGGCCAGCCAGACCTCTGTCAGCCGTTGGATGTCGTAATCAACCCCTTCAACCGCGTCCTTGTCCACCAGCCAAGTGGTGGTCACCTCTGTTTCCTGCGGCCCGATGGGGGTGACGCGGAAGGTCAGCGAGATGTCCGGCAGAAAGTGGTTCCACGTCGAGGGGTAGTGGAATTTCAGCAAGGTCCCTGCATCGGGCACGCTGACCCGCCCGAGGAACCGCTTTGACGCGGGCTGCAGGTCCATTGTGTAGGACAGCGCGCGCTCTTGCAGCGGCATGCGCGCCAGCCGGTATTGCCCCGCGTAACCCGCCATCACAAAGCGCGACGGCGCGCCGGCGGCTTCGCATTTGTCGAAATGGCTTTGCAGTTGCGGCGGCGTCTCGCCATCGGCGGACACACCTGCGACCGCAGGGTCCAGCGGGAAGGACCGGCACAACGCGGGGTGCGTGCCCGCGCAATGGTAACATTCGCGGTTGTTCTCCCAGACCAGCTTCCAGTTGCCCTTTTCGATGATGGACGACTGGTAGGCCACCTTGGCCCGATCCAGATCATGCACCGCAAGATAGGGGCGCGCGGTGTCCGCAAAACTGTCGAAATCCGGCGCATCCTCGGCCAGACAGATATAGATCAGCCCCGCCAGATCGCGCACATGCACCGGTTTGAGGCTGTGTTGGCTGGGGTCGAAATCCGGCCCCATGTCACGCGCCCAGATCAGCCGCCCATCCAGATCGTAGGTCCACTGATGGTAGGGGCAGGTCAGCTTGGCCACCGCGCCCTCGCGCGCTTTGCACAGCACCGATCCACGGTGACGGCAGGAATTGTGAAAGCCGCGGATCTCACCATCCGCGCCGCGCACCAGAACCACGTTATACGCGCCGATCTGCACCCGCGCGTAAGCCCCTGTTTTCGTCAGCTGGCAGGCGGGAATGGCAAACTGCCACTCGCGGTAAAAGATCGTCTCGAGATCCTGCGCATAGATTTCAGGATCGGTGTAGAAGGCGCGGTCCAGCGAATGGCCGGGCATGTGCTGCGCCAGCAGGTCGGACAGATCAAGGGGCATGGCAAGAACCTCATGCGGGAAAACTAATCTTATGCCTTGCGTGACAGCGTGAATATGCGCCTATCAATGGCAATAATTCTCACCTTGAGTTAGATTTTTTAAACTCAGACCAATATCGACCTGCCCCCGACCAAAAGCGACACAATGCCCCGACATTATGACCTGCCTTCGCTGAATGCCCTGCTATGTTTTGAGGCAGCGGCGCGGAATCTCAGCTTCAAAAGTGCCGCGACCGAGCTGAATGTGACCCCCGCTGCGGTCAGCCATCAGATCAAGCGAGTCGAATCCGATCTTGGCTGCCCGCTGTTTCGCCGCCAGCATCGCGGGGTCGAGCTGACCGAAGCTGGGGCCTATCTGTTTGTCGCCCTGCAACGCGGCTTTGAAGGCATGGCAGAGGCGGTGCGGGACGTGCGCACCACGGGCGATGCTCGGGACGTGGTGGTGCACACCACCACCGCCGTCAGCGCCTACTGGCTGACGCCGCAGCTGACCGCCTTTTGGAAGGTGCGCCCCGAGATTATCGTCTCGCAACTGGTCAGCGACACCGCCACCCCTGCAGGGCGCGCCGATCTGAGCATTCACTACGGCCCCACTCCGGAGGAGGGCACAGGCCACCTGCCGCTGTTCACCGACCACATCCTGCCCCTGGGCACGGCTGACTTCGCGCGCAGGCACCCCCTGCGCGGCCCCGATGATTTGCGCCATCTGCCGCTGATCCATGTGGTGGCCGACGGGCTGGACTGGACCGGCTGGGCGGAGTGGTTCGCCCATTTCGGGCTGCCCGCGCCCAGCGCGCGGGGCATCGTGGTCAACAATCACATGATCGCGCTGCAGCTCGCGCGCGACGGGGTGGGCGCTGTGCTGGGCTGGACCGGATTGATCCAGAAGCTCATCGACGATGAGACCCTTTGCCCGTTGGTCGCGCAGCGCATGCCCTCACCCCAAAGCTTTTATCTGCACACCCACGCCAAGGCTTCGCGCGAGGCGTTGGTGTTTCGCGACTGGCTGGCGGCCTCCCTGCCCTAAGGCCCGCCCCCTGCCCCGCCGTGGCGTGCATGAAACCGCGCCAGATCGGCGACACTGGGCGGCTGCCCCGCAAAGGTCTGCACATAGGCGGGGATACGCGCCATGCGATCGGCCAGTGTTTCCTCTGTCTGCAAGGCGATATAGCCGATCTGCACCAGATAGATGGTCCGCGCGCGCACGTCTGCCTCGCCCGCGTCGAACCCGAACCTGAGAAACATCTCGCGGATTGCCGCCAGCCGCCGGTCGTCTGCGGCGCTGACACGCGCCGCCACCTGTGCATCACGATGCGCCCAGCCGCGCACCGCCATGTCGTAGCGCGGCGAAAACCCCTGCGCATCCAGAAACACGCTGATGACGTTCAACACCGCCTCGGGGATCGTGGCCGCATAGGCCGCCGCCGCCGAAACAAGCGCCTGCGTGTTCGCGGCCTCCCAGTCGTCCTGCAAGGCCTGAAGCAGCGCGGCGCGGTCTTTGAAAAACCAGTAAAAGCTGGTGCGCGACAGCCCCAATCCCGTGGCGAGCGGCTGCACCTTCACCGCGTCGATCCCGTGGTCGATCAGGGCCGCCCGCGCCGCATCCAGCCAGACCTCTCGTGATCCGCGCCAGCCTGTCTGATCCTGAATATCCTGCTGCGTCATGACGCCATTCTAGGCAGACCTGCCCCGCGCAACAAGCATAACGGTCACTCATGACGTTTTAATTGACAGGTATGTACATTTCTGGAATCGCTGGCACAGCAAGGGAGCCCGCCATGACCAACGATCCGCTTCTCCAGCCCTATCAACTGAAACATCTGACCCTGAAAAACCGGCTGATGATCACCTCGCATGAACCCGCCTACCCCGAGGACGGCATGCCCAAGGATCGCTACCGCGCCTATCACGTCGAACGCGCCCGTGCCGGGGTTGCGCTGACAATGACCGCCGGATCGGCCAGCGTGTCGCGCGACAGCCCGCCGGTGTTCAACAACATCCTTGCATGGAAGGACGAGGTCATCGGCTGGATGAAACAGCTCACCGACGAATGCCACGATCATGGCTGTGCGGTGATGATCCAGTTGACGCATCTGGGCCGCCGCACCCGTTGGGACAAGGCAGACTGGCTGCCCGTTGTGTCAGCCAGCCACCGCCGCGAACCCTCGCACAAGGCGTTTCCCAAACAGGCGGAAGACTGGGACATCGCGCGCATCATCTCCGATTACGCCGATGCGGCAGAGCGGATGCAGGCCGCGGGCCTCGACGGGATCGAGCTGCAGGCCTACGGCCATTTGATGGATCAGTTCTGGTCGCCCCTGACCAACACGTTAGAGGGGCCCTATGGCGGTGATCTGGACAACCGCCTGCGCTTCACCTTTGATATCCTGTCCGAGATCCGCAAACGCTGTGGCGCGGATTTCATTGTCGGGCTGCGCTATACGGCGGATGAGGATCTGCCGGGCGGGCTGACCCGCGCCGACGGGCTGGAGATTTCGCGCAAGCTCAAGGCCAGCGGCATGGTCGATTTTCTCAACGTCATTCGCGGCCATATCGACACCGACGCCGGTTTGACGGATGTGATCCCTGTGCAAGGCATGCGGTCCGCGCCACATCTGGATTTCGCCGGCGATGTTCGCGCAGAAACCCAGATCCCCACGTTTCACGCCGCCAAGATACAGGATGTCGCCACCGCACGGCACGCCATTGCCAGCGGCAAACTCGACATGGTGGGCATGACCCGCGCCCATATGGCCGACCCCCATATCGTGGCAAAGATCGCGCGCGGCCAAGAGGACCGCATCCGCCCCTGCGTAGGCGCAAACTACTGTCTCGACCGGATCTATCAGGGCGGCATGGCGCTGTGCCTGCACAACCCGTCCACCGGGCGCGAGCTGGAACAGCCCCACGACATTGCGCCAGCCGACGTCCGCAAAACTGTGATGGTCATCGGCGCAGGTCCCGCCGGGCTAGAGGCCGCCCGCGTCTGCGCCCTGCGCGGGCATCACGTCACCGTCCACGAGGCGGCGAATGATCCCGGCGGGCAAGTGCGGCTGACCGCGCAAACCCCGCGACGCGCCGAGATGATGCAGCTTGTCCAGTGGCGCTTTGCCGAATGCGAACGCTTGGGCGTCCGGTTTCATTTTAACAGCTACGCCGAGCCCGAGACTGTCACCACGTCCGATGCAGAGGTGGTGATCGTGGCCACCGGCGGGTTGCCCCACACGGAGACCATCGGTGAGGGCGCGGCGCTGGCCGTCTCCGCTTGGGACATTCTGTCAGGCGATGCGGCGGCGGGCTCTGACGTCTTGATCTTTGACGACGCGGGCGATTACGCGGCGCTGCAAGCGGCAGAAAAGCTCGCCGCGACCGGTGCGCGGGTCGAGATCGTCACCCGCGACCGCGAGATCTCCTCGGAAGTGATGGCCATGTCGCTGACCCCGGCCATGCGGGCACTGCAAGCGCAGGATGTGACCTTTACCGTAACGTGGAAGCTTGATGCGCTGCGGCGTGACGGGAACGGGCTGGTTGCCACGCTGGGCAGTGACTATGGCGGTGTACAGCGGGAACGCCGCGTCGATCAGGTTGTGATCAACGCAGGCACACGCCCGCTGGATGATCTGTATTTCGACCTGCGCGACGGTTCGGTGAACGGCGGCGCGGTGGATTACGACGCCCTGATTGCCGGAGCGCCGCAGGCGGTGCGCGAAAACCCCGACGGCCGTTATACACTTTACCGCATTGGCGATGCCGTGGCCGCGCGCAACACGCATGCCGCAATCTATGATGCCTTGCGGCTGTGCCGGACGCTGTGATGAATGAACGAAAGATCGCCTTTACCTGACATTCACCAGTTAACGCGAAAAGCCATCGGGACTTGCATGAACCGTGGCACAGTCGACCCACACCCAGCCTCGGGAGGTGGCATGACACACGTATTGCTTGTCGACGACGAACCCCTGTTATGTGACGAATTGGCCGATGGTCTGGAGCTGGAGGGGTTCGAGGTCCACGCCGAACACACGGTTCCTGATGCGCTGAACGCGCTGGCAGCAAGCTCCTATGACGCGGTCATCACCGATCTGAAAATGCCCAAGATGGGCGGCATGGACCTGATCCGTGCTTTGGGGCAGCGGTCTTTTGACGGTGTGATCATCGTCCTCTCGGGCCATGGCGCGGAACGCTCGCGCACCGATGCGCTGGCAGCAGGCGCGCGCGCCTGCCTGTCCAAACCTGTCGATGTGGATGAGGTGGTGACACTTTTGTCGCAGCATCTGCCCCCGTCAAATTAACGATGTCCCCGCAGTGCCGCAATTCGCCTTGGAATGAACACCTCGGCGAAACGCCCTCGTAAGACGCGCGCTTTAGCCTGATCCGGATTTTTTCACGCCCGAGGAAGGAGCCGCCATGATCGACGCGTCCAACACCGCCCTGCGTGACAGCGGCACCATCCTGCTTGTCGACGACGATCACGTCGCTCTTGAAGAGTTGCAGGACATCACCACGCTCGAAGGGTGGTCCAGCCTGACCGCTGCGTCGGTGGACGATGCCCTGGACCGTCTGGCAGATACGCCAGACATAAACGTGGTGGTCACTGACGTGCACTTTGGCGGCACTGATGGCAACACCGCCAACGGGTTACAGCTGATTTCGCGCGCACAGGCGCGGTTTCCCGATCGCGGTCTGTCTTATGTCGTGCTCAGCGGCGACCCCAATGCGCTGTCCTCCTCCGTTCAGACGGGCGCCGTGGATTTTCTTAACAAACCGCTTGATGGGGATGAACTGGTCGCCGCGATCAAGGCCGCCCGCGCCAACGGCGGGCGCGAGCGCACAGTGTCCGAGCTGACCGCCTTTCTGCTGTCGAAAATGCAGAAAACCGCGAATGCCCTGAAACAGGCCAACGAGGATCTTGAGCAGTTCAGCGCCAAGGAACAGGACCGAAAGGTCACAGATAACAAACGTGTCAAAGCGACGATGATCCGGCAAGCGCTGCACAACGGCCATCTTCTGCCCTGGCTGCAGCCGCAAATTGACCTCAGCAACGGGCGTGTCTGCGGCTTTGACAGCGTTCCCATGTGGATAGATGCAGACGGCGCAACCAAGGACGCCGGCAGCATCATGGCCTTCGCATCCGAGGCCGGCATTCAGGCCGAAGTCGACGGTGCCATCCGGTCTGCCGCCATCCGCGCCATCAGCTATTTCACCCGCGTGGGCCTGCCGGAATGTGCCGTGTCCTTGCACGTTTCAAAGGACCAGCTTCGCAAACCCGGTCTGGTCGTCGCGGCCGTGCAGGAAGCCGTGGAAAACGGGCTGGCCCCGGAATCCCTGTGTTTTGAAATGCCTGAAGATCTTGACCTAAGCGTTTCCGGCGCGGAACACATCCGGGCGAACCTGTCGGACATGCCAAACCGTGTGTTGCGCCTGAACATGCAAAGCAATGGTGGGCTGCATGGGGTGTCCGCGCTTAAAGGGTTCGAGTTGGACCAGATCAAGCTGGACCTGACGGGATGTGCCGACTTTGCCAACAGTCGCGAACATCAGGCGGGAACACGCGCCCTGATCGGCCTCGCCCGCGCCATGGGGGTCGAGGTGATCGCCAGCGGCATCAAGTCCACGGCCGAGCAGAACTGGCTGCGCAACAATGGCTGCGCCATCGGCCAAGGCCGCCATGTGGGGGAACCGATGGCCGTGGATGATGCGCTGGCCTGGGCGCATGCCAACCTCAACCCGCCCCTGCCGCGCAAAGCCTGACGACAGCGCAAGCGCAGAAGCAGAAGACACACCGGACCACCAAGCATGTCATTTCGATTGAAAACAGTGTTGGGGATCACCCTGATCCAGATGACCGTTCTGGCGGTCCTGGTCATGTTGAATTACGTCTCGCTCGCCAGCGCGACGTCTCGGCACTTTTACGAACGCGCCGAAACGATGGGGCATATATTTGGCCACGCAATAGCCGGCGCCCTGGCCACGCAAGACCTCTATACCATTGATGCCGCGATGGAATCCGCAATGCTGGCCGAGGACATGGCCTACGCAAGAATTCGGGATCACACCGGGCGCATCCTGTCCACGGCGGGCGATCCGGCATCCCTGGCGCAAGATCGAAAACATGATGCCAGCTTCGACGATGCCTTACAGGACCACTATCTCGATATCGTGCATCCTATTCTTGAGAATGGCGCATACCTTGGTACCGTTGAGCTCGGGCTCAGCACAGCACGTATCGAAGCCCACCTTCTAACTGCCTTGCGGCGCAGTCTGACACTCGCGCTTCTCGGCGGGGTGCTGGCGGCGGGCTTTGGCTATGGACTTGGCACTTTGCTGACGCGCCAGACCCGTGATCTGCGCGAGGGGGCGCGCGCCCTTACAGCAGGCAACCTAAGCCACCGCGTGCCGGTCTACGGCAAGGATGAGCTGGCAGAGGCCGCAGTCAGTTTCAACGAAATGGCCGAAGCGACAACTGCCGCCATTGACGAAATCAAAAGACAACGCGACACCGCGCTAGAGCGTAAGGCAAGGATCGGCGTGATCCTGACCTACATGAGCGCAATCGCCAGCGGCAAAGAGATCGCGCATATTCCCGACACCGAAAGGGAGGACGAAATCGGCGATCTGGCGCGGGCCACAGTTGTTCTAAGGCAGGCCATGGAGACCGCTGAAAAAGCCCACCGCGAGCAAAACCACCTGATCCAAGCTTTCAATCAGGTCAATGAACAAGTGGCTATCTTCGACACCCACGGGCAGGTTATCTTTGTAAACTCGGCCTTCCGGCAAGCGAACGCCCCCGTTCTTTCTGCCCTGCCCGATAGATTTACGCGTGAAGACTTTCTGAGAAAGGGCTGTGAACTTGGCCACTTCGGGAACATCGAAGACATAGATGCTTGGGTAGAGGCGCAAAGCTACACGCGCACCGGTGCACCGCGCGAGTTCCGTAACAATGTCGGGCAAATCCTACTGATCAGTCACACTTGGATTGAGGATGTCGGCCTCGTCGTGTCGGCCAAGGACGTGACAGAGCTGCGCAAATCCGAACACCAGCTTTTGCAATCATCGAAAATGGCCACGCTGGGCGAGATGGCAACCGGAATTGCACACGAGCTCAATCAGCCGCTGGGCGTGATTCGTATGGCCGCGTCAAACAGCATCAAACGGATCGACCGCGACATGGCGGAGCCCGATAAACTCCGCGAAAAATTCGTTCGCGTCGCCGAACAAACAGAGCGGGCCGCCCAAATCATCAACCAACTGCGCGTGTTCGGACGCAAAGCCAACGGTCGCCGTGAACTTATTGATTTGAACGCCTCTTTGAGCGAAATCGCGGCGCTCGCCCGCATGCAGTTGCACACGCTCGACATTGCTCTAACTGTCGATCATCCCTCCGAGACTGGGTTTTGTCTTGGCGAAAAGGTCCTGTTTGAGCAGGTTTTGCTTAACCTGATCAGCAACGCTGCTGACGCGATCGAACAATCGCAGGCCGAAAATCGCTCGATACACGTTTTGGCGGCCTATTCAGCTGAAGATGGTCAAAACAGAATTACTGTCACGGACACCGGAACAGGCATCCCGGAACACGTCTTGGACAAGCTGTTCGATCCGTTTTTCACAACCAAAGACCCCGGCAAGGGCACAGGGCTTGGCCTGTCGATAAGCTTCAGCACGATCCGCGATATGGGTGGACAAATCAGCGCGACGAACACCCAATCCGGCGCTTGCTTTCAGATTACACTCCCGTCTGCAAAAGATGAACGGAACACTCTCGCAAGCTAGATACAACCGCGACCGCCACGCACCAATTATAGAATTCAATGCTTAAATTCAGCAATAGCGGCACTTGAAACGTAAGCGCCAGCCGCTGCATAGCGCTTTAGGTTCAGGACCCATGAATGTGGTTGGGCGTTCATGATCCGCCCCTCGAAAATGAGCGGTGGCCATGTCTGATCTTTTCTGGTTGAGCGATGCTCAAATGGCGCGTCTTGGGCCTTACTTTCCAAAGGCACACGGTAAACCCGAAGTCGATGACCGGAGAGCTTCTTCTCGGCGATCGCACTCGCCGCAATGGTCATCTTCTGCCTGTGGGGCGGAATGCATCCTGAGCCTAGCCCGAAAATTTTCGCAAATTCTTCGACACCCCCTCTAGACGCCCCTGACAGCTGTGGCTATACACCGCGCACCGTTCCGGCGTAGCTCAGCGGTAGAGCAGTTGACTGTTAATCAATTGGTCGTAGGTTCGATCCCTACCGCCGGAGCCATATTCACCGCAAGCCTTTGAGTTTACTGAGAATGCCACTTCGGCACCTCAGACTGTGGCATACGGGTGTTCCATACGGAACCTAGCCAGCTGCGTTAGCTCGCGTCCTAGAGGAAAGCTGACAATGCAGAAGCAGGCTCACATCTTCAAACGCGGGCAATCGCGAACTACTTGTTCCCGCTCTACGCAAGCTGCACAGGCTTGGTGCGATTGACTTGGCCATTCGAAACGCCCGTCCGAAAGTCTGCGTCGGAATGATCTAACCTGACGGTCATTCCGAGCTTCTTCAGGTGCAAGATCGCGATGTCGATCCTGGCGCCGGATTCAACGCGCAAAGCAGTCAAAGCACGCTCGTCCCGTCCCGTGTGACGAACCGCACTCTCGAAATTTGCTATCAGGTGGACATTAGTTAACGCGAACCATGGCCGTGCGATGTCTATCATCTCTGAGGCCTTCGCCACCGCTGCGGGGGCTGTAACGAGCATACTGATAACCCTCCGCTATCGTTAGTTAAAAGGACAAGAATGCCTGAGTTTGGCTGGGTCATTTCGTTCCGCGTGACGTGGCTTTTGAAGTCGCGCCGCCCAACATATGGATCCCGATGCGGCTGCATAGATCGTCACATTCACCGGGGGGGTGCGTTTTTCCAACTTTCAGTGCAGGCGCGTACCCCCTTGCTCTGCAACGCCTCCAACGGTCATAAAATGTTTTGTGCGAGCCATCGTCCCGTTTGGGCAGCCCAGGTCGGGTCCGGAGCGCATGGAACGCTTAAAAACCCCCTGACGCAACCCCGCCCCCCAAAGCCGAGCTGACGGACATCTCCCAGACCTCTACACCTTCGGCTGGTCAAAAATCCGCTGTTCAGACAAGACCGCCATTCGCGCGAAGGATCTGGCCATTGATCCATCGGCCATCCGGTCCCGCCAGAAATGCGACGGCACCGGCGATATCCTCGGGTGTGCCCAGTCGCCCCATCGGGTTGGCCCCTTTGATACGCTCGATCAACTGCTCCGGCTTGCCCGACAGGAACAGCTCTGTTGCCACCGGGCCGGGTGCGATCGCATTCACGGTGATCCCTTTTGTGCCCAGCTCTTTCGCAAGAACATGCGTCATCGCCTCAACAGCGGCTTTTGTCGCGGCATAGATGCCGTAGCCCGGCTGATAAAGCCCGACCACGCTGGAGGACAAGCTGATGATGCTGCCGACCGTCTGCATCCGCAGCGCGGCCTCGCGCATGCCGCGAAAGACGCCGCCGATATTGAGCGCACACTGCGTCTCGAAATCGGCGTCCGTTGCCTCGCCAATCGGGGCAAGCCGCATTTGACCGGCGTTGTTGACCAGAACGCGGGCGGGTGAAAACACCCCTTCTGCGGCGTCAAACAGCGTGGCTATGCCAGACGGTTCCGCCATATCCGCCCGCACCGCCACAGCACGACCCCCTTGGGATGTGATGGTCTGCACCACCTGTTCCGCCCCAGCCTGATCCT
This sequence comes from Sagittula sp. SSi028, assembly GCF_048553715.1. Lineage (NCBI taxonomy): Bacteria > Pseudomonadati > Pseudomonadota > Alphaproteobacteria > Rhodobacterales > Roseobacteraceae > Sagittula > Sagittula sp. SSi028. The sequence goes on along the minus strand of NZ_JBLZNC010000003.1, from coordinate 223,565 downwards.
GGGCGTAGTTCACCACGACGGCAAAGCCGTCCTCGGCAAGCCGCAACGCGATGGCCGCGCCGATCCCCTTGCTGGCGCCGGTCACAATGGCTGTTCTGGTCTGGTCTGTCATATCGCTCTCCTTTGGTTGCTCCGGGAGATAGACAAGGTTACGCTTCAGACAATCTGCCTGAAACTGGAATGATAATTCGGCTGGGACGAACAATCATGGACCGCCTAGAGGCGATAAAGCTTTTTGTACGCGTGCTGGAGCGTGGCAGCTTTACCAAGGCTGCTGCGGATCTGGGCATCCCGCGCTCGACCGCCAGCGAAGTGATCCGACGGCTGGAGAAGGACCTTGGCAGCCGCTTGCTCGAACGCACCACGCGCCATATCGCTGCGACACCGGACGGGGACGCATACTACCAAAGATGCGTCACGATCCTTGCCGATCTCGAAGACGCCGAGCGCGCCCTGCGGGGCCATGAACCTGCGGGGCAATTGCGCATTGACGCGCCCGGCACCCTGACGCGGGTTTTCCTGCTTCCCCGCTTGGCGGAATTCGTGGAGAGATACCCGAAGCTTACACTGCAATTGGGCCAGACAGAGCGGCTGGTTGATCTGGTCCGGGAGGGTGTGGATTGTGTGATCCGCGCCGGAGAGCCCGAAGACAGCAGCCTGATTTCGCGCAGGCTCGCCAGCATGCCAGAGATCACCTGCGCCAGCCCCGCCTATATCGCAAGGCACGGCACCCCCGAGAGCATCGCCGACCTGCAGGGACATCACATGATAGGCTTTGTCTCGTCCCGCACCGGCGCGCCGCTGCCCTTGGAATTCACCACCGGGACAGGGATAGAAACCGTCCGCCTTCCCGCCATAATGTCCACCAATAATGCCGACACGGCGCACCATTTGGCGCGCGAAGGCTTTGGTTTGGCTCAGGCGCCCAAGTATCGCTTTGCGGATGATCTTGCCAGCGGACGGCTGGTCGAAGTGCTGCCGCACGCGCCCCCGCCGCCGACGTTGCTGGCCGCCTACTATCCGCAAAACCGCCAACTCTCGCCCCGTTTGCGCGTGTTTCTCGATTGGCTTGTCACCCTGTTTGACGACGCAGCATTCCAAGGCTGCGCAGGGACAAGGCTGTAAGCGGTCGGACCGGTCGGTGGGCAACCAAAGCCCACTGTTGTGTCAAAACAACAGGTTACACCCCGTCTAAGCTCCCACGGCATTTTCTTGACGATTTCTGCAAATTTCTTGGCGATACGGCCCGCGACATGCGTGCAAGACAGCCGGTCCATCCCAGCCATCCAGCCGCCGCTCCCTCAAAAACTGGATAATTTAATGGCTGACATGACACGGCACATCTTGCTTGTGACCACGGCGCTTTGTGCAGGCACTGCGCAGGCGCAGGACACCGACGCGCAATACCTTGGGACCCTTCGGATCGAAAGCGCGGGCGCGCAGAACCTGCTCGGCAACGCCCAGATCACCGAAGAAGAGATCGAAGACCGCAACCCCAGCACGACCAAGGACGTCTTTGCCGGCGAATCCTCGGTCATGGTCAGCGGCGGTGCCGCGATGGCCCAAAAGGTCATGGTGAACGGGATCGAGGAAAGCCTGCTGTCCGTCACAATCGACGGCGCACGCCAGAACAAGGGCGCGTTCCACCACACCGGAAACGTGCTGCTTGATCCGTCGCTGCTCAAGGCTGTCGATGTCAGCGAAGGCATCGCACCCGCCGATGGTGGCCCCGGTGCATTGGGCGGCGCGCTGGCCTACACCACCAAGGACGGGCGCGATCTGTTGGACGCAGGCGATACCTTTGGCGGTCTGGCCACCGTGACCACCGGCGACAACGGCAGCGGCAATCGCGGCACGCTGACCCTGTTCGGGGCTCAGGGCGGCTTTGACTGGCTGCTGAGCGCCACCAAGCACGAAGGCGACGATTACGAGGACGGCGACGGCAACAGCATCGATGGCACCGAAGCGGATCTGACCGACTACATGGTCAAGCTCGGCTACACCACGGCCTCCGGCAAACGGCTGTCTTTCTCGGCGTCGGAAACCGAAGACACCGGCCTTCGGGCATCGCAGGGCGGGTTCATCCGCTCCGACTTTGCCGGGCTGACCAGCGCCGCGCGTCCCACCACGCTGATCGAAGGGTATGCGCGCCGCAGCTCGTATACCCTGAACTACACCGACGAGGCCCCCAGCGGCATCTTCGCCCCGACGCTGCAGTTGACCTACAACGAACAAGAGGTCGATGTGGGCGACGTCTCCGGCATCAACAAAAGCCTGTCCGGCACGGCGGAAAACGAATTCCAGCTCAGCAACGGGACAGTCACCGCCGGTCTGGATTTCTTTGACGAAACCGCCGAAGCGACCGAAGGTGCCTCGGGAGAGGAAACCCGCCAGAACGTCGGTATCTTTGCGCAGGTGCGTCAGGATCTTGGCGCGCGTGCCTCCGTCAGCTACGGCCTGCGCTACGACCAGCAGTGGTTCGAAGGGGCCGATGGCTCCGACTTTGACGCCGGTGGTGTCAGCGCCAACGCCTCGCTGGACTACAAGCTGACGGATACGCTGACGCTGACAGGTGGGCTTGCCTCGGTCTGGGGTGGCTACAGCTTGGGCGAAGCCGCATTGGTGAACTACCGCACGGACTGGACCTATGACGGGTTCGACACCACACGGTCGAATGCCGCACGTGTCGGCCTGCGCTTTGAATCCGGCGCATGGGAAGTCTCCGGTGCCCTGTTCCACACCGAGATCAACGATATCTCTGCGATCCTGCCCACGGGTGGTGCACGCGGCGCGCAAACCGATGTCACCTCGCGTGGTGTCGAAGCCTCGGTGGGCTACACGGCGGCCCGTGGCTTTGCCAAGCTGAACTACACCCATGCCAACGTCGAACTTGATGACGAGACCATCGGAACCACGGCCTACTACTACGGGCGTCCGGTGGGCAGCATCCTCGCGCTCGAGGCTGGCTATGACATCCGTGACAACTGGCGTGTCGGCGGCACCGCAGAGGTCGCGTTTGAAAACGACGCCACCGATCCGGCGCTGGAGTCCTACGAGGTGCTGAACCTCTACACGACCTACACGCCCAAGTCGCTGGACAACCTCGAACTGCGTCTGGATGTGCGCAACGTGTTTGATGAAACCTATGCCAGCCGCAGCTCGGATGGCATCAATTTCGACGCCGTTGAACCGCTGTATGAACCCGGCCGCACCGTGCAGCTGACCGCCAAGGTCCGCTTCTGATCCAAAGCGTTATATCGGGGGGGGCGATCGCCCTCCCCTTGATCCGGCGCGGGTTGCGCCACTGCGGCGCAGCCCCACGCTATCCGGCCTTCAAAGGCACCCCCAGCAGGACACCGATCCGTTCCTGCCCGATCTCCACCAGATCATCATTGGCAAAACTTGTGGGACAGGCGCTGCCTTCCAGCCACAAGCCGTCGATCAGCGCGTTACAGCTCACCGCAAGACGGCGCAGCGTCTCGGGCGCAACCGTCCGTCCCTGCGCCTGCAGCGCCTCGGCAATCAGCGCCTCCAGCCGGTCGCGAAACGACAGATAGGTCTGGTCATGGGTCGCGCGAATGCCCGGCTCGTTGTGGATCTGCGAGATAAAGCTCGCCCATAGCGTCACGTTGCGCTCCGACATCACCGGCGGGCTGAGGTTGGCGGCAATCACCATGGCAAGCCGTTGATCCGGCGGCAGATCACGCCGCTCTGCCGCGGCCAGCGACAGCTCAGTCATCTTGGACATATGCGCCTCATAGGCCGCGCTGATCAGCTCCTCCTTGGAGCTGAAGTGATGCCGGATCAGCCCAAGCGTCACGCCTGCGCGCTCGGCGATGGCGCGGGTGGTGGCCGCGCGATAGCCCTTCTCGCCGATCAGCTCCAACGCCGCCGCGATCAGCGCCGCGCGCCGCGTTTCAGGGGCTTCGCGGACAAAAGCGCGACGGTTTTTGCTGGCAGGGGTCGGGTCAGTCATGACGCCATACTATTGGGCAGCGCGCTCTGGCACCAGCCCAACACGGCCCCTCGCGCTTGCAGTAGTTATTCAATTGTATAATAAGTTGGCAAACGCGCGGACGCAAAGGACAGCATATGAAAACCACAGCGATCACCCGCCGCCTGAGCGATCTTGGCGGTGCGAAATGGGGGCTGCATTTCCGCGCCCAAGAGCTTGCCGCCCAAGGGCGCGACATCGTGCAACTGACCATCGGAGAGCCAGACAGCCCGCCGCCCGCCGCCCTGATCGACGCGGCAGCCGACGCCATGCGCGCCGGCCGCACCGCCTACTCCAAGGGCGAAGGCGAGGACGGCCTGCGCGACGCCCTGGCCCAGCGCTACGCCGCACGCATCGGGCGCGCGGTGACACCGGCGCAGGTCATGTGCTTTCCCGGCACGCAAACCGCGCTTTACGCGGTCCTGATGGGCGTGGCCGAGGCCGGCTGCGAGGTGCTGGTGGGCGACCCGATGTATGCCACCTATGAGGGCGTGGTGCGCGCCAGCGGGGCCGACATGGTGCCGGTGCCGCTGCATGCAGACAACGGCTTTCGCCTGAATGCCCGTGATCTGGCGGCGCGCATCACCCCGCGCAGCCGCGCCATTTTGCTCAACACGCCGCACAATCCCACCGGCGCGGTGCTGACGCGCGCGGATCTGCAGGCGATTGGCCAAGTGGCGCTGGACCACGATCTGTGGATCATCTCGGACGAGGTCTATGACGAGCTGATCCATGACGACAGCGAATTTGTCTCGCCCCTGTCGCTGCCCGAACTGGCGGACCGCACCATCGTGGTCTCCTCGATCTCCAAATCGCATGCCGCGCCGGGGTTTCGCAGCGGCTGGTGCATCGGGCCAGAGGCCTTTACAGCCGCGCTTCTGCCGCTGTCGGAAACCATGCTCTTCGGCAACCAGCCCTTTATCGCGGATATGACCGAACTGGCGATCCGCCAAGGGTCAGAGGTCGCGCCCGCCATGCGCACCAGGTTTGCCGCCCGCGCGCGCACCCTTGCCGATCGGTTAGACAATGAAAGCCCCCTGCGCGTGCTGCCTCCCTCGGCGGGGATGTTCGCCATGATCAACGTGGCCGCCACCGGCATGGATGGCGAGACGTACGCCCATCACTTGCTGGAGCATGCAGGGGTGGCGGTGATGCCGGGTGCGTCTTTTGGCGCCACGCTGACCGACTGGGTCAGACTGGCGCTGACGGCCCCTGATGACGACATCGCCCGCGCCTGTGACCGTATGGTGGCCCATGCCAACAGCCTGATGGCCCAGCCCGCCTGACACAGCCTGACTGACACGCGCCTCGGCGCGCCGGATCACCTCGGGACCCGGCGCTCCAACCACGCAAACCCCTGCCCGATGGCCAGTGCGATCACGATATAGACCACCGCCAAAAGCAACAGCGGCTCGTACACGATAAAGGTATCGGACCGCACCCGCGAGGACACCGCATAGATATCGACCACGGTGATCGTGGCGATCAACGGTGTCGCCTTGAGCTGCAAAATGGTCTCGCCGCCCAGCGTGGGCAGCACGTTGCGCACCGCCTGCGGCAGCCAGATCCGGCGAAAGATCGTGCGCCGCGGCATGCCAAAGGCGCGCGCCGCTTCAAGCTGCCCCTTGGCCACGCTGGAAAACGCGCCCCGCATGACTTCGCCCTCATACCCTGCATAAGACAGCGTCAAAGCCGCCAGCGCATAGGGCCACGCCTGCCGCAGATAGGGCCACAGCTCGGACGTGCGGATCCATGGAAACTGCGGAAACAGCGACCCCAGCCCGTAATACAGCAGCCAGATCTGCAGCAGCAGCGGCGTGCCCCGGATCACCGTACAGATCACCCGCGCAGGCCATGCCAGATACCACGGCCCCACCGCCTGCGCCAAACCCAGCAGCATCGCCAACGGGAAGCCCAGCACACAAGACGCCACCAAAATCCAGATCGTCGTCCACAGACCTTCGGCGGCAAGCGGCAGATACTGCGGGATCCAGTCCCAGCGCAGCGACCACGCGCACCAGACAACCAGCGCCGCAAACAGGCCCATCAGCACGATACGGTGCGGTTGGAACAACGCACGCAAAGGAATCATCGCGCCCCTCCTTTCAGGCTGGGCTGACCACGGCGCGCCCATTTCTCGAGCCCCGCGAACAAGGCCCCCGACAACAGGGTCACCATCAGATACAGCGCGCCCGCTGCCATAAAGAACGTGAAATAGGCCCGCGTGCTGCTGGCCGCCTGCCGCGTCTCCAGCGTCAGCTCGCTAAAGCCCACAACCGCCAACAAGGCGGTGTCCTTGGTCGCGATCAGCCACAGGTTCGCAAGCCCCGGCACCGCAAAGGCCATCATGGCCGGGATCGTCACACGGCGCAAAATGGTCCACCCCGGCATGCCAAAGGCGCGGGCCGCTTCGATTTGACCGGGCGGGATCGCAGCGATCGCGCCGCGCAGAACCTCGGTCGCATAGGCGCCTTGAACCACACCCAGCACCCAGATCCCGGCGGCAATGCCGCTGATCTCCACAGGTCCGCCGCCCAGTGCAGCCGATGCTTTGTTCACGATATCGGTGCCCACGTAATACAGGATCAGGATCAGCACCAATTCGGGCACCGCGCGGATCACCGTGGTGTAGATGGCCAGCAGATCACGCGTGACCTTGCCGCCATGCAGTTTGCCATAGGCGCCCAGCAGACCGATCACCAGACCCAGCCCAAATGCCCCCGCCGCGATCTGCAAAGACCGCGACAGGCCAACCAACAGGTTGCGGCCCCATCCGGGCGGGGACAGCGACAAAAGCTCTGCCGCCTGCCCCAAACCCAGCGCATTGAGAAGTTCGTTCAAGCCTCAGACCTCAAAAGATGTCCTTGCCGAAATACTTCTCGGTGATGGCCGACCGCGTGCCATCGGCGATCACTGCAGCGACCCCCTTGTTAAAGGCCTCCAGCAGCGCCGTGTCGCCTTTGCGCACGCCCGCGCCCACGCCCAGACCGAGGATTGCGGGATCATCCGCCACCGGCCCTTTGACCTCGCAGCAGGCCGCGCCTTCGACGAAATCCGCCATCGCCAGCGCGTCTGCCTGCGTGGCGTCGATGCGCCCTGCGATCATGTCCTGGTTGGCCTCATCCTGTGTCTGATAGACGCGGATTTCGGCATCGGTGAAGTACTTCTGCGCATAGGCCTGATGCACGGTCGACGCCTGCACGCCAAGGATCTTGCCCGCCAAACCTTCGGCGGTGGGGGCGATGTCGAACATCTTGTCCGCCACGATCACAGTGGGAGTGTTATAATACGGGTCGCTGAAATCGATGGTTTTCAGCCGTTCCTCGGTGATCGACATAGAGGCCATGATCGCATCGATCTGCTGGCCCGTCAGCGACGGGATGATCCCGTCCCACGCCACAGGAGTGACCACACAGTCCAGTTCGGCTGCAGCGCAGATGGCGTCGATCATCTCGATCTCCCAGCCCACCCAGTTGCCTGCGGAATCCGGCGCGGAGAACGGCGGATAGGGTTCTGCCGCCACACCGATTTTCACCTCTTCGGCGGCGGCGGTTGTGGCCATCACGCTCAGCGCGGCGAGGCAAAGGGATTTCAGATGGGTCATAAAGATGTCCTTGTTGCTGGGTGGGAATTCTGGCGCGCGGGTCAGGCGACACTGCTGAGGAATTGCTGCAAACGGTCCGATTTCGGCTGGCCAAAGACCTGCGCGGGCGGTCCTTGTTCCTCGATCCGGCCTTGGTACAGGTAGACCACGTGATCGGCGACCTCGCGGGCGAATTTCATCTCGTGGGTGACGAGGATCATGGTGCGCCCCTCGGCGGCCAGATCGCGGATCACGCCCAGCACCTCGCCCACCAGTTCGGGGTCCAGCGCAGAGGTCGGCTCGTCAAACAGCATCGCCTTGGGATCGACCGCCAGCGCCCGCGCAATCGCCGCGCGTTGCTGTTGCCCCCCGGACAGCTGCGCGGGAAAGGCATGGGTCTTATCCGCCAAACCCACCCGTGCCAGCAGCTCCATCGCGCGGTCTGTCGCCTGCGCGCGCGGCTGTCGCAGCACGTGAACCGGCACTTCGATGATGTTCTCCAGCAAGGTCCGGTGCGACCACAGGTTAAAGTTCTGGAACACCATGGCCAGTTGTGTGCGGATGCGTTCGATCTGGCGGCGGTCCGCAGGGCTTCCGTCGCCGCGTCGCTTGATCTCTTCGCCGTCGACGATGATCTTTCCCGCGCTGGGCGTCTCGAGGTAGTTGATGCACCGCAGCATGGTCGACTTGCCCGACCCCGATCCGCCGATGATTGCCACGACATCGCCCTTTCGCGCGGTCAGCGACACCCCTTTGAGCACCTCGACGCGCCCGAAGCTTTTGAACAGGTTTTCAACGCGGATGGCATCGGCCACGGACAGCCCCCTTGTAGCGGTCTACTTGGGGGTCAGGCTGCACCCGGCGGAGCCTGTTATTCAAGTGTATAATTGCTGAAAGCACATTTTCCAGCGCGATCTTGAGGCCAGTTGCCCGTTCGTTAGGCAGACCACCCTACCCCGTGGTGCGCATAATCCTGTCGTCAAAACTGCGCTCGAACACCTTGGTCTCCCCCTCGAAGGCTTCGAGATAGCTGTGCAGGTGGAACGCCTCCGCGTCGGTTTCAAAGCGCGCGGTCACCACCGTGGTCACCGACCAATCCCCGCGCGACAAGACCCGCGTCCACGAAAAATCCACACGGGCGTTGGCCACATCGTCCGTGTCGATGGACCAAGCCTCGTCGAGCGTGCAATCCTGCACCAGCCCCGTTTGCGTGTTCTCGTAGGACCCGAAATCCGATGTCACGCGCAGGATATCCCGACCCTTCTGCGTGATCCGCGTGGCCTGTTCATCCTCGCCGCGATGCTCCCGCAGCGGCGTGTCCGGCAGGGGGCGCGGCGGATCGAACCGGCACGCATCCCCCTCGCCAACAAGCTCGGGCAAGCTCAGAATACCCTCGAAAATGCGCAGCGTGACCTGTCCCGGCGCAGGCCAGACCAGCGGCCAGCACGAGGTCTGCACCGCCACCCGCAAACGGTGCCCCACCGGCACCTGATAGGCCATCTGGTCCAGCGGCACCGTCACATCAACCGGCGCTCCGGGGGTCAGCGGCACCGCCTCGGCAAAGCCTGCGCGGAACTGCAGGTTCAGCAGCCCGTAGCAGATCAACGTCGATGCGCCATCAGGGGCCACATCGCACAAACGCACCACAACCTGCCCGAAGGCACGGTCACTGCTGACCCGCAGCCGCAGCTCGGGCGCACCCAGCAGGGCAAACGGCGCCTCAAGCGGTGCCGTGTCAAAACACAGCGCACGCGCATCGTCGTCGCGCTGATCCCCCGGCAGCTCCAGCGCGCCAAAGGCACAAGGAAAATACCGGCCAATGGCGCGACCGGCCCGCGCATCGGTGGCCACCTCCACAGGGCCGTCCAGCCCTGCCGCCCCCAACGTGCCACGGCCCAGCGCCATCTGCTGCACGGCGACCTGCGGCGCGGGCCACTCGCGCAGCCCCACCCAACGCCCCGCCCGCGTCTCGTAGGTGCGCGCAGGCGGCATGGCGTCCATAAGATAGGCGCGCAAGGCGGGATCCGCCTCGACGCCGGTGTCGATCCCCTTCAGCCAGCGGTCCCACCACCGCAGGGTTTCGCCGATAAAATCGATGCGCGGCGCGGGTGTCGCCATATGCGGATACTTGTGGTTCCACGGGCCAATGATCGCCTTCACCGGCGCGCCGCGCACCCCCTCCAGCAGCTTGGCAGGCGTGTTGCGATACCCGTCATGCCAGCCGCCAATCGACAGGACCGGAATATCGATGGCGTCGAAATCCTCGCAAACAGAGGCATGCCGCCAATAGCCGTCGCGCGTGCGGTGGCGTGCCCAGTCGGCGGCGGCAAAGGGTGTCTGCGCCAGACGGTTCAGCCAGATCTCGCGCCAATCGGGGGACTGCGCCGGATCGGGCGGCAGCGCAAACCACGACATGATCTGCGTCGCCCAGTTGACGTTCTCGGTCAGCTCGCAGCCGCCTTTGTAGTGGATGTCATCGGCAAAGCGGTCGACGCTGGAACTTGCCGTGACCACCGCACGCAAGGCGTCCGGTCGCCGCGCCGCCACTTGCAACCCGTTGAACCCGCCCCATGAAATACCCATGATCCCCACCGCACCGGAACACCACGGCTGCGTCGCGATCCATGCGATCACATCCTCGATGTCGCAAAGCTCCTGTTCGGAATATTCGTCGTCATACAGCCCTCCGGACTGCCCCGTACCGCGCAGATCGACGCGCAGGCAGGCATATCCATGGGCTGCGTAGACCGGATGGGTCGTGGCATCGCGCGTCTCTGTCCCGTCACGCTTGCGGTAGGGCAGGATTTCCAGAATGGCAGGCACCGGCGCAGGATCGACCGGCTGCCAGATCCGCGCCGACAACAGGCACCCATCCCGCACAGGGATATCGACACAGGGGGTTTCCTGAATGGCGGTCTTGGTCATGGGGCGCTCCTTGTCGTGGCGTGGGGCATGGCGGGGGCAGGCCCCGCGCGCCCCTGTCTCTCGCGCCCGACGCCCCGCGGTCAAGGCGGGCCGATACAGCATCCGCCCCCAACGGCCCCAAACAGCACTCACCAGCCAAAAGCGATGAATTTATAATCTTGTCAGATACTTCGCCGCAACAACCGGCCGTGGACCATCACAACACGCCAGCGGTCTGACGGTCGATCCATTCGATCAGATGGCCGATGTCCGGCATCACCACATCCGCCAAGGCCCCCAGCTCGTCGCGCCCCGCCATGCCGGTCAGAACACCGACGCCACGCATCCCAGCGGCGCGCGCGGCCGCCAGATCATGCTGGCTGTCGCCCACCATCACCACCTGTTGCGGCGGCAGCCCCTTGGCATGGGCAAAGGCCAGCAACGGCCCCGGCGCGGGCTTTGCGCCAAAGCCACTGTCCGCACCGGCCACAAAGTCGAACTGCTCCAGAACCCCCGCCGTGCCAAGATGCGCACGCGCCACCTCGGCGTGGTCATTTGTCATCACGCCCAGAACCAAGCCCCGCGCCCGCAGCTTTTCCAGCAACGGCTTCAGCGGCGCGGCCTCCACCAAGGGCGCCAAGGCCGCCTGCCGCACGATCTGCTCTTCCAGCACATCGATGCTTTGCGGCAGCACTTCTGCCAAAAGATGCGCCAATTCGCGGTTGGTGCAGGTGATCGCCGGGCTGTCGGGCAAATAGCGTTCCGTGACCAGATCAAACCGGATCTGCCAGGCGGCACGCTCCAGCATCAGACCGTCATCGCCACACAAGTCTTTGAGCAGATTGACCGCGAAGGCGTTCCAAGTGCCCTCGAAATCGAACAGCGTGCCGTCCTTGTCAAACAGCACCGCGCGAATGTCATCGGCTCGTGTCATGTCCAATGCGTCTGCTCCCCACCGGGCAGGGCCATGCGCGCCTCCGCCAACGCCGTATAGGGTATGCCGATGCTGTCGCAGAAATCCACAACCCAAGCATCGTCCATCATTAAAAAATCCAGGACAGAGCCCTGAAACACCGGATCTTGCAGGTTTTGGCGGAAATCCTGCTCGCTCGCGCCGGTCGCGCCCATGAACACCGGCAAAAGCTCGTCATTGCCGGCCAGCCAAGCCATCGCCTGCAATCCCAGCGTTTCGGCAGTTTCTCGCGTATAGGCCATGTCGCGCCGTCCTTTCGAAAGGTTTTCTTAACCTTATCCAACCAAACCTTAAGTCAACGATTAGTCCAGCGCGAGGCGTCCGGACCGGATCCCCCAAGCGATACACCGGAGGCCCCCCTTTCTATGACGAGCCGGATCATGGTTGTCGATCCCGTGCCGACCAACCGCATCATTCTCAGGGTCAAACTGTCCGCTGCCTACTATGATGTGGTTCAGGCCACCTCGGCGCAGGCGGCGCTGGCGATGCTGCGCAAGACAAACCCCGACATGATTATCGCCGCCCATGACCTGCCGGACATGAGCGGGCGTGCCCTATGCGCGGCGATCCGCAACCGGACGGCTGCGCGTGGGGGGCCTGCTGTGCCCGTGGTCATCATCCACGGCGAAAACGACCCGCACGAACGCATGGCCTCGCTGGCGGCGGGGGCGGATGATGTGCTGGAACGTCCCATTGATGACATCGTGATGCTGGCGCGGCTGCGCTCTTTGCTGCGCGCCCGCGACGCAGAGGCAGAGCTGCAACTGCGCGACGACACCCGCCGCGCGCTGGGTCTGGCGGAACAGGCCAGCGAATTCACCTTGCCCGGCCATGTGCGCATCATCTCCGCCGGTCGCCCGTCAGAGCTGCGCGCCATGCTGCACGGGCTGCGCAACCGCAGCGACAACCGCTTTGAACTGGTGGAGGCAGAGAACGCCCTGCGCGACACCGGCCCCACCCCCGACGTGGTCGTGGTCTCCGAGGCCGCCGGCATCGGATCGGCCGGCCTGGTGCTGCTGCCGCAACTGCGCGCCAACCACGCCACCCGCCATTCCGCGCTGATCTACATCGCCCGCCCCGACCAGCGGCGCGAGGCGGCAGCCGCGCTGGATATGGGGGCAAACGATCTGATGACCGGCGGCCCCGACATAGACGAGCTCAACATCCGCATCCAGAAACAGATCAGCCGCAAGCGCACCAATGAACGGCTGCGCGCCAATATGCGCGACGGGCTGCGGGCGGCTGTCACCGATCCGCTCACCGGGTTGTACAACCGCCGCTATGCCCTGCCGCATACGGCGCGGCTGGCGGAACGCGCCATGGCCAGCAAACGCCCCTATGCGATCCTTGTGGCCGATCTGGACCATTTCAAACAGATCAACGACGACCACGGCCATGCGGCGGGGGATCTGGTGCTTGTCACCCTTGCGGAACGGTTGACGCAGAACCTGCGCGCCGCCGATCTTGTGGCCCGCTGGGGGGGCGAGGAATTCCTGATCGCCATGCCCGACACCAGCCGCGCAGCCGCCCAGCGCACGGCAGAGCGGCTGTGCGCCTTGATGGAACACCACCCCGTGACATTAGCCGACGGCACAAAGGTCACCGTCACCCTGTCCATCGGCATCGCCATCGGCACCACGCCCCGCGACACGCCCACCGACCTGATCCGCAGCGCGGACCGCGCGCTCTATGCGGCCAAGGACAAGGGACGCAATGCGGTGGTCATGGCCGACACTGTCTTTCCGCTGCCACAGCCCGATGCCCCCACGCCGCCCGCCGACACGATCAATCCCGAGCCTACCCCCGCAAAACAAATGCCGCGCTAATCAAAGCGCGGCATCGCAACGTCTCAGCGATCGTCGGGTTTGGGCTTTTTCGGCCCCTTCTTGCGGTTTTGATAATTCTCCAGCGTCTCTTCCAGCCGGTCGGCATAGCGGGCACGGTCATCGGGTGACATGCGCGCCACGTAATCGGCCAGCAAGCCCTGCCCGCGCAGGCGCACCTCCGCGCTATGGGCTGCCTGCTCCGCCAGAAGCTGCTCGAAGGCTACGGGATCAAAGGGATCACTGCGCAACAGATCCAGCGCCGCGCGGTAATCCTCCAGCACCCGATTGCGCACATCGCGCATCACTTTGCGGTCGCGGTACACACCGCCGCGCAATTCCTCTCCCAGCGCGTCGCGCTGCGGCTCTGACAAGGCACGGGTGTAGGGCAGTGACGGATCGGCCCCGCCCGGACGGCCCTGCGGCTCGGGCGGCCCCATCCAGACAAAGCCCGCCACCGCACCGATCACCACAAAGTTCACCGCCAGCGACGCAATCAGCGCCCAGCGCACACCGCGCCCCGTGGTCTTTTCGTTCTCGGCCATGGCTTATCCCTCCAACAGCGCCAGCTCAAAGCCGGACAACGGGTCGACCCCGATTTCCCCCAGCTCTGTCTGCGTGCCCCAAAGCGTCTCCAACCCCAGATCCGCCATCGCGCCGGTGGGCGCGCTGACCCCGATCCACAGACCCACAGCACAGGCGGTCATCAGCCCGGACATGCCGCGCCATCCGCCCACCGCTTCGGTCAACTGGGCCCAGATCCCGCGCCGCTGGGCCACAACGGCCCCCGCCACGGGCATTTCATCAATCGCCTGCTGCGTCAGCCGGGCCATGAAATCGCCCGACGGAACCGGCGCATCGTCACGCGCGGCGGCGAACATCGCGTCAAGCGATCCCTCCGGCCCGGTGTCTTTCCATCCATCAGTCATCGTCTTCATACCCCAATTCGGCGCGACGTCCCGCAAGGATCGCCTCCAAAGCCCGTTTGCCACGCGCGGTCAAGGATTCCACGGCCCGCGCCCCGATGTCCATGATCTCGGCAATCTCGGGGTTGGACAGCCCCTCGATGTGACGCAGGATCACCGCCTGCTTCTGCCGCTCGGGCAGCGCGTCCAATGCCTGTTGCAAGGCCTCGGCCCGCGCCGCCTGTTGCATAGTCTCTGCCGCCGATGGCGCATCGTCCGCCACCTCCGGCACCTCGTCGAGATCCGGCCCCGCCCGCTTGCGCTTGCGCATCCGGTCGATGCACAGATTGGCGGTGACGCGGTACAGCCATGTCGTGACCTTGGCCTCTCCCGCGCGCCATTCGGGCGCGGCCTTCCACAGACGCAACAACGCCTCTTGCGTGATGTCCTCGGCCTCGGCCCGGTCGCCGCCCAGCATCCGGTAGGCATGCGCCAGCACCCGAGGGGCCAACCGCTGCGTCAGAATGCGCGCCGCTGCCGCATCGCCGCGGGCATAGGCCTCCAGCAACTGCTCGTCCGGCACTTCGCTCATGGCGTCGTATGGCATCGTGTGTACATGCCCCCTGCGCTACCCGCTTGGGCCCGGCCACGCAAGCGCGCAGCCGGACCAAGGCCCCGGTCAAACCGGGACCCGGTTGCATCGCCTTACTGGTCGGCGTCACGCGGCTCGCCACGTTTCTTGCCGTGGTCGCGGTCGCCGTGGCCACCTTTGCGCTTCATCATCTTGGTCTTTGCCTGCGCCAGCTCGTCCTGGCTCAATGCGCCGTCCTCATCGGTGTCGAAACGCTCCAGCATCTTGGCAAAGCCATCCGCCGGACGCGCCGCCCGCATTTCTTCGGCGCTCAGCAGACCGTCACGGTCATAGTCAAGACGCGCGATCATGCGCTCGGTGCGCTCGGCGCGGCGGGTGTTCTCACGCTCGGCCTGACGGGCCTCGGCCTGAGCCACCAGCTCTTCGGCGCTCAGCTTGCCGTCACCGTTGGTGTCCGCATCGGCAAAGCGCTGGGCCGCCGCTGCATCCATTTCCTCTTGGGTGATCTTGCCGTCGTTGTTGGCGTCGGCCTGCTCGAACATCTGTTCCATCATCGGACCGCGGGGACCTTTGGCCCGCTCTGCGCCAGCATCCTGAGCGTAAACGGCGCCGGACAGGCCCATCGCAACGGCAAGAGCACCAAAGGTGGCGAGTGTTTTGGTCGATTTCATGGTATAAACTCCATAGTCTCTTTGAATCTGTCGTTTCAAAGCCGCCGGTTGCGGGGCGGGTGAGTGTCCGTCCCCCGGCGTCTTCATAGGCTTTCACGGGGCAACCCCGCACTTCCGTCGCCCAGACTCGAAAAATCGTCATCACGACATGTCACGCCACCGTGATCACCGCATAAATCCGTTGCGTGTGACACGCCGCCGCAATGACAAATCGCCCTCTTTCTATAGCGGTACGGGACAGGCATCTTTGCCTCTTGTGACCAAACCAGCAGGCGTCAGGAAACCGCGCGACATGGCATATCAGGGCAATATCCCCGAAGGCACATCGGTCTGGCCGACGATCTGGCGCGGCTGGCGCAGGCGCTGCCCGCGCTGCGGATCGGGTCCGGTGATGGCGGGCTACCTAAAGGTGCGCGAAACCTGCCCCGTCTGCCGTCAGGAACTGCATCACCACCGCGCCGACGACGGCCCCGCCTATCTGACGCTTTTGATCGTGGGGCATGTGATGGCGCCGTTGCTGCTGGTTGTCTTTGAACGGTGGCGGCCAGAGCCTTTGGTCCTGTTCACCATCTTTGCGGTTGGAAGCGTTGCGCTTTCCCTCTACCTTCTGCCCCGACTGAAAGGCGCGATCATCGCCTTTCAATGGGCGCGGGGCATGGAAGGCTTTGCCAGCGTCAAAAGCACCGACCCGCAGCCAAGGCAATTCGATCCATGACATCCAGCCCGCCCACAGCCCCCACGGACAAGACCGCCATCCGCGATGCCGCCACCGTCATCGTGATGCGCAACCGGGGCGGGCGGCCCAGCGTGCTAATGGGGCAGCGGGGGGCGAAGGCCGCCTTTATGCCCAACAAATTCGTCTTCCCCGGCGGCGCGGTCGATCCGGGCGATGCGCAGATCAATCTGGCGCGCCCCCTGCCCGCGCTCTGCGCCCAGCGCCTTGAGGAAGACGCAACCCCCGGCATCGCTCGCGCGCTGGCCGCCGCCGCCGTACGCGAGCTGTGGGAGGAAACCGGCCTGATCCTCGGCCAGCCCGCGCCATGGCCCGGCGCCATCCCGCCCGACTGGATGACCTTTGCGGGCACCGGCCACCGCCCCGCCGCTGATGCGCTGCAATTCGTGTTCCGCGCGATCACACCGCCCGGACGCCCCCGCCGCTTTGACGCGCGGTTCTTCCTGCTCGAGGCAGAGGCGCTGGCCTCTGACCCCGATGATTTCACCCATGCCACGGACGAGCTGTCGCATCTGCAATGGATCGCACTGGAAGAGGTGCGCAACTTCGACCTGCCCTTCATCACCGAAGTCGTGCTGGCCGAGGTCGCGGCCCGCGCCCATCAGACCACCCCGCCGGAATCCGTCCCGTTCTTTCGCAACGACGACGAGGACAGCCTGTTCTTGCGCCTGCGCGGACAGGGCTAGACCACGCCACAATCGTCTGGTCACGCCGCGCGGTCGGGTCTATCACTTGGGCCATGTTGAACACGCTTGAATATGGTGCCGACCACGCAGGCACGCCCGTCCTGATTGTCCACGGCCTGTTCGGATCGGGCCGCAACTGGGGCGTCATCGCGCGCCGTCTGGCCGACAGTCACCACGTCCTGACCCCCGACATGCGCAACCACGGCGACAGCCCGCGCAGCAATCAGCACGGCTACCCCGATCTGGCAGAGGATCTCGCCCAGCTGATCGACGCCCACGGCGGCCGCGCCCATGTTATCGGCCATTCCATGGGCGGCAAGGCGGCGATGGCGCTGGCCCTTCTGCATCCGCAAAAGCTCGCCTCCCTTCTGGTGGCCGACATCGCGCCGGTCAGCTACGGCCATTCGCAGCAGCAGTTCATCGACGCCATGCGCGCGGTGGATCTGGATGCGGTGGAAAAGCGATCCGATGCGGCGGCCCAACTCGCCCGCCATGTGGATGACCCCGCGCTTCAGGCCTTTTTCACCCAGTCGCTCGACGTGAAATCAAAGACGTGGAAGTACAATCTCGACGCGCTCGAGGCCGAGATGCCAAAGATCCTGTCCTTCCCCGATCTCTCCGGCCAATACGACGGGCCGACGCTGTTCCTGTCGGGGGGCAAATCCGACTACGTGCTGCCCGACCACCGCCCCGCGATCAAAGCCTACTTCCCCAAGGCGCGCTTTGCCCGCATGCCCGACGCAGGGCACTGGCTGCACGCTGACGATCCCCGCGGGTTCGAGGCCTCGGTCCGCGCCTTCCTGCGCGCCGTGGCCTAAGGCTCCAACAAGCGCAGCTCGCCCTCCAGCCACGGCAGGCGGGCACAGGCGGGCGCGATCACCATATCGGCAACCAACATCCGCATGGTATGCGCCACGTCGCGCGGCACCTTGTCGGACCAGTCGTCGCCCGCAAACAGCGAAATCTGCCGTGCAAAGGGCGCGAAAGGCAGCGGGTGCACCTCCAGCGCGTCATGCATCCGCCCCGCGCGCATATAGCCCAGCGGCGTCGTCAGCGCCCAGCCGGTGCCCCGCGCGGCCAGCGTCATCAACGACAGATGCGCGCCGATCTCGAACCGTTCATCAAACGCCAGCCCCAGCCCCGTCAGATGCGCATCAATCTGCCGTCCAATCAGCTGCGCGCGGTCGTAACGAAGAAACGGCAGGCTTTGCATCACCGCCTCGATCCCGCCCGCCTCGGCCACGGCGCCCCTGCGGCAGACAAACACAAACGGGTCGCGCACAAGCGGGTGCTCCACCACCTCCGCCATCGGCTCGGCACTGCGCGCCGCCACGGCCAGATGCAGATCGCCCGCCCGAATGGCGGCTGAAATCTCGTGGCTGGGGGCGGTGACCAGTTTGAACCGGCAATGCGCCATGCTCTCGGACAGCAACGTCACCAGACGCGGTGTCAGATCGTTGTCGAAATCGTCGATTACCCCAAGGTTGAGCACCGACAGATGCGCCAGATCCATCACCGCCAGCTCGGACCCCGCGAGCCGCAATTCCCGCAACACCACGCGCGTGCGCAGCAAAAACGCCCGCCCCGCAGGGGTCAGCATCATAGGGCGGCGGCTGTGATCCACCAGATCCACCCCCAGCGCGTTTTCCAGATTGCGCATCTGCTGGCTGACGGCAGGCAAGCTCAACCCCGTGGTCTCCGCCGCGCCCGCAACGCTGCCGTGTTCGGCCAGCGCCTCGAAGACCTCCAGCCCCTTGAGCGTGACCCCTTTCATCAGCATGGCGTTCCCCTTCCCTGCACAGTTTCAGGTTTCTGGAAACTACGCGACTGGGTCAAGCACGGATCGCCCCCGCCGCCACAAACGACAAGGGGGTGCGCAATCGCTGCACACCCCCACGATACAAAAGATGACCCGGGATCAAAGCCCGCTGCAGCTGCTTTCCGCGCGTCCGGTGAACGCCTTGTAGCGTTTCCAGAAATCTTCATGACGAGGATTGTCCGACTGGCGGATCACCTGCGCCTGATGCGGATCGCGGAAAAAGCCCGCCGCCATGGACTGATCGCTGCTCGACCGCAGGTTCTGGTTGGCCACCGCCTGCACACAGCCGCACAAGCGCGTGTTGGCCGCCTTGCGCCCGCTTTGCATACACGCGCGCGAGATCGGCCCCGTCGCAAACGCCTGCGAGACCACACGCCCGCTGGAATAGTTCCGCTCGTTGACGCCCGCGCCGCAGGCCGAAAGCGTGCCAAGCATCGCCAATGCAATAAAAATGCGTGTCATTAACCTGTCCTTGTGACACGGGGGCGGCTTTGCCGTCTCACCCGAAACTGCTCTTTCGTCCTATCATGCCAGAGCCGCGCACAAGCTTCAACAATCCGCGAGCTCTCTCCGGACAGTTTGCGCGTTTTGACGCGGACGCCCGACCCACGGATTTCCCAGCGCGTCTGCGTCAATCTCAACCGTCACAACCCTTGCCATTCCCCCCCATCCACGGCATACGCACACATCAATCTTCACGCCCTTCGCCGAAGGACCTGTTCGCATGGCCACCCCTCAGAATCTGATCCGCAACTTCTCGATCGTTGCCCACATCGACCACGGGAAATCCACCCTCGCCGACCGGCTGATCCAGCTCACCGGCACTGTCGCGGAACGGGACATGAAAGCCCAGCTTCTGGACGCCATGGACATCGAACGCGAGCGTGGCATCACGATCAAGGCGAACACCGTCCGCATCGACTACCCCGCCAAGGACGGCAACACCTATATCCTCAACCTGATCGACACCCCCGGACACGTGGACTTTGCCTATGAGGTCAGCCGCTCCATGCGCGCGGTCGAGGGATCGCTGCTGGTGGTGGACGCCTCGCAGGGCGTCGAGGCGCAGACACTGGCCAATGTCTACACCGCCATCGAAGCGGACCACGAGATCGTCCCCGTGCTGAACAAGGTCGACCTGCCCGCCGCCGAACCCGAACGTGTCGCCGAACAGATCGAGGACGTGATCGGCATCGATGCCTCCGACGCCTGCCTGATCTCCGCCAAGACCGGCATCGGCATCCCCGACGTGCTCGAGGCGATCGTCACCCGCCTGCCCGCCCCGCCTGAGGCCGATCCCGATGCGCCGCTCAAGGCGATGCTGGTCGATTCATGGTATGACCCCTACCTCGGCGTTGTGGTCCTTATCCGCGTGATGGAGGGCACGATCCGCAAGGGCGACAACATCAAGATGATGCGGACCGGCGGCAAATACGGCGTCGACAAGCTGGGCGTGTTCCGCCCCGCCATGCAGGACGTCAAGGAACTCGGCCCCGGCGAAATCGGCTTTTTCACCGGCTCGATCAAACAGGTCCGCGACACCCGCGTCGGTGACACCATCACCACCGAAAAGAAAGGCGCCGAAAAACCGCTCGACGGCTTCAAACCCTCCATTCCGGTGGTGTTCTGTGGCCTCTTCCCGGTCGATGCCAACGATTTCGAGGACATGCGCGACGCCATCGAAAAGCTGGCCCTGAACGATGCCTCGTTCACCTACGAGATGGAAACCTCCGCCGCGCTTGGCTTTGGCTTCCGCTGCGGCTTCCTCGGCCTGCTCCACCTCGAGGTCATCCGCGACCGTCTGGAACGCGAATATGACATCAACCTGATCACAACCGCGCCCTCGGTGATCTATCACGTCTACATGAAAGACGGCGAAAAGATCGACCTGCACAACCCCGCCGACATGCCCGACATGTCGAAAATCGACCACATCGAGGAACCCCGCATCAAGGCGACCATCCTCGTCCCCGATGAATACCTCGGCGATGTGCTCAAACTTTGTCAGGACCGGCGCGGCATCCAGCTTGACCTCACCTATGCAGGCACCCGCGCCATGTGCGTCTACGACCTGCCGCTGAACGAGGTGGTGTTTGACTTCTACGATAGGCTCAAATCCGTCACAAAGGGGTACGCCTCCTTCGACTACCAGCTCGAGGCCTACCGCGAGGACAACCTCGTCAAAATGTCGATTCTGGTAAACGACGAACCCGTCGACGCCCTGTCGATGATGGTCCACCGCGACCGCGCCGAAATGCGCGGCCGCGCCATGTGCGAAAAGCTCAAGGACCTGATCCCGCGCCACATGTTCAAAATCCCGATCCAAGCGGCCATCGGTGGCAAGGTCATCGCGCGCGAGACCCTTTCGGCCATGCGCAAGGACGTGACCGCCAAATGCTACGGCGGCGACGCGACGCGGAAGAAAAAGCTGCTGGAAAAGCAGAAGGCCGGTAAGAAAAAGATGCGCCAGTTCGGCAAGGTCGAAATCCCGCAGGAGGCGTTTATTTCGGCCCTCAAGATGGATGATTAATCCGACTTGGCCACAGGCGGGCACGGGGGTCTGGCACAGCCAGATCCCGTGCGATGCTCCTTCAGGCTCATGAACGCTGCGGGGCACTGACACAGCGCTCCACGGCGTCTCGGGATCACACCACCACCAACACCGCATCCTTCTCCCACGGGTCGCGCCCCACCTCGATCTGTCGGCGCAGCATCCGCGTGCGCAAGGCGCCGCCGCAGTCCAGCCCGCGTTCCAGACGGGCCAATTCCTCCCGCGCCTGCACCTTTTTTGCCAACGCATGGGCCGTATATTCCGCCTGCATGCCGCGCGCCTTTTCCTCGACCGACGTCGACAAGAGCGCATCCAGCACCTTTAGCTGATAAAGCGGCACAATCGCGGACACCACGCGCCCCTGCCGTTTCAGCCAGATCTGTTCGCCGCTTTCCTCGACCCAGCGCAGCTGCGCCGCAGCGCTGTCACGAAATTCGGTAATGCTTAACGCGCGGATGTCTCCAATCATCTCTTTCCCCGATTCTGCTGATGTCACAGGGCGGACGCCCCGCAAACCTTAACAACCGGCCGGAAATCGCCCCGAACCGGTCGGGACTCACCCTAAGAAAAGATGAACGTGGCGTGGTAAACAGCCCGCACGGGCCGTTTACCGGCTCATTGGCGGGCAAGTTGCGGCTGGCATTTCCACGGCCCACAGGGCCGCTTTACCACCTGTTTACAGGGCTTAAACCTGCCCCGCCTCAACGGCGTCCAGCAAGCCGTCGGCGCAGGCTTCGATCAGGCGCAGCGCCCCCGCAAAATCGCGCGTAAAATAAGGGTCCGGCACCGCATCAGCGCCACTGTCAGGGGCGAAATCGGTGAACAGCCGCACCTCAACCCCCGGCAGCATCTCGCGCAGGTCAGCGCGATTGTCCGCGTCCATCGCCACCACCAAGTCAAAGCCGCTGTCCGCCGCGCGTACCTGCCGCGCCCGCAGGTCAGACAGATCGTAACCGGCTGATCGTGCTGCCTTTATCATGGGACCATAGGGCGGCTCCCCCGCGTGCCAATCCCCGGTCCCAGCACTGTCGAGCGTCAGGTTAATGCCCCGCTGCGCCGCCTTAACCCTTACGACCGCTTCCGCCGACGGCGAACGGCAAATGTTGCCAAGACAGACAAAGAGGATACTGTACGCCATGACTTTTTCTTCACCTCCGCAAAAGATTTCATAACCCTATGCCATATCACGAAAAAATAGTCATCCTAACAGGCGCGGGCCTCTCCGCCGAAAGTGGATTGTCCACGTTTCGTGACGCGGGCGGCCTTTGGGCCAACCACCGAATCGAGGATGTCGCCACCCCCGAGGCCTTCGCCGCGAATCCCGGCTTAGTCTATGATTTCTATAACAAAAGACGCGCGCAATCCGCCGACGCCACGCCAAACGCGGCCCATCGCGCGCTCGCCCGGCTTCAACAACAGCACACGGGCGTCACGCTGGTGACACAAAACGTCGACGACCTGCTGTCAAAGGCCGGCGCCGACCCCATCCACATGCATGGCAAGCTCGCCTCAGCGCTTTGTTATCGTTGCGAGAATCGCTGGGACTTTGCAGGGGACATGGGCGCCGAAACGCCCTGCCCGGCCTGCGGGCAAACCACCGTACGCCCCGATATCGTTTGGTTTGGGGAAATGCCCTACCACATGGACGACATCGCGGCCCGGCTGGAAGACTGCGACCTCTTCGCCAGCATCGGCACCTCTGGCCAAGTGTATCCCGCCGCAGGTTTCGTGCAATTGGCCACAGATTTTGGAGCAGAAACAATAGAGTTAAACTTGGAACCGACGTCCCATCACTTCCAAAGCCGCAGGCTGGGCCCTGCGACCGAGACCGTACCGGCCTGGGTCGCAGAGCTTCTGGACTCAGTGGCCTGAGTGATCGTCACCGTGGTCTGCGTGATCGCCGTCATGACCGGAATGGTCACCACCGTGACCGGAGTGATCCATGCCATGGCTGTCTTGGCGCGTCAGATCCACCGGCACCTCGACAGTAACCTCGCCGGCCTGCTCAAAGGTTAAGGTCACGGAAACGCTCTCCCCTTCGGTTAGGGAGCGGTTCAGACCCATGAACATCACGTGATCGCCACCGCGCTTTAACGCGTGCATCCCGCCGGCCGGAATCACAAAGCCCTCTTCGACGTGCATCATCTTCATGACGCCGTCGCCCAGATCCTTGTGTGTGTGCAGTTCAACGCGCGCGGCAACATCGGACTCCGCGGACAGCAAGCGATCCTCTTCGGCGCCTGTGTTCTCGATCATCATAAAGGCCGCACCGGCTTTGGCCGTTGGGCTGGACGCGCGCGCATAGGCGTCGGAGACCGAGATTTCGGCGAATGCGGGCAGGGCAAAGCAAAGCGCAACAGCGCTGGTGATCAGGGTTTTCATAGTATCATCCCAACTTGGTATATCTTGTTTTATCAGATGTTTATACCAAATCAGGCGGTCCGCGCGCCCCACCCTGCGGCACGGTCGCGCCCGTCGCACGGCCGACTGCTACAGGGTATGAAACAGCTCGAAAACGCGCCTCCTGCACCGGAACAGCATCGGCGGATGCCACCGTTGACAGCAACGCCAGAACACCATCGTCACACAGTTGGACATGGGTGACCGGCTGCCCCTTTGCATCGATCAGAACGGTATGCGTGACCAGCCCGTGACAAATCTCGATCGCACCCACAGGTGTGGACTGACCGCGTGCAACACCGGCCGACACGTTTGTCAGCAACAGGGTTAACGCCAGCAGGCCACCAAGGATCGACCGGATTCGAAACATGTCTGCCGTATAGCCGCCCAGCCAAAGGTTGTCCTGCGACAAATGCAAACAGCCCCGGCCATCGCTGACCGGGGCTGTCGCAAAATTCTGCGAAAGATCAGGCGGTTGCCTGAGCTTTCGAGATCTCTTTTTTGACCTTCAGCGCGCGCTCGGACAGTTCCACGTCCTTGGCTTTCGCCAGGAACTTGTCCAGACCACCACGGTGGTCAACCGAACGCAGAGCATGCGCGGAAATGCGCAGCTTGATGCCACGGCCCAGAGTCTCGGACTGCAGGGTGACATCATTCAGGTTCGGCAGGTAGCGCCGCTTGGTCTTGTTGTTGGCGTGGCTGACATTGTTGCCAACCATCGGGCCCTTACCGGTCAGTTCGCAAACACGCGACATCGCTTCGTCCTCATCTTAGTGGCAAAGGGCCAATGCCCGCGCCTCTCCAATATCAAAAGGCGCCGCCCGTTGGTGTTTCGGGGGGCGCCCGGAATCTCGTATCGAGGGCTTTTAGGCAGGCTGGCCAGAATCGTCAAGCCCTTTGCAGCAAGCTCTCTGCACGCTCTTGCGCATAGCGCATCAGCTCCGGTCTGCGGTGGTGTTTTGCCACCTCCGCAAGGTGGCTCCAATAGCTTTCAGAGCGATGACGAACGGCACGGTGTACCCGCCCGATGGCACGCGGATCGTCCAGACCTTCGGCCAGTTGCGCCTTGAGCCAGTCGAACCGCCCGCCTTGCCGGATCGCCCGCGTTGCGGGGTGCCCCCCGTTGCCCAGCATCACCAAAGTCAGCTTAGGGAAGAGCTCGCAAATCATCCGCCCATGCGCCACGTCCAACCGTCGGAAAGGATCGACCAGAACCGCCCCCGCCATATCTGACGTCCGCGACAACAAATCCCCCTGCACGGCGTCCCACATCGCCCCCTCGGCCCGATAGCGCCGGTCAAACGGAACAAGGTTCGGATCAATCGACACCTGCGGGGACACCAATATCGCACGCGAAATCTCCAGCACACGGGCAAAGCGCAGCGCGCCATAGCCCCCCATGGAAAACCCGATGGCGATCACCTCGTCATAGCGCTGGACGAACCGCGACAAGACCTCCTCGAACGCCTCTGTGTCCGCGTTGATATACCAGTCATTGTGCCGCGATTGCAGATGCAGATGGGCAAACCCGTTGCGAAGATAACCCATGACGGGGCGTGCCGCATCAAAGGTCCCGGGCTGTCCGATTCTTTGACGAAAGGTAACCACCAGCTTGCGTCTGCGGGGACGAAACGTGGTGGCTCGCAAAAGATCGCCGTCAAAGACCGAATGCGGTGTCATAGGCCCAGATGATTCCGCAGCATGTCTTGTGCGGCTTGACCGGGCGATGTGTCGCCGCGCGCCACCGCCTGCGCCAGATCGGACATCGCCGCCTTGGCTGGTCCCTCTCGCAGGCGCGCCAACAGCCCCTCGCGCACCTCGGCCTCGAACCAGTAGCGGGCCTGTTCGGCACGGCGCGCCTCAAAATGCCCCGTGTCGCGACGCCACTCCATCAGACGGGTCATCTCTGACCATGCGTCGTCCAGTCCCGCCGCCTCGACCGCAGAAACAGTCATGGCTTTGGGAAAACCTTCGGGGTCTTGCGGGCGCTTGCGCAGCAGCCGCAGCGCGCCAGCATAATCGGCACAGGTGCGCACGGCTTGCCGCTTAAGCTCTCCATCGGCCTTATTGATTAGCAAGATATCGGCCATTTCCATGATGCCACGCTTGACCCCTTGCAGCTCGTCCCCGCCCGCAGGCGCCAACAGCAGCAAGAACAGATCGCACATTTCCGCCACCATGGTCTCTGACTGGCCGACGCCCACCGTCTCGATCAGGATGACGTCAAAGCCCGCCCCCTCGCACAGCTCGATCGCCTCGCGCGTGCGCCGCGCCACGCCGCCCAGATGGCTTTGGGACGGCGACGGCCGGATAAAGGCGTTCTTGTCGCGCGACAGCTGTTCCATCCGCGTCTTATCGCCAAGGATCGACCCACCCGAGCGGGCTGACGACGGATCGACCGCCAGCACCGCCACCCGCAGGCCCTGCGCGGTCAACATCAGGCCGAACGCCTCGATAAAGGTGGATTTTCCCACGCCTGGTGTCCCCGACATGCCGATCCGCAGAGCCTGCCGACCCGAGGGGCGCAAACCGTCCAGCAGGGCCAGCGCCTGCGCCCGATGATCGGGACGGCCCGATTCAACCAAAGTGATGGCGCGCGCCAATGCGCGGCGTTCGCCCGCCAAAATCCGCTGTGTGAGATCGTTCATATCCATGGCATTTCATCCCGCGCGGGGCCGCAAAAGTCCAGACATCCGCCGATGTGCCTCGCGTTTTCTGGGGTGTGGCGGCAGGCAGGCCACTGGCCAAATCCTGCGGCCAAAGGTACATCGCCCCACATGACACCAGCCAGCCGCCTGCCCATCGAAAACGTCCTGCCGGACCTGATTTCAGCCTTGCACAGCAGCGGGCGTGCCGTGCTGCAAGCGCCTCCTGGAGCCGGGAAAACCACCCGTGTGCCGCTGGCCCTGCTGGAGGCCAAGCTGACAGAGGGCCGCATCCTGATGCTGGAGCCAAGACGTCTGGCCGCGCGGGCCGCCGCTGCGCGTCTGGCCGAACAGCTTGGCGAGACACCCGGCCAGACCGTTGGCTACCGCATGCGCGGCGACAGCAAGGTCAGCCCCGCCACCCGGATCGAAGTCGTCACCGAGGGCATCCTGACGCGCATGATCCAGTCCGATCCGGAATTGTCCGGCGTCGGCGCGGTGATCTTTGATGAATTTCACGAACGCTCGCTGAATGCGGATCTCGGGCTGGCCTTGTGCCTCGAAATCGCCGGGGCCCTGCGCGATGATCTGATCCTTCTGGCCATGTCCGCCACGCTGGACGCAGGCCCCGTGGCCGAGCTGATGCAGGCCCCCATCGTCACCTCGCAAGGGCGGTCCTTCGATGTGGACCCGCGCTGGCTGCCCGCGCCGGTGCCCAAACGCGCCCGCTTTGAGGAGGCGCTGGCCGATTTGATCGTGCAGGCCCATGACGAGACCAGCGGTGGCATTCTGGCCTTTCTCCCCGGTGAGGGCGAGATTCGTCGCACGCAGGCCTTGCTGGCGAAACGCCTGCCCGCTGATACGCATATCCGTCCCCTGTTTGGCGCCATGGACCTGCGCGATCAGCGCGCCGCGATCCGGCCGGAATCACAGGGCCGCAAGCTGGTGCTTGCCACCTCGATTGCCGAAACCTCGCTGACCATCGAGGACATCCGCGTGGTGGTGGATGGTGGGCGGGCACGGCGGGCGCGTTTTGATCCCGGATCGGGCATGTCCCGTCTGGTGACTGAAAAAGTCACCCGCGCCGAAGCCACCCAGCGGGCAGGACGGGCGGGCCGCGTCGCCGAAGGCATCGCCTACAAACTGTGGACCAAGGGTGAGGAAGGTGCGCTATCTGCCTATCCCCCCGCAGAAATCGAGGCTGCTGACCTTGCACCGATGGCGCTGGAACTGGCGCTTTGGGGAGCGGCCCCCGCTGATCTGCCGCTTCTCACGCCACCGCCAGAGGGCACCTACGCCGAAGCCTGTGCTTTGCTGCAAATGCTTGGCGCATTGGACGACACGGGCCGGATCACCGACCATGGGCGCAAGTTATCCACATTGCCGCTGCATCCACGGCTTGCGCATATGCTGCAAATTTGTGGGCCAACCGCTGCCAAGCTGGCCGCACTTTTGTCTGAACGCGATCCACTCACAAAAGCATCCACAGACCTGAGCCTACGGCTGGAGGCCATCGCCGATCCACAGAAATTCGCCCAGTCAAAACCCATTCCCCTGCACCGCCCGGCCATCGAACGCATCCGGCAAGAAACCAAGCGGCTGATGCAAAGCATCCGCAAAACCGGTGAACAGCCCTTTAACGATCATCGTCACAGCCCGGCGGAGATGGCGGCCTTGGCCTACCCCGACCGGATCGGCCTGCGCCGCAAGGGCGATGCCGCTCGGTTCCAGCTGTCAGGCGGCAAGGGCGCGGTCATGGAGGACAGCGATGCGCTGGCCAACCAACGCTTGATCGTTGTGACCGATACCGACGGAAACCCGCGTGAGGCGCGCATCAGGCAAGCCATTCCCATCTCGCTCAGCGCCCTGCGCAGCCTGTTTTCCGACCGCATCGCATGGATCGACAGCTGCGAATGGTCCAAACGCGACCGAAGGGTCGTGGCACGCCAGCAGGAACGGCTGGGCGCCATCGCCTTGGATGACCGCGTCTGGAAAGACGCACCGCCCGAGGCCATCGCCCGCGCCATGCTGGATGGCGTACGCGATCTGGGCTTGGCCCTGTCAAACAAGGACCGCCGCTTTGTCGCGCGCGTCCAACTGGCACGCGATGCCGGTCAGGATCTGCCGGACATGAGCGGCCCCGCCCTGCTGGCGGATCTGGAAAGCTGGCTGCTGCCCTATCTGGATGGGGTGAAATCGGCGGAGGATTGGAAACGCTTCGATCTTTTGCCCGCTTTGCGCGCACGGCTCGATTGGGCGCAGATGCAGGCCCTCGACCAAGCGGTACCCGCGCATTTCACAACCCCGCTGGGGCGTCAGATCCCGATTGACTACAGCGGCGACGCCCCCGAAATACGGCTGCGCCTTCAGGAGATGTTCGGCCAGAAAACGCATCCAACCGTCGGGCGCACCCCGTTGAAGGTCACACTGTTGTCGCCTGCGCAACGGCCCGTGCAGACCACTATGGACCTTCCCGGTTTTTGGGCAGGGTCCTACGCGGATGTGCGCAAGGACATGCGGGCGCAATATCCCAAACACCCCTGGCCCGAAGACCCGACAGAGGCGGACCCGACCCTGCGGGCAAAGCCGCGCGGCACGTAAGACCGGGGCCGAACATCGCAAAATGGCCGCTCTTTTGCCCGGCCTTGTTGGCAAAACGTTAAGACCTGCCTGTCAGGACCCTGCACCGAAATGGCGTCAGAGGTCCGAAATGCTGCCACCCGAGAATCGCTATCGCCGACAGGAGCAACCACTTCGCCGCTTTGATCCGAGCCCCTACATGGCAGCGGCCCACAGCTTGCGACCGCCTGCACGCAACGGGGCGGCCATCGTCTGGGCCTGGGCCACGGTGTTGATACTGGTCCCGATGTTCTGGACCGCGACCATCGTCTGGGCGGTGGATCGGCTGTTCTGATCTCGCAGAGGGAAAATTAACCAAAATTCGGTATCTCCACCCCGTCACTGCGGCAGGAGGTTTGCATGACCGAACTGACAGACACGACGCGACGCCCAATCACAGCTGCGCCTTTTGTCCCCTATCGCGGCAACCGACAGTGGGAAGATCAGCACCCCGCGCGCCCGATCATCTGGGCCTTGGTCTGGATCATCGTGCCCGCATTCTGGGCGGGCACGATCTATTGGCTGACACAAGCGGTGTACTGACGGGCTTAGCCCTCAAGGCACCATTTCATAATGGCCTTTTGCGCGTGAAGACGGTTTTCTGCCTCGTCCCAAATGACCGAGCTCGGGCCATCCATCACCTCTGAGGTGACTTCTTCCTCACGGTGTGCGGGCAGGCAGTGCATAAACAACGCGTCCGGTTTGGCATGTGCCATCAAAGCGGTGTTCACCTGATAGGGCCGCAGCATGTTGTGCCGACGTTCCCGCGCGGATTGCGCGTCATGCATCGAGACCCATGTGTCGGCCACGATCAGATCCGCGCCATCAACAGCCTTTGCCGGATCCCGCTCGATCTCGACATTGACGCCCTGATTGCGGGCCCAGCCGACGAACTCCGGCTCCGGGTCCAGCTGAACCGGACCAGAGAACGTCAGATCAAAGCCGAACTGCCCCGCCGCATGCAGGAAAGACGCGCAGACGTTGTTGCCATCACCGCACCAGACCACCTTTTTGCCTGCGATCGGGCCGCGATGTTCCTCGAACGTCAGGATATCGGCCATGATCTGGCAGGGGTGCGTCCGGTCGGTCAAACCGTTGATCACCGGCACAGAGGCATATTCGGCCATCTCCTCCAGCACGCTTTCATCGAAGGTGCGGATCATGATCATGTCCACATAACGCGACATCACCCGTGCGGTGTCCGCGATGGTTTCGCCGTGGCCCAGCTGCATGTCGTTGCCCGACAGCACCATGGTCTGCCCGCCCATCTGGCGCACGCCCACATCAAAAGAGGTCCGCGTGCGGGTCGAAGGCTTTTCAAAAATCAGCGCGACCATCCGGTCTTTCAGCGGCAAATCCGCATCCAGCGCAGCCTTGGGCAGGCCTTTGCGCGCATCCTTGATGGATTTTGCACTGTCGATAATGCCGCGCAGCGCCGCTTGATCGGTTTTGTGGATATCGAGAAAATGGTTCATCGGATCGGCTCTTTATTCAGGTTGGGACGCGGCGGTCATTTGGGTGGCAGCGCGGTCAAGGCGGGCGACCGCCTCGTCGATTTCCGCGTCAGTGATATTCAGCGGCGGCAGCAGACGCACGATATTGTCGGCGGCAGGCACGGTGATGACCTCGGCCGCATAGCCCGCCTGCACAAAATCGGTCGGGGCGACCTTTGTCTTCAGGCCCAGCATCAGCCCCGCGCCACGCACGCCTTCAAAGATATCCGGATGGCTGGCGACCAGCGATTCGAGCTTTTGGCGCAGCCGACCGGCGCGTGCATTCACCCCGTCGAGAAACGCAGGATCTGCCACGCGGTCGATCACGGCCTTGCCCACCGCGCAGCCCAGCGGGTTGCCGCCATAGGTCGACCCGTGCGTGCCGACCGTCATGCCAGAGGCGGCATCCTCTGTGGCCAGCACCGCCCCCAGCGGGAAGCCACCACCGATGCCCTTGGCCACCATCATGATGTCGGGGGCAATGCCCGCCCATTCATGGGCAAACAGCTTGCCGGTCCGGCCCACGCCACATTGCACCTCGTCCAGCACCAGCAGGATGCCCTTCTCGTCGCAAATGTCGCGCAGCCCTTTGAGGCACTGGTCAGGCAGCGGGCGAATGCCGCCCTCCCCCTGCACAGGTTCGATCAGAACGGCTGCAGTGGTGTCTGTGATCGCGGCGGTAAACGCATCGTGGTCGCCCCACGGGACATGCACAAAGCCTTCGAGGATCGGGCCGAAGCCTTTGACCATCTTCTCGGACCCGGCGGCAGCAATCCCCGCCGAAGACCGCCCATGGAACGAGCCGCTGAAGGTGATGATATCGACCTTGTCCGGCTGGCCTTTGTCGTACCAGTATTTGCGCGCCATCTTGACCGCGAGCTCGCAGGCCTCTGTGCCCGAATTGGTGAAAAACACCCGATCGGCAAAGCTGTTGTCGGTCAGCGCGGTGGCCAGCGCCTCTTGTTGCGGAATCTCGTACAGGTTCGACACGTGCCACAGCTGGCTGGCCTGCTGCGTCAGCGCGGCCACAAGATCGGGATGGGCATGGCCCAATGCGTTCACCGCAATGCCCGATCCCAGATCCAGAAATCGGCGGCCGTCCTCCTCGATTAGCCAAGTGCCTTCCCCTTTGACAAAGTGGAGCGGCGCGCGATTGTAGGTCTGCAGAACGGAAGAGGTCATGTGACTATCCTCAGGCACTGTGCGCATGCGTGGGCAGGGGCGCGAAGGTGGAAGGCCGATTGGTGGCAAGGCACCGTGGGCCTGTCAAGTTGTCATGGATGGGGTTTGAACAATAGCAGCGGCTTCGCCACAGGGCGAAGGTCGAAAGGAGCGGTCAGGCTCGTCGGATATCTGCAAAAGTGCTCATAAGCAGCGTGATGCGCGCAAATCCGGCGTTTGGCAAGCGGTTTTTGCGTCTCAGCCCAGCAAACGGCCCTGCAACCAGATCACCGACGGATAGGCCGCAAGCCAGATCCAGAAAAAACGGTTCAAGCCAAAGAGGACCGCATTCGCCAGATGAAAGGCGGCCGCCAAGGCCAGCCCGATGACCAAGGCCACAGGGTGCAGCATGAACAAGACGAACCCTGTTTCCACCAACATAACGGTCCACGCGCCCCAAAAGGTTACCCACCGGCTGTGCGCCAATGCGCGCAACCGCTCGCTGACAGGATAGGCCGAAAAGGCGAAAACATCGCGCAAGGCCTCACCCCGCCGCCACGCGGGGTTCCTGAGCTTGACCTGACCGGAGATGACATAGGACAGCACCAATTGCACCGCGAGATAGGCGAGCGCCATCTCATGCCAGAACGGGTCGGGGGCGGCATGGGTCACGCACAGGCAAGTCGTGATCAACAGGGTCATTTTATCGCTGCCCCCGTTGAACGGCCCGTCATAGCAATGCAGCGCCCAGACCCCGCTGGCCATCAGCCCCCAGATGGCCCAATCCTGCTGGCCAAGCAGCAGCACACAGGCGAGCGCCCGCAGGCTCAACCACCAGCGGTCCGCGCGGTCGATGGCCATCTGTTCCACTGCCTGTTGCAGCACCGCCAGTGCCAGACCGATCTGCGTGCACCGCAGCGCCAGATCAAACGCCATCATGCCCGATCCGCGCCGGGAAAGGGGGCGCTTTGAAACAGCGTCTCGCGGGTGATGCCGGCATCGGTTCGGCTGATGAACACAAGCCGCATTTGCAGGCGATGCGTGTCGGGATGATCGCGGGCCAGCCGCGCGCAAAGCTCTGCCTCTGCCCGCAGCGATCCCTGATCCACGATCCGCTCTGCCAATGACACAAGGTAGAGCGCCGCGTTCCGCTCGGGCGACCAGAGCAGACGCCGCGCCAGTGTCCGGGCGGGCAGGCTGTACGGCGGCGGCATGACCGCACGCCACGGCCCGCCATTCACGCGCAGCTCCACCCGCGGCGATGGCGCGATTTCGCGAAAGAAGCGCCACGACGGCACCAACGCTGGCAGCAGTAGACAGACGATCCGCAGCATGCCCCCTCCGGCCCTTGGACAGGCGCAGCCTAACCTGAGCCGGGTTAACAGGCGCTTGCTGCCGGCGTTGTCTTAGGAAAAGGGGTCGTCCTCATAGCCGACGCCCGTCAGGTACAGCCCATCCGGCGGGCAGACCGGACCGCAAGCGGCACGGTCGCAGGCCTCCAAGGCGTCGCGCACCCGCTCGGGTGCCCATGCGCCAGCGCCCACACGTTCCAGCGTGCCCACAAAAGACCGGACCTGATTGTGCAGGAACGACCGCGCACGCAGGCGGAACTGGATCTCTGGACCGGCCAGCCCGTCCACACGCTGAATGTCCAGCGCGTCCAGTGTCTTGACCGGCGATTGGGCCTGACACATCACCGACCGGAAGGTGGTGAAGTCATGCCGCCCCAACAGATGCTGCGCGCCTTGGCGCATCGCATCCACGTCCAGTTCATGGTTCACCCGCCAGACCTGACCGGCCTCCAGCGTGGACGGCGCTCGCCGCGTCAGCAAGCGGAACAGATAGCGCCGCTCATTGGCTGAAAACCTCGCGTGCCAATCATCTGCCACCGGCGCACAGCGCAGGATCGCCACGGGCGAGGGTTTGAGGTGATAGTTCAGCGCCTCGCCAAGACGAAAAGCATCCCAGTCCTTGTCCATATCGCAATGGGCCACCTGACCGCGCCCGTGCACCCCCGCATCGGTGCGCCCGGCCCCGGCAATGGTATGGGCGCGCGGCTCCAGCCTCGCAAGCGCATCTTCGATGGCCTGCTGCACCGAGGGCTGGTCCGCCTGCCGCTGCCATCCGGCAAAGGGGCGTCCGTCATATTCGATCAAAAGCGCGTATCTGGGCATGCCCCGCGCAATAGCCAAAGCGCGCCTGCGGGTCCAGAGCGTCTTGTCCCCCTCAATTCCCCCCGCACCCGCACTGGCAGCATCGCCTCCAAGGCCCTAAGTTAATGTCAGAGCAGCAGCAAAAGGCCCCTCATGGTCCTGACAACCATCGCAGACACCCTGACCCGCAGCGTCGAAAGCGCGGGCAACACCCTGTCCGAGACATTTTTCGAACCCAGCTTGCGGCTGGGAGTGACGGG
This sequence comes from Sagittula sp. SSi028, assembly GCF_048553715.1. Classification (NCBI taxonomy): domain Bacteria; kingdom Pseudomonadati; phylum Pseudomonadota; class Alphaproteobacteria; order Rhodobacterales; family Roseobacteraceae; genus Sagittula; species Sagittula sp. SSi028. The sequence continues at coordinate 189,600 of NZ_JBLZNC010000003.1, read as the reverse complement.
CCTGTCACGCGCGGGCAAGACGGTCTTTATCACCTCGCTGGTTGCCAACCTGATGGACCGGGGCCGCATGCCCGGTCTTGTGGCGCAAAGCGAGGGCCGCATCCTGAGCGCATTCCTGCAGCCGCAGCCCGATGACACCCTGCCGAGGTTTGACTATGAAACCCATCTGGGCGCGTTGACCGCCCGCCAGCCGCATTGGCCCGACAGCACCCGCGCGGTGTCCGAGCTGCGCCTGTCGCTGAAAATTCGCCCCTCCGGGCTGCTGGCGGGGCTACAGGGACCGCGCACCCTGCATCTTGATATCATCGACTACCCCGGCGAATGGCTGCTGGATCTGGGTTTGATGGAAAAAAGTTATGCCGACTGGTCGGCCAGCATGTTGCAGCGACTGGCCCATCGTCCCGACCCTGACGGATTTGCCGCGATGGCCACCAGCGATGCCGCCGCGCAAAAGCTGGAGGAACCCACGGCACAGCGTCTGGCCGCAGCCTACACCACCGCATTGCACGCCGCCCGTGCCCAAGGGTTTTCCGATTGCTCGCCGGGGCGGTTCTTGTTGCCCGGCGATCTTGCGGGCTCGCCCGTTTTGACATTCGCGCCACTGCCGCCGGTGGACCGCGCAGGCCGTGGGACGCTCTACCGTGAATTCGAACGCCGGTTTGACGCCTATAAATCCCGCGTTGTGAAACCGTTTTTTCGGGACCATTTCGCCCGGCTCGACCGGCAGATTGTCCTTGTGGATGCCTTGGGCGCGATCAACGCAGGCCCGCGCGCGGTCGAGGATCTGCGCCAGACCCTGTCCGATATCCTCAAGGCCTTTCGCCCCGGTGCGTCGTCATTTCTGACCTCGCTGCTGCTGGGCAAACGCATTGACAAGATCCTGTTTGCCGCGACAAAGGCCGATCATCTGCACCACACACAACACCCCCAGCTGACCTCTGTGATGGAGGCGTTGACCCGCGATGCTCGGGACCGTGCCCGCTTTGCCGGTGCGCAGACGGCGGCGATGTCTATGGCCGCACTGCGCGCCACGACCGAAGAGATGGTGCCCCACAACGGGGGCGCCCTGCCCTGCGTGCGCGGCACCTTGCTGGACACCGGCAAACAGGCGGCGTTCTACCCCGGCGCCCTGCCCGAGGACCCCAACCACCTGCTGGGAGCAGCGCGCAGCGGGGCGGACACATGGCTGGATCAGGATTATTCCGTCATGTCCTTTGCCCCTGCGCCGCTGACCCTGAAACCGGGCGAAGGACCGCCACACATCCGGCTGGACCGCGCCGCGCAATTCCTGATCGGAGACCGCCTGTGAAACAGCCACTGGTTCTGACCACCCCTCTGGGCGGGGCAGATGTGCCTGCGCCCTCCGACCCCGTGCCCACCCCTCCGCGCGAGACACCGCCCGACATTCCGCAGGAAACACCCCCGACCCCGTCGCCTGACCTGCCGCCCGCGCCCCCGACCGAGGTGCCGGACGATCTGCCCGGACGCGACATTCCTGACCACACGCCCGCACGCCCCGACGCGCCACAAGAGCTGCCGCCAAGCCCTGACCCCGATCTGCCGCCGGACAACCGACCCGAAGAGACACCGGTGCCACATGACCCCGACCCTGCGCCCACGCCGCAGGACGTGCCCACCAACCCCGCCGATCTGCACCTGCGCCGCGCCAACCCGCTTGATGCCGGACGCTTGGGGGATATCATCACGCAGGCCACGCTGGCCGCGACGTGGAAGCCACGGCTGCATTCCTCGGTCGAGGATATCGCACATGCCGGTCGCATGATTGACGCGGGCTGGGTGACGGTGGCGGAACTTGATCACCGCACCGCAGGCTTCATCGCCCGTGACGCCGACTATATCCACAGCCTATACGTGGCCGATTTTGCCCAAGGGCGCGGCGTCGGGCAGGCGCTGTTGCAATCGGCGAAAGATGCCTGTGACCGGCTGGAGCTTTGGGCACTGCAAGACAACAGCGGCGCCCGCCGGTTCTACCGCCGCGAGGGCTTTCATGAGACCGAGCAGACCGACGGCATCCACAATGACGAGGGTCTGCCCGATGTGCGCTGCGTCTGGACGCGCCCGCCCGCCGCACCACAACTGACGCTGCCGCAGACCTCTGCCGTGCAGCGTCCCTAAGCGATCGGAGCCAAAGATGACCACCCCGCCCAAAGGCCCCGTTCTGTTTGATCTTGCTGATGGGCCCGCGCCCTCTCCGGCGCAGGCCCCGCCCGTGCCCGATGCCACGCCGCTGCCCGAGGGCGCGGCCATGGGCACGGTCGCGGCTGTCGCGGCCTATCGCCCGTCTTCTTTGGCGCGCTGGTTCTGGCGCTTGCTGGGCGCGTTGCTGGTCACTGTGATCTCGCTCGCCGCGTGGAATTTTGCCGTTGGTCTGATCGCCGCGAACCCCATCCTCGGCTACGCCGTAGCCGCCCTGATCGTGGCCTTTCTGTTGGTCTGCACGCTGATCATCATCAAAGAGCTGACCGCCTTCTCCCGACTGGCGCGGATCGACGCGCTGCATCGCGCCGCCGATCAGGCCTTGGCCGAGGATGATCTGGAACAGGCCCGCACCCTGACCGACAACCTTGTGGCGCTGTACAAAGGGCGCGAGGACACCCGTTGGGGCCGCGACCGGTTTGCCGCCCGCAAGGACGAGATCTTTGACGCGCCCGCCCTGATCCACCACGCCGAGGCAGAGATCCTTGCCCCGCTGGATGCGCTGGCCCAACGCGAGGTCGAAGCCGCCAGCCGTCAGGTCGCCGCAGTCACCGCCATGGTGCCGCTCGCGCTGGCCGATGTTGCGGCGGCGCTGACATCGAACCTGCGGATGATCCGGCGCATCGCCGAAATCTATGGCGGGCGGTCTGGCACGCTGGGCAGTTGGCGGCTGACGCGCGCGGTGTTTTCGCACCTCGTGGCGACGGGCGCTGTTGCCGTGGGCGATGACATGCTGGAGCCGATCTTTGGCGCGGGTCTGCTGGGCAAGCTGTCGCGGCGCTTCGGCGAGGGGATGGTGAACGGTGCATTGACCGCCCGCGTCGGTGTCGCCGCGATGGAAGTCTGCCGCCCCCTGCCCTTCGTTGCGCGCAAACGCCCCTCTGTCCGGGTTGTGATCCGCTCGGCACTCGGCGGGCTGTTTCAATCAGACAAGGGCAGTGGCTGAGGCGCAGGTTTTGTGACCATATGGCCCAGACGGTCCCGTTGTGACGCAACGGGACAGGCCTGCAAGCACGGGTTTGCCTTGGCAACCCGCGCCTAGTTTGACAGATCGGTCTTAACAAAGACGCAATAGTGACTGGTCAACCGCATCGGTTGCCCCATCTCGCGTTAAGAGCCGTTGGCCGACCTGCGTTCCCGCTCCCGCGAGGCGGTCCGGCCATGGTTCATTGCCGGATGCCGTGACCTCCCACCCCGTCACGGCATCCGGATCAATCCAATAAAATGCCAGAAGGCCGAGGACGCGCACGCCCCCGGCCCAGTCCCGCGCACAGCTGTGGGGGATATGCGCGCCCGTCAGCGTCACGGGCCGCGTCGCAGCTGTGGCGGGAAACCGTTACCCCACATCAGCGATGTCAGTTGGACGTGACAACCGCCCGGTCAAGCTGGCTAAGCTGTTGTTGCGCCGTGTTGGGCGACAGGGTCAGCACCAATGCCGCCGCCACGATCAAGGTGACGGCCACGGCAAGGCCGAACCACGATGCCGCCGGCAGGCGCGAGCTGGTCATAGGGCCGTCGGTGCGCGTCAAACGCCCCTGCGGTGTTCCGATCATTTCCCGAGCGTCAAATGCCATGGGGCACCTCCTGATACCACGCGGCCATCACGCGCCGCTGTGGTAAAGATGGGACAGTGGGAAAAATCCTCAATAGTTTGCGGGACAGCCCGGAACCAACTGGCCAGTCCCCGCCGGAATCGCCCGAGCGCGTCGGCTGGAATCCACCGACACCGCGCGGCATGGCGCGACATCTTGACCGCACCGGTTCTTGGTTAACCTCCCGGTAACCGAGCCGTGATTGGATCGAGCACCCCGCTGGGGTCAGCGCAGAATCGGAACACCACCGGGACCTTGCATCCGCTCGACCACGCTGGCGCGCAGGCTGCCGCCAATCCGGTGCGCCAAGGCAGACCACGCCTGCGCCTGCGTGTCCGACAGCTCTTGGGCCAGCACCTGATCGAAAATGGCCAGCCAAGTGTCGAACATGCCCGGACGCACATTGCCCGCGCCCCGATGCACCGCCACCGGATTGCCGTCATAGCTGCGCTCCGACAAGATGGCGTTGGCCCAGAAATCCGCCACGCGCGCCTCATGCGATGGCCAGTCCTCGACATGCACCGCAAAAACCGGACCCAGTCCGGGATGGGCGCGGATGCGTTCGTAAAACCGCGCCACGACGCGCTCAATCTCGGCACGGGTGACGGGAAATTTGGCCATCGGATCGGTCATAAAGCAGCTCTCTTGCGTGGTGGTGACCAAGGTATCGCGCCGCGACCACATTGACCACCGCCGCCCGCCTGACCCCACTGGACCCTGCCGCACACCCGGCCTATAAGGCGCGCATGATGACTCAGGCCTTCATCATTCGAATTACTTGCCCGGCGCTCTGACCAGAGCCGCCGGGAAAAGGCGCATGGACCGTCCGCGCCGCCGCACCCCCATCTGACATTTGACTGACAGGACGCCCCATATGTGCGCCGACACGCCCGACACCACCGCCAATACACCTGAATACAAAGACACGCTTGCTCTGCCGCAGACCGATTTCCCGATGCGCGCGGGCCTGCCCAAACGCGAACCCGGCTGGCTGGCCCGTTGGGAGCAGATCGACGTCTACGGCAAGCTGCGCGACAAGGCCCGCGACGGCAGCCGCAAGCCCTTTACCCTGCATGACGGCCCGCCTTACGCCAACGGCCACCTGCACATCGGCCACGCGCTGAACAAGACGATCAAGGACATGATCGTGCGCTCGCACCAGATGATGGGCTTTGACGCGCGGTATGTGCCGGGTTGGGACTGTCACGGCCTGCCCATCGAATGGAAGATCGAAGAGCAGTACCGCAAGAAAGGCCGCAATAAGGACGAGGTCGACGTGGTCGATTTCCGTCAGGAATGCCGCAAGTTCGCCGAAGGCTGGGTCGACATCCAGCGCGAGGAATTCAAACGCCTCGGCATCACCGGCAATTGGGACGATCCCTACCTGACGATGAACTTCCACGCCGAACGTGTGATCGCCGAGGAGTTCCAGAAGTTCCTGATGAACGGCACGCTGTATCAGGGATCGAAGCCCGTGATGTGGTCGCCGGTGGAAAAGACCGCGCTGGCCGAGGCGGAGATCGAGTACCACGACCACAAATCCCACACGATCTGGGTGCCCTTCCGTATTGTTGCAGGCTCTGACACCTTGGGCGATGCCCATGTCGTGATCTGGACCACCACCCCCTGGACGATCCCGTCGAACAAGGCCGTGGCTTACGGTCCGGGCATTGCCTACGGCCTGTACGAAGTCACCGGCACGCCGGAGGAATCATGGGTCTCGGTGGGTGACACCTACATCCTTGCGGACACCCTCGCACAAGAGGTGCTGACAAAGGCGCGTCTGGAAGAGGGCCAGTTCAAGCGGGTGCGCGACGTGTCCGCCGATGAACTGGGCGCGCTGACCCTTGCTCACCCCTTCCGCGGGATCGAGGGCGCAGACGGCTTCTGGGACTACGACGTTCCGATGATCGACGGCGCTCATGTGACCGACGACGCGGGCACGGGCTTTGTCCACACCGCCCCCAGCCACGGTCAGGAAGACTACGAATGTTTCGTGGCGCGCAACTGGATCGACCGCATGACCCACAACGTGGGCGAGGAATCGGAATTCCTGCCGCATGTGCCGCTGTTCGCGGGGCTGCGGGTGTTCGACCACAAAGGCAAAGAAGGCAAAGCCAACACCGCCGTTATCGACAAGCTGGTCTCGGTTGGCGGGCTGATCGCCCGAGGCCGCATGCAGCACAGCTATCCGCATTCGTGGCGCTCCAAAGCGCCGGTGATCTACCGCAACACGCCGCAGTGGTTCGCCGCCATCGACCGTGATGTCAACGACGGTCAGGACCAGAACGGAAAAACCATCCGCGACCGTGCGCTCACCTGTATCGATCAGGTGAAATGGACGCCGCAATCGGGCCGCAACCGTCTGCATTCCATGATGGAAGCACGCCCCGACTGGGTTTTGTCGCGCCAGCGCGCATGGGGCGTGCCGCTGACATGTTTTACCAAGAAAGACACCCTGCCCACCGACCCGGATTTCCTGCTGCGCGACGCTGCCGTCAACGCCCGGATCAACGAAGCGTTCGAGGCCGAGGGCGCAGATGCGTGGTACGCCAAAGGCGCGAAGGAGCGCTTTATCGGGGATGCCGCCAACCCTGACGACTATATCCAGGTGTTTGACGTGCTGGACGTGTGGTTCGACAGCGGCTCGACTCACGCCTTTGTGCTGCGCGACCGCGAGGACGGCACCGCCGATGGCATTGCGGATGTCTACATGGAAGGCACCGACCAGCACCGTGGCTGGTTCCATTCCTCCCTGCTGCAATCCGTCGGCACCACAGGCCGCGCACCCTATCGCAACGTGGTCACCCACGGCTTTACGCTGGACGAGAAGGGCAACAAGATGTCCAAATCGCTCGGCAACACCATCGTCCCCGAGACGGTGGTGAAGCAATACGGCGCGGATATCCTGCGCCTTTGGGTGGCACAGACCGATTACACCGCCGATCAGCGCATCGGGCCGGAGATCCTGAAAAACGTGGCCGACAGCTACCGCCGCTTGCGCAACACCCTGCGCTATATGCTGGGCGCGGTCAGCCACTTCTCCGAAGATCAGCGCACAGCCGTCGCAGACATGCCCGAGCTGGAGCAATACGTGCTGCACCGTCTGACCGAACTGGATGCGGAGGTGCGCGCCGGCTACGCCGCCTATGATTTCCAGGACGTGTTCTCGAAGGTGTTCCACTTCTGCACGCTGGAACTGTCGGCCTTCTACTTTGATATCCGCAAGGATGCGCTCTACTGCGATGGCGACACCGCGCGCCGTCGCGCTGCGCGCACTGTCATGGACCTGCTGTTCCACCGGCTGGTGACATGGCTGGCGCCGATCCTGCCCTTCACTATGGAAGAGGTCTGGTTGGAGCGTTTCCCGGGTGATGATTCCTCGGTTCATCTGCAGGACATGCCGGAAACACCCGCCGAATGGGTCAACGCCGATCTGGCCGCCAAGTGGCAGATGGTGCGCCGCGCCCGTCGTGCCGTGACCGCCGCGCTGGAGGTGCAGCGCACGGATAAGGTCATCGGCGCCTCGCTCGAGGCCGCGCCGCTGGTGCATGTGTCCGACGCGGACATGCTGGCCGCGCTCGGGACCGTGGCCTTTGATGACGTTTGCATCACCTCGGACATCACCCTGACGGGCGATCCCGCGCCTGAGGCAGCTTACCGCCTGCCCGAAGTGCCGGAAATCGCGGTGGTCTTTGCCAAGGCAGAAGGCGAGAAATGCCAGCGCTGCTGGAAGATCCTGCCGGACGTGGGAACCCATGACCACCCCGCCACCTGCGCCCGCTGTGACGCGGCATTGGGATAAGACATCACGGGGCCCTGCGGGGCCCCGTTGCTTTTGCCTCTGCTGCACTAGATGAGCGGCATGTCCAATCCATCCGACACAGAGATCACTGCCGCCCTGATGCGGCTGGCCGGCGCCCGCGCGCCCAAGACCTTCTGCCCGTCAGAAGTCGCCCGCGCCCTATCCGATGACTGGCGTCCTTTGATGCCTCGGGTGCGCGTTCTATCGACAAGCCTGTCGCTGGTTGCCACACAAAAAGGCCGCCCTGTCGATGCAGCGGCGGCCCATGGTCCGATCCGTTTGTCACTGAAATCCGACGCTTCGTAGGGTGGGGTTTCACCCCACCTGCGCCGTTACGCCAATCCCCGATCCCGTGCGATCATGGCCGCATGGGTGCGGTTGCGCGCCTCCAGTTTACGCGACAGCGTTTTGACATGCAGTTTGACCGTGACCTCCTGCAGTTCCAGATCCCGCGCGATTTCCTTGTTGGATTTGCCCTCGCAAATGCCGCGCAGCACCTCCAGCTCGCGACGGGTCAATGCACCGCCCTCGCCCGTACCCGCCTTTTGCATGAAATCGACTGGCGCGTAGATCTCCCCCGCTGCCATGAACCGCGCTGCGGTCAAAAGCGACCGTGCGCTCAGCGTTTTGGGGATGAACCCCTGCGCGCCGGATTTCAGCGCCGCATCTGCCACGTCACGCGATGCGCTGCCCGACAGGATCGCAACCGGACGGCCCTCGTTGGCCTCGCGCATACGCGCCAGCCCCTCCAGACCATTCATGCCGGGCATGTTGTAGTCCAACAAAACAAGATCAAAGCTGCCCGACAGGCTTGTCACCCGCAAGGCTTCGTCCAATGTGGCGACGGTTTGCACCTCGTCCACATCCCCCCCGTCGAGAAACGCCGCAATGGTTTCACGCACCAGATCATGATCGTCCGCCACAAGTATGCGCATTGCGGTCGTCCTTTCGTTTCAGTTGCCAAGGGCCGCAAAGCCCAAGGCCGGTCGCGGACGTTGATCGCCCGACACAGTTACGCCAAGCCGGATCAATTCCGACCTGCTCTATGGCTCAAGAATGTTAAGACACTTTTTATAAATGCTTAAATCGTAACTGGTAAACCTAGCCACACGCAAAAAACGCATTTCCGCGATAACAATACATTTTTAACGCGAGCAAACCAGACGTATATTTTGCAACTTATATACGTTTGAACACGCAGATTTGCACCAACTACTGTTTCTAACCAGCGTCAAATACCCTAAAATTGGCATTATTTACCGGTCAACAAACCATTTAACGGAGCGCTTCGTCGTGAAAAAGGTCCTACTCTGTGTCACCTACGGCTTTTTATCCGCCTTCCTTTTGATCGGAACTTTGGCGGCGGCGCAGCCTTTGCCTGCCCCCTCCGGAGACGTCATTTTGACGGTGCGCGGTGATCTGGATGTGACAAATGCCGACGATGCTGCGGAATTCGATCGTGAGATGCTACGCGATCTGGGTTTGCGAGAGCTGGTGACCGGCACAATCTGGACCAACGGGCAGCTGACATTCACAGGCGTCCCCCTGAAGACGCTGCTGGACCGGCTGGGCGTTACTGGCGGAACCCTGCGCGCCAATGCCCTGAACGGGTATTCGGTGGATATCCCCTACTCCGACGCGGCCGATGATCTTGCCCTGTTGGCCATCGACCGCGATGGTGCGCCCATGCAAGTGCGCGACAAAGGCCCGATCTGGGTGGTCTACCCTTTTGACATGGATGCCAAGTTCCGCACCGAAATCTACCACACCCGCAGCATCTGGCAGCTCAACAGCATCGATATTCTGCCCTAAGCTCCGGCCATATCGGTTTGCGCGGTGACCGGCAGGAAACAGCGTGATACCACAGCGCCCATGAGCCGTTTGTTGTCCTCCAGCCACACCGCCAATTCCGGCCTGCGCCGGTTTGTGATCGCTTGGGTGATTGTGTCCTTGCTGGGCGTGATCACGGTGCTGGGGCTGGAAGTGCGCGCGCAGCTTCGCCTGCTCAGCGCCTCGGCCACGGAGAACGTGCAATGGACGCTGAGCCAAGCTGAAACCGAAGTTATGGACCTGCAGCTTGCGATTTTGCATGCGCGCATGGACCCGCCGGACAATGCCGCGCTTTCGCTGGTGCGCCTGCGATTTGACGTTCTCTACAGCCGGATCGACACGATCACCTCATCCGAGGTGATCGAAAACCTCCGCGCGCAGCCAAGCGCGCAAAAACTGGTGCGCGACACCGCAGATTTCCGCGCAAAATGGACCCCTGTGATCGACGGCCCCTCCACGCAGTTGCAGGCCGAATTGGACCAGTTCTACAACGATGCCACATTGGTGCGGCGCGACCTGAGAGAGCTCGCGCTCGACGGGGTCAACCTGTTCGCTGCACAGCGCGATCTGCGCCGCCGCGACATCAGCGAAATGCTGCTGTCGATCGGCGTGACCGGTCTTGGACTGCTGGGCCTGTTGCTTTTGTTGATGCTGGCCGTGCTACGTCTTGCCAGCCAACGCGCCGAAGAGGCCCGCGAACACCGCGAGACACGCGAACGCACCGAAACCATCATTGCCACATCGCTGGATGCGGTTGTGGCCATCGACAGCGACGGGCGTGTGATTGAATGGAACGGCGCGGCGGAACGGATTTTCGGCTTTGCGCGGGCAGAGGCGATTGGCGCCGACATGGCCCATCTGATCGTCCCCGCCCATTTCGCCAAGCAGCATCGCAGCGGGCTGGAACGCATGAATATCACGGGGTCCGGCCGCATTATCGGCAAGGGCATCATCCAGCTCGAAGCCCGACACAAAGACGGCTCGCTGTTTCCCGTTGATATCTCGCTGGCAGAGGCACAATCGGCCCGCGGGCAGATCTATGTGGCCTTTATCCGCGACATCACCAGCCGCGTCCAAAACGAACAGGCGCTGAAGCAGGCCCGCGACCGTGCCATCGCGGGCGAAAAACACATGGCCGAATTGCTGGCTGTCATGAGCCACGAGATGCGCACACCGCTCAACGGCATCATCGGCACTTTGGATCTGTTTCAGGCCAAGGGGCTGGACGCCGAACACCAGCGCTATCTGCGGATCATCCGCCAATCCGGCGAGGTGCTGCTGAGCCATGTGAACGACGTGCTGGACATCTCGCGCATGGATGCGGGCAAGATCACCCTGCGCAAAACCCGCTTTGATCTGGTGACCCTGCTCGAGGATCTGATCGAGAGCCAGATGGATTTCGCCCGCACGCAAGGCAACACTTTGGTGCTGACCCCGCCCAGCCCCGATTTGCACAATGTGTATTCCGACCCCGGGCGTTTGCGCCAAATTTTGCTTAACCTTGTGACAAATGCGCTGAAGTTCACCCGCGATGGCGTTGTCACAATCGAGGCGGATTGCTCCGCCGGGCTGGAGCATGTGGATATCCGCGTGACCGACACCGGCGTGGGCATCACCGAGGACAACTTGCGCCGGATATTCGATGACTTTGTGACGGTGGATTCCAGCTATCAGCGGCGCAGTGCGGGCACCGGGCTGGGACTGGGCATTTCGCAGCGGTTGGCGGGCGCGCTTGGTGGCAGGCTTGATGCGGAAAGCGAGCCGGGCGACGGGTCCGTCTTCTGGCTCAGCCTGCCGTTGGCCCCCCCGCCCGACGCGGTGCTGTTGCCACCGCTGCCCCGCAAGACCGACGCCGAAATCCCGCCCCCGCTGGACGTACTCGTGATCGAGGACAACCCGATCAACCGCGAGGTCGCCTCGCAGATGTTGCAGCGGGACGGTCATGTGGTCACGACCGCAGCAAACGGGTTTGACGGGGTCGAGCTGGCCGGCCGCCAAACCTTTGATGTGATCTTGATGGACATCTCCATGCCCGGCATGGACGGCATCACCGCCGCCTCGCGCATTCGCGGCAACGCAGGGGCAAACGCCGCGACGCCGATTGTGGCCACCACGGCGCACGCCCTGCCCGACCAGATCCGCAGCTTTCACGACGCGGGCATGCACACCGTGTTGACCAAACCGATCACGACCACCAGCCTGCGGCGCACCCTGTCCCGCGCGCTGTCCACCGGAGCCGAGGCGCTGTCGCCCCCCGCATCACGGGATCGCACCCTCCCGCCCATGGGCGCGACGGTCTCCGCCGTGACCTTTGCCGAGGTACAGGCCGATCAACTGATCGACGTGCGCCATCTCGAAGAACTGGCCGAGGATCTGCCATCGGAGCGGCTGACCGAGGCGCTGGCCACTTTCGCCGCCGAGATAGACACGTTTCTGAATGCGCTGATCCTGCCCGGGAATACAACAGACGCGACCTTTGGTGCCGAAGCGCACCGGCTGGCAGGGTCCGCTGGCGTATTCGGGGCGATGAAGCTCGCGACCTTGCTGGGCACCTGCCAACAGCTTGTGCGGGACGCAGATCGCGACGGGATCGATGCATTGATCCCGCAGCTGGCTGGCACATGGGACCAAACACGCCAAAGCTTTGAAGATCTGGGATTTACGGCCCCCCCGCGCGATCTTACAGAATGACCTGCGGCTCGGGCCGCCCCTGTGCATCCTCAAGATCTGTGAAAAACGTCTGGCCTGCAGCGGGGTCGTCTTCTGCCCCCTCGGCCGCAGAGGTGACAAACAGGCGCCGCAGATCAGGCCCCCCAAAGGCAGGGCAGCTGACCTGCACCGCAGGCAGGCTGACCGCCCGGACAAAGGCCCCGTCCACACCGTAGCACGCCACCCGCGACGCGCCCCATTGCGCCGTCCACAACCGCCCTTCGGCATCAATCACCGCACCGTCGGGATTTACCCCCTCCGCGCGCGTGTCGATATGCACCTCTGGCGTGCCGACAGGCCAGCCTTCGGCGTCCAAGGCCACGCGCTGCACCCTGCCCTCCGGCGTATCGGCGAAATAGGCGGTCTTGCCATCGGGCGCGAAACAGATGGCATTGGGAATGGTCAGCCCATCGAATATCTTGCGCAATGTGCCGCGCCAATAGCGGTAGATCGCACCGGCGCCGGGCTCCAACCGATAGCCCATGGTGCCAATCCAGAACCCGCCAAAGGGATCCGCGCGCCCGTCGTTGGACCGCGTGACTAGGTTGTCCGCCTCAAGCGGCAGCAGATGCCGTTCCTGCGCGCTCTCAAGGTCAAAGACAAACAGGTCCCGTTCAGAGGCGATGATGATCTCACGCGCGGACACCCATCCAGCCGCCGACACGGCACGATCAAACAACCATTGTTTCTGCTGTGTCCCGTCATGCTCGAACAATGTGTGGCCGAGAATATCGAACCACAGAAAACTTTGACGTTCAGGGTGCCAAAGGGCGCCCTCCCCCAAAATACACTTCGTGTCCGACAGGATTGTCACATCACGCATCACGGCCTCCCAAATCTTGCGGCGCGACATTGCACCGGGACGCGGCGCAGGTCCACCGCCCGCCGCAGCCCCGCAGTGACGTCACAACGCTGGCATCGTCGCGCAATTTGCGGTCTAGTCCCGCCCAGCCCTTAAAGACAAACGAGACTCCAATGACCTGTGTTTTCATCCAGATCCGCTGCAAGCCCGGCACCGCATACCGTGTTGCTGGCGACATCGCCCTGCGCGAGATCCACTCGGAACTGTATTCCACCAGCGGCGAATACGACCTCCTGGTCAAACTCTACATCCCCGAAGACACCGACGTCGGCAAATACATCAACGACCAGCTGCTCAATATTGACGGGATCGAACGCACCCTGACCACCCTGACGTTCCGCGCCTTCTAAGCGCCATCAAACCTGCCAAGATCGGGGATTCGTCCCCGATTAACCCTCAATCGCACAAACCACGCTCACAAAATCTGCCACAAAAACAGGCAGCACAGCCGAATTTGACCTGCCAAAATTTTTTACCAATTGATAAAATTTCAACCTGTGGCACTCTGAAGTCAGAAAAACAACGACACTCAGGGAAACGCCATGACCAGCCCGTTCACCCCAGGCATCGCACATAATCGTCTCGAGCCGTCCCGCTTGGCCGAGAATTTCGGCGACCTGCACGCCCCCCTCGACGCCCATGAAGCAACAGTAGCCGCCGACCGCTGCTACTTCTGCCACGACGCGCCCTGCGTCACGGCATGCCCCACGGACATCGACATCCCGCTGTTCATCCGGCAAATCGCCACCGGCCAGCCGCAGGCGTCGGCGCGCACCATTCTGGAACAGAACATCCTCGGCGGCATGTGCGCGCGGGTCTGTCCGACCGAAACCCTGTGCGAAGAATCCTGCGTCCGCATGACGGCCGAACACAAGCCCGTCGAAATCGGCCGGCTACAGCGCTACGCCACAGACAGTGTCATGCGGACGGGCACCCACCCTTTCACCCGTGCCCCGTCCACCGGCAAATCCGTCGCAGTGGTCGGTGCCGGGCCCGCCGGCCTGTCCTGCGCCCACAGACTGGCCATGCTGGGCCATGACGTCGTTATTTTCGAAGCCAAACCCAAACCTGGCGGGCTGAACGAATACGGCATCGCCGCCTATAAATCGACGCAGGATTTCGCCGCACGAGAGGTGGATTGGCTCATGCAGATTGGCGGCATCACCCTGCACACGGGCCGCACGCTGGGCAAGGATCTGACCTTGGGCGAGCTACAAAGCGATTTTGACGCCGTCTTCTTGGGCCTCGGCCTCGGGGCTGTGAACGCCCTGACCTGCGATGGCAACGACCGTGGCGGCGTGGACGACGCCGTCGACTTCATCGCGGAATTGCGGCAGGCCAGCGATCTGACAAAGCTGCCCATCGGACGCAACGTGGTCGTCATTGGTGGCGGCATGACAGCGGTCGACGCCGCCGTTCAGGCAAAACTGCTTGGCGCGGAAAACGTCACCATCTCCTACCGTCGCGGCCAAGACGCCATGGGCGCCTCGCGCTACGAACAGGATCTCGCCACCTCACGCGGCGTTCAAATCCTGACCAACACCATGCCCGTGGCCATTCACGGCAACGGCAGCGTGCAGGAAATCGAACTGGAATACACCGAAACCCGTGACGGCAAACTGGTCGGCACCGGCGAAACCCGCCGCCTGCCCGCCGATCAGGTCTTCCGTGCCATCGGGCAAAGCTTTGCCGCCTTTGACGGCCCCGAACTCGACCGTGGCAAAATCCGCGTCACGGACACAGGCCGCACATCTGTGGATGGCGTCTGGGCCGGTGGCGACTGCACCGCAGGCGAGGATCTGACGGTCGTCGCCGTCGCCGAAGGGCGCGATGCCGCCATGGACATCCATGCCGCGCTGACAAACAGCGCAACGATGCAAGCTGCCGAGTGATCCCCGCTTTTTCTTGGCTCAAATACCTAAAAACAACATTGGCCACACAGGCCACCCGACAGGAGCACACCCATGGCTGATCTGACTTCAGACTTCCTCGGCATCAAATCTCCCAACCCGTTCTGGCTGGCCTCGGCCCCGCCCACGGACAAGGAATACAACGTCCGCCGCGCCTTCGAGGCCGGCTGGGGCGGTGTTGTCTGGAAAACCCTCGGCGCCGAAGGCCCGCCCGTCGTCAACGTCAACGGCCCCCGCTATGGCGCCATTTACGGGGCCGACCGTCGCCTGCTGGGTCTCAACAATATCGAGCTGATCACCGACCGCCCGCTGGAAACCAACCTCGAGGAAATGGCCCGCGTCAAATCCGACTACCCCGACCATGCGCTGATCGCGTCGATCATGGTCCCATGCGAGGAAGCCGCGTGGAAAGCCATTCTACCCCGTGTGATGGAAACCGGCGCCGACGGGATCGAGCTTAACTTTGGCTGTCCGCATGGCATGGCCGAACGCGGCATGGGCTCGGCCGTGGGTCAGGTGCCTGAATACATCGAAATGGTCACCCGCTGGTGCAAACAGTATTACGACCGCCCCGTTATCGTGAAACTGACGCCCAACATCACCGACATCCGCCGCCCCGCGCAGGCGGCCAAGAACGGCGGTGCCGATGCGGTGTCCCTGATCAATACGATCAATTCGATCACCTCGGTGAACCTTGATGATTTCGCCCCAGAACCCACCATTGACGGCAAAGGCACCCACGGCGGCTATTGCGGCCCCGCAGTCAAACCGATTGCCCTGAACATGGTGGCAGAAATCGCCCGTGATCCCGAAACCCACGGCCTGCCGATTTCCGGCATCGGTGGCGTCACGACTTGGCGCGATGCGGCGGAATTCATGGTCATGGGCGCAGGCAACGTGCAAGTCTGCACCGCCGCGATGACCTACGGGTTCAAAATTGTCGAGGAAATGAAGCGCGGCCTGTCCCAGTGGATGGATGAGAAGGGCTACACCTCGACAGCGGATTTCATCGGCAAGGGCGTCCCGAACGTCACCGACTGGCAGTATCTCAACCTCAACTACGTGACCAAGGCGCGCATCAGTCAGGACGACTGCATCAAATGCGGCCGCTGCTTTGCCGCTTGCGAGGACACCAGCCACCAAGCCATCTGGATGCACGAGGACCGCAGCTTCGAGGTCAACGATGCGGAATGCGTGGCCTGCAACCTTTGTGTCGATGTCTGCCCGGTGGAAAACTGCATCACCATGGAACGGCTGGAGCCGGGCACCGTCGATCCGCGCACTGGACGCGAAGTGCCTGCCGAGTACGGCAACTGGACCCGGCATCCCAACAACCCCTCGGCGCAGGCTGCGGAATAAACGATCTGTAACAGCAAAACCGACAAGGGGGCCCAGCGGCCCCCTTTTTTCATCGCCCGCCCAACTGGCTCAAGTCAGCCCGGCGTTAGCATCCGGCGGAACATGGTGTCCAGATGGCGGGACGCGCCCTCATAATCCGCCCCCCCAAGCACCGCCTGAACCTGCACATCAAAGTCGGCATAGTGCTGCGTCTGCGCCCAGATCGAAAACAACAGATGCCGCGAATCGACCGGCGCGATGCGCCCTTGTGCGACCCAGCCGTCGATCACCGCAGCGATCTCATCGACCAAGCCGCGCAGCTCGCCGGTCAGAACGTCGTGCATATGTGGCGCGCCGCGCAGGATTTCATTGGCAAACAGGCGGCTTTCGCGCGGGAAATCGCGGCTCATTTCCAGCTTGCGCGCGACATAGGCCAGCAGCTCGGCCACGGGCTCGCCCTCGGGGTTCAGCTCCCGCAGCGGGTCCAGCCAAGTGGCCAGCATATCACGCAAAAGCGCCTCGTAGATCGCCTCTTTCGAGGGGAAATAATACAGCAGGTTCGGCTTGGACAAACCGGCCTCTGCCGCCACACGGTCGAGCGTCGCGCCACGGAATCCCGCCTCGGAGAACACGGTCAGTCCGGCCTCCAGAATGGCCGCCCGCTTTTGCCGCTGGATGCGAGTCTGGCCGCGCTTTGGTGTTTCGGCGCGCTTTGCTGCCGCTTTCTCCGTCATTGACCGCCCTTTACTGATTAATTTCTACGCAAATGCCCCGCAGAACAGCAGAACGCTTGACTGAGTTTCGACCTTTGGTAGCGTTCTTTTGACCACTTGGTCAAATCGCAAGAGGATCCCGGCAAATGGGACCGCAGGGAGTTTAGACAATGGCAGCAGCAACGGCAAACCTCGCCGGCAATATGACCACAAATGGCGACCGCCTTTGGGACAGCCTGATGGACATGGCCAAGATCGGACCGGGTGTTGCAGGCGGCAACAACCGCCAGACCCTGACCGACGAGGATGCCGAAGGCCGCGCCCTGTTCCAGACATGGTGCGAGGCCGCAGGCTGCACCATGGGCGTGGACGAGATCGGCAATATGTTCGCCACCCGCCCCGGCACCGACCCCGACGCGCTGCCCGTCTACATGGGATCACATCTCGACACCCAGCCCACCGGCGGCAAATATGACGGCGTTCTGGGCGTGCTGGGCGGGCTCGAAGTGCTGCGCACCCTGCAAGACCTCAACATCCAGACCAAGCACCCCATCGTGCTCACCAACTGGACCAATGAAGAAGGCACACGCTTCGCCCCGGCGATGCTGGCCTCTGGCGTCTTTGCGGGCAAACACACGCTCGACTGGGCCTTTGACCGCGAGGACGCCGAGGGCAAGAAATTCGGCGCGGAACTCGAACGTATCGGCTGGAAAGGTGACGAAAAGGTCGGCGCGCGCAAGATGCACGCGATGTTCGAATTGCATATCGAACAGGGTCCGATCCTCGAAGCCGAAGGCCGTGACATCGGCGTGGTCACCCATGGGCAGGGTCTGTGGTGGCTGCAATGCACCGTGACCGGCAAGGACGCCCACACCGGATCGACCCCCATGAACATGCGCGTGAACGCAGGGCTTGGCATGGCGCGGATGACAGAGGCCGCGCATCAGATCGCCATGGCGCACCAGCCGCACGCTGTGGGTGCCGTGGGCCATTGCGATGTCTACCCCAACTCGCGCAACGTGATCCCGGGCAAGGTGGTCTTTACCGTCGATTTCCGCTCCCCCGATCTGGGCAAGCTTACATCGATGCGGGAACAATACGAAGCAAAGGCCAAGGAAATCGCCGATGAACTGGGCCTTGGTCTCGACATAGAACCCTCGGGCCACTTCGATCCGGTCACCTTTGACGAGGCCTGCGTGACCTCGGTGCGCAACGCCGCCGAACGTCTGGGGCTCAGCCACATGGATATCGTGTCGGGCGCAGGTCACGACGCCTGCTGGATCAACGATGTCGCCCCCACTGCGATGATCATGTGCCCCTGCGTCGATGGGCTGAGCCATAACGAAGCCGAAGAGATCAGCAAGGACTGGGCCAAGGCGGGGACTGATGTTTTGCTACATGCTGTTCTGGAAACAGCGCAGGTGGTCAGCTGATGCAACTAGCGCGGCAGAACATAGCGGGCGGTTCCATCGCTGATGCTGTCTTTTGCCGCAGCAACATCCGCCATGACGCGCCGCGCCGCCTCGACGGAAACAGAACCGGTCTTCCCTTCGACCTCGGCTGCGTTTGCAAGCTCTTGCGCGGTCACCTCAAGGCTATCCTTGCCATTGGTCGTGGCGGTTTCAAACATATGATCCAGCGCCTCGCGCAAGCGGGTGTCGGTTTCCGACATAACTTATTCTCCGATCAAAGCAGGGCGACCGTTCGCCTGCAGTCTGTCCTTAACGCCGCAAGACCACCGAAGTTGCACCTGCGCGCGCCGGATCGGTCGACATCGACGCAAACACCCGGAACTGTGCCCGAAAAAGCGCCGGTGCTCCGCCTCGACGCGGAGCCGGTACAACCAAGTGTTGTTTCACACGCGCCCTGTCTCAAAGATCACCGCATCCCGGAGTGGGTGGGATCATTTGAAAAAAGGGTAGCATTATGATCATGGACGGTGTTTTCGGCAAATGGACGTCAACTTTGAAAAAGATATGTGCCGGGCCGGGATTGGCATCGGCATACAGCGACCGCCTGCTCGAGTTCGGGATCCGCTGGGCCGACGGCGAAATCGCCGAGGATGTTCTTGTCCTTGATACCAACGGCTTTTCCGATGCGCCGATCGACTGGCAGGAAAACGGTCAGACCTACACGCTGAGCTTCACGGAGAAACACCTCAAGGATGTGTTCGCCCTTCAGGCGGCCCAGCCCGAAGACATCCGCCCCCCTATCACGGTGGCCCTTCGGTTCTTTCTCGAATTCGATGCGTTCCTGACCGTTGATTCCATAGATCAGGCCAAACCGCGCAACGCTTCTCGCCGCAGCGCCAGAGCATTCCAACAAATCTGGTGGCCCGACCTCGACCAGACACCTGCAGCAAAGCAGGCCTGACATGACAAAGGGGAACCGTCACGGCATCCGACAAGCAGCGCAAGCCATGCAAACCGGCCCCGGATCAGGCCACACGTAACTCCGCCAATTTGCGCAGCAAAGCGGCACCCGCACCAAAAGGGAGAAACCAAATGAGCACCGTCATCAAGAACGGCACCGTCGTCACCGCAGACCTCAGCTACAAGGCCGATGTCCTTGTCGAAGGCGATACCATTATAGAGATCGGCGAAAACCTTAGCGGCGACACCGTGCTTGATGCCACAGGCTGCTACGTGATGCCGGGCGGCATTGACCCCCACACCCATCTGGAAATGCCTTTCATGGGCACCTATTCCACCGACAACTTCGATACCGGAACGCAAGCGGCCCTGATGGGCGGCACAACCATGGTGATCGACTTTGCCCTGCCCTCTCCCGGCCAGGGGCTGCTGGATGCGCTGCAGATGTGGGACAACAAGGCCGGCCGCGCCCATTGCGACTATTCCTACCACATGGCGGTGACATGGTGGGGCGAACAGGTCTTCAACGAAATGCAGACCGTCATCGAACAGCGCGGCATCACCACGTTCAAGCATTTCATGGCCTACAAGGGCGCCTTGATGGTCAACGACGATGAAATGTACGCCTCGTTCAAACGGCTCGGCGAACTCGGCGGCATCGCCATGGTTCATGCGGAAAACGGCGACGTGGTGGCAGAGCTCTCCGCCAAACTGCTGGCCGAAGGCAACACCGGCCCCGAGGCCCACGCCTACTCCCGCCCGCCTCAGGTCGAAGGCGAGGCCGCAAACCGCGCAATCATGATTGCCGACATGGCAGGCGTGCCCTTGTACATCGTCCACGTCTCCTGCGAAGAAGCCCACGAAGCCATCCGCCGCGCCCGCCAACAGGGCAAACGCGTCTGGGGCGAACCGCTCATCCAGCACCTCACACTCGATGAATCGGAATATTTCAATCAGGACTGGGACCATGCGGCCCGCCGCGTCATGTCCCCGCCTTTCCGCAACAAACAACATCAGGACAGCCTCTGGGCCGGCCTCATGAGCGGCTCTCTCTCGGTTGTCGCCACCGACCACTGTGCCTTCTCGACAGAGCAAAAACGCTTCGGCATCGGCGACTTTACCAAGATCCCCAACGGCACCGGCGGCTTAGAGGACCGCATTCCCATGCTCTGGACCACAGGGGTGGGCACAGGCCGCCTGACGCCCGAGGAATTCGTGGCCGTCACCTCCACCAACATCGCGAAAATCCTGAACTGCTACCCGAAAAAGGGCGCGATCCGCGTAGGCGCCGATGCGGATATCCTTGTTCTGGACCCCGAGAAATCAAAGACCATCACCGCCGCCACACAAACCAGCGCCATCGACTACAACGTCTTCGAAGGCCACGAAGTCAAAGGCCTGCCCCGTTTCGTGATGACACGCGGCCATGTGGCTGTCACCGATGGCACACTGACCTCGCGCGAAGGCCACGGTGAATTCGTCGCCCGCAAAGGCCGCACCCCCACCAACACCGCCCTGTCGAAATGGAAGGATCTGACCGCGCCCCGCCCCGTGGAACGCACGGGCATCCCCGCCACCGGCGTGTGACCATCTCCCCCGCAGCGTCGAACACCCCCTCGCTGCGGGCCCGCCCCCCTTCGTTTTTCCTTGGCGCAAATACCTTTTCCCGCTGTGCCACGCAAAATCACCAAAGAGGCAAGCACCGATGATCCGCTGGTTTATCTTCTTTCTGGCCCTGCCCGCTGTGGCGGCAGCAGATACCGATGTCTACGCAAATGCCGCGGGCTGCGCACGGCTCGCAGGCGAGGTGGCCAACGACGATATGGTGATTTTCCGCCCGGGCGAAAGCATCACCTTCTGGGAAAGCACCTGCCAGATCCTCGACGCCACCATGGTCGGTGCAGGCGCGATTGTGCACACGGTCCAATGCTCCGGCGAAGGGGACACCTGGGAGGATTACTACATGATCGAGACCGCCCCGGTTGACGGGTTCACGCTCCACCCAGAGGATCAGCCGGAGGCGCGCGTGGATCTCGCACCCTGCCCCTGACCTCTTCACTGCCAGCCAGAACGCCAGCACCAAAATGACCTTACCCCGCACCCCAAACCCTTTGCGACGCCCCGCTTGCGGGTCTGCGACACGTGGGTCCCTTGGCCAACCGGCATCCCGCCGCCGCCTCTCACAACACGACAAACCAAACGATCCGCCCGCAGGCAGCCCAACGGCCACCGCGGGCCAAAAGAGCCGGAGCACGCGCCGATGACCGCCATTCCCGTAATTCAGGCTAGTAACCTCGACCTGACATTCCAGACCGCCGATGGCCCCGTGCACGCGCTCAAGGACGTCTCCCTCGACATTCCGAAAGGCGCGTTCGTCTCCTTCATCGGGCCCTCCGGCTGCGGCAAGACCACCTTCCTGCGCTGCATGGCTGCGTTGGAAACCCCCACAGGCGGCACGCTGACGGTCAACGGGATGACACCGGATGATGCCCGCCGCGCCCGCGCCTATGGCTATGTGTTTCAGGCCGCAGGCCTGTACCCGTGGCGCACCATAGGACGCAACATCGCCCTGCCGCTGGAAATCATGGGCTACGGCAAAGCAGACCAGCAAAAACGCATTGCCAAGGTCCTCGACCTCGTCGAACTCACCGGCTTTGAAAATAAATTCCCCTGGCAGCTGTCCGGTGGCATGCAACAGCGCGCCTCGATCGCCCGCGCTCTGGCCTTTGACGCAGACATCCTGCTGATGGACGAACCCTTCGGCGCGCTTGACGAAATCGTCCGCGACCGCCTGAACGAGGAGCTGCTGCGCCTCTGGGCCAAGACCAAGAAAACCATCGGCTTCGTCACCCATTCCATACCGGAGGCGGTCTACCTCTCGACCCATATCGTGGTGATGTCGCCCCGTCCGGGCCGCATTACAGATGTGATCGAAAGCCCCCTGCCCGCCGAACGCCCGCTCGATATCCGCGACACGCCGGAATTCATCGACATCGCCCACCGCGTCCGTGACGGGCTGCGCGCGGGGTACGAGGAATGATCGACACCGCCCAAAGACCACGCCCCGCCACGCTGCGCCCCGCCAACCACGACGACATCCCTACCATGGCCCGGATCGTTCATGACTGGGAATGCGCCACCGGCTACATCGCCGACACGCCCGATGTGGAAACGCTCGAAGGTTTCATCGCCGACGCCTTTGAAATGCGCGAGATGACCGTCGTGGGCGACCCCGTCTTCGGATACCTCTCCATCGATCCCGCAGATAACAAACTCGGCGCGCTTTACCTGCGACACACCGGACAGGGTAACGGAAAGCGGTTGATGGATCACGCCAAACAAGGCCGCAACCAACTGTGGCTTACAGTCTATGTCACCAACACCCGCGCGCAAAATTTCTACCGACGCGAGGGGTTTCTGGAAACGCGACACCTCGCAGCCGACCGCCCCGGCGCGCCAGATATGCTGCGGATGGAGTGGCAGGCATGAAACAGACCTTGCGCAACATGACACCCGTGCTCTGCGTCATCGCAGCACTGATCGCACTGTGGTACGCCGCAGCCGTTCCCATGAACATCAAAGAAGTCCTGACCGCTGCCGAACGCGCGGAACAAACGGTCACACCAGCCGGCGCCAACACGCGCCGCGATATGGGCAATCTATCGCTTGCACTGCAAAACCCGCAGCATTGGGACAAAAGCTGGTCCACCACGCGCCCTGTTCTGCCCGCCCCCCACGTGGTCGTGCAGGAACTCTACAAGTCCACCATCGATGAAGAGCTCAACGGGCGTCGTGGGCTCGCCCGATCCGGCAGCCTGTCGAACCGCGGCCTGCTGCATCATGCCTTGGTCACCCTGAACGCAACCTTCCTCGGTTTTGTCATCGGCACGGCGCTCGGGGTCATTCTGGCGGTGGGCATCGTCCACTCCCGAACCATGGATATGAGCGTGATGCCTTGGGCGATCGTCAGCCAGACCATCCCCATCGTCGCGCTGGCCCCGATGATCATCGTGGTGCTCTACTCCATCGGCATCCAAGGCCTTCTGCCCAAAGCCGTAATTTCCGCCTATCTCAGCTTCTTTCCCGTTGTCGTCGGCATGGTCAAAGGCCTGCGCGCCCCCGACCACATGCAAATGGATCTGATGACAACCTACAACGCCTCAACCCGCGACAGGCTTTTGAAACTGCGCCTCCCCGCTTCCATCCCCTACCTCTTTGCCTCTTTGAAAATTGCCATCGCCGCCAGCCTTGTCGGTGCCATTGTCGGCGAACTTCCGGTGCAAAAGGGCGGGCTCGGCGCGCGTATGCTGGCCGGCAGCTACTACGGGCAAACCGCCCAGATCTGGGCCGCCTTGTTTATGGCCGCCGCACTCGCCGCCACACTGGTCTGGGCCATCGGTGCCATTGAGCGACGCACGTTGAAACACATGGGGATGGCGCAATGACCCAAGCAACCCGATCAAAAGCGCGCCCGCCCGCCCGTTTTTCCTTGGTCCAAATACCTATGCACGACCCTGCCCCGCGCATGGCCTTCGGAGGTGCCCCATGACGTTGATCCTATTCGCACTTGTGTTGTGGCTGCTGGGCTGGGCGTTGAACGCGGTGCTGGCAAACGGGCCTTGGCGGGATCTGCGCCTCACACAGATCGCGGTTCCGCTGATCTTTGGTGCCACCGTCCTCGCCATGTGGGAGCTCATCGTGCGCGGGGCCGAGGTGCCACGGGTTATCCTTCCACCCCCTTCGGAAATCGCCGAAACCTTCGGGGCCAACACAGCGCTGCTTTGGGGAGATTTTGTCCAGACCATCCTCAAAGGCGCGCTGTCGGGCTATCTCATGGGCAATATCGCGGCCTTCCTGACAGCTTTGCTGATCGACCGCTGGGACTTTTTGCGCCGGGGCCTGCTGCCGCTGGGCAACTTCATGGCGGCCTTGCCCATCGTCGGCACAGCCCCGATCCTTGTGATGTGGTTCGGCTTTGGCTGGCAATCCAAAGCCGCCGTTGTCGTTTTAATGGTCTATTTCCCGATGCTGGTGAACACAGTGGCCGGCCTGTCCGAGACCACCGCCATGCAGCGCGACCTGATGAAGACCTATGCCGCCTCATGGGGGCAGACATTGATGGCCTTGCGCCTTCCGGCGGCGCTGCCGTTTATCTTCAACGGATTGAAAATCACCACAACCCTGGCGCTGGTCGGGGCCATTGTTGCGGAATTCTTCGGCTCCCCCACGCTCGGCCTCGGGTTCCGGATCTCCACCTCGATTGGTCAGCTCGATCTGGCACTGGTGTGGTCGGCGATCCTGACTGCCGCTTTGGCAGGCACCGCCTTTTACGGGGTCATGGCCTGGCTCGAGAAACGTGCAACTTTCTGGCACGCCAGCCAACGCAAACGATAAGCTTCACCACGACCCCCGGCATAGAATCGGGGCACCAACCAACAGGAGAAGACCATGAAGACCAAACTCGCTGCATCCGCGCTGGCGCTGCTCGCCAGTCAGGCCTTTGCTGCCGACGATGTGACGCTTCAGCTGAAATGGGTCACGCAGGCCCAGTTCGCAGGCTACTACGTCGCATTGGAGAACGGCTATTACGAGGATGCCGACCTGAATGTCACCGTCCTGCCCGGCGGTCCCGACATCGCACCGACCCAAGTCATCGCCGGCGGCGGTGCGGATGTGATCGTGGAATGGATGCCCGCCGCGCTCGCCGCACGGGAAAACGGCTTGCCGCTGGTCAATATCGCCCAGCCGTTCAAATCCTCGGGCATGATGCTGACCTGCTGGAATGATGTGGGCATCGAAGGTCCTGAGACGCTGGCAAACCGCACCTTGGGCGTGTGGTTCTTTGGCAATGAATACCCGTTCCTGTCCTGGATGTCCTCGCTGGGCATTGCCACCGACGGCAAAGCCGAGGGCTCTGTCGAAGTGCTCAAACAGGGCTTTAACGTCGATCCGCTGTTGCAGCGTCAGGCGGACTGTATCTCGACCATGACGTACAACGAATACGGTCAGGTGCTGGACGCAGGTGTTGGCGAAGAAGAGCTGATCACCTTCAAGTATCAGGACCAAGGCGTCGCCACCATGGAAGACGGCCTGTACGTGCTGGAGGAAAACCTGTCGGACGAGGCCTTTGTCGACAAAATGTCCCGCTTTGTCGCGGCCTCCATGCAGGGCTGGAAATGGGCCGAGGAAAACCCCGAAGAGGCGGCGATGATCGTTCTCGACTATGACGAGACCGGTGCACAGACTGAAGCGCACCAGATCCGTATGATGGGCGAGGTCGCCAAGCTGACTGCCGGTTCAAATGGCGCGTTGGATGAAGCGGATTACCAGCGCACCGTGGACACCTTGCTGGCGGGTGGTTCCGATCCGGTGATCACCAAACAGCCCGAGGGTGCCTGGACCTCTGTGATCACGGACAAGGCGCTGACGAACTGATATTGGTTTCACGGCGCTGTTCGCGCCGCGACCGACCGGGGAGGGCGCTGCCCTCCCCGGACCCCTCCCGAGGTATTTACGCCAAGAAAAAGCAAAAGCTGCGGCCCGCCGGGATGGCGCAGTACGTTGATTTCCGGGGCAAATAGATATTTACTTCTCCGCTAAGCGGGTACTATGTTTCGGACTATCTCTTTTTACGTGCTTGGGGGCGCTTGATGTTTTATTTGGCCGTTTTTTTAGGCCTCGCCGGTGTGGGCGGGGCATTTGTTGCGATTACAGACACCCAAGAGCCGGAGGAGGCGGACGTCGATCCCGGTGATGGCAGTGAAGACCCCGTTGAGACGCCAGTGTCCGATGAGCTGCTTACGGGCGGGGACGGTCCGGATCTTTTGCTGGGGGGGCCCGGGCAGGACACGCTGATTGGCGGTGGCGGTGCGGATGAGCTGTTTGGCGAGGCGGGTCAGGATTCTCTGGACGGCGACGCTGGAGATGATTTTCTGGATGGTGGTGCGGGCGATGATTCACTGCAGGGCCATGCCGGATCCGATACGCTGTCAGGAGGAGACGGGGACGACCTGATCGGCGGGGGTGAGGGAGACGATCTTATCCTCGAAGGACGTGACGGGGACGATACCCTGTATGGTGGGTCCGGCAATGACACCATCCAAGCCGGTGCGGGTGATGATTGGGTCTATGCCGCCGAACCTGCTCCGCTGGATGGCGGCGAGCCCAATCGTAATCTGGTTCACGGCGGGTCAGGTGACGATGTCATCTTTGGCGGTGCTCAAGAGGATACGCTGCATGGCGGCGAGGGAGATGATGCCCTGCATGGGGATGGTGGCGATGACCTGCTGCTCGGTGGTCCGGGAGACGACAGCCTCTCCGGTCAAGGAGGCAATGACCTACTGGTTGGTGGCACTGGATCCGATGACATCTGGGGCGGTTTCGGGTCTGACACCCTGCACGGGGGTGCGGGCGATGACAGTCTGTTTGAGCGGCTGAGCGGCGCAGATCACGACCTGCTTTTCGCAGAAGACGGCGATGATACGATCGAGACCTATGGAGATAGCGATCAGGCCACGGCCGACATTTCCGGCGGGGCGGGTGACGATCTGATCATTCATAACGGCGGGGGATGGCTGGATATTCTCGGCGGTGACGGCGCGGATAGCGTTGTTCTGGACGCAGATGGCGGCGCGTGGGTGTCGCTTTATGATTTTGACCGTGACGAGGATACGTTGATGTTGATGCTCCCGCCCGAGGTCGATCCCGCACAGGTTCGCGTGGCCTATCTGGGCAATGATTTCGGTGCTGCGGAATTTGGCGTCTTTGTCGACGGCGACTTTGGCCTGAATATCGAGATCCACAACGTCGCGCCCGAAGATCTAGATGGCATGTCCGTGGCATTGATCAACGCAGGAGATGAGGCAGCCCTGACCGATGGGGAAACTGTGGTTCCGCAAGGGGAGATGGTGCTGACCACGGTCGGGGTCATGTGATCGCGACGGCGCGGGACGTGCAGGGCTCTGACGCTGCCCGGTTTTGAGGCAACACAAAGTGCCAAAGCCGGATTTTGCGGCAGGCCCGGTTCCCCCCCGAGACGCCACGCGATAGCGTCGCAGGAAAGACCCAAGGGGACCCGCGCGATGTCCAAGACACCTTCTGCATTGATAAACCGTCTGAATGCGCTGCTGATGCGGCTTTATCCCGACATGGACACCGACGCGCTGTCGGCGCAGGTGGTCGATGCCTTTTGGCCCGAGGGGGCAAAGCCGCGCGGGCGCGCCCGACAGCCCGGCAATTCCATGTGGACACAAAAGGACGCACTGCTGATCACCTATGGCGACAGCATCATGGACGGATCGCACAAGCCGTTGGATCTGATGCGCGATTTTCTGGCCGAAAACCTGAAAGGCGTGGTGAACGGGGTGCATATCCTGCCGTTCTTTCCCTTTACCTCGGACGACGGGTTTGCGGTGACGGACTATCGCAAGGTGAACCCCAGTCTTGGCGATTGGCCCGACATCCAGCGCATTGGCGGCGAATGGGATCTGATGTCCGATCTGGTGATGAACCACGTGTCGTCGCAGGGCACATGGTTCAACGCCTATCGTCAGCAACAGCCGCCCTATGACACCTTCTTTTTCGAGGCCTCGCCCGAGGATGACCTGTCGATGGTGGTCCGCCCGCGGACCACGCCGCTGCTGCAAGAGGTCGAGACCGCCGCAGGGCGCAAGAACGTCTGGTGCACCTTCAGCCACGATCAGGTCGACCTGAACTTCAAAAACCCCGAGGTGCTGTTGGAGATCATCCGCATCATCCGTTTGCATGTGGATATGGGGGTCAAGATCATCCGGCTGGATGCGGTGGCTTTCATCTGGAAAGAGCCCGGCACCCCGTCGATCCATCTGCCGCAGACCCATGCCATTGTGCAGCTGTTGCGCGTCCTGTCGGATTTCGCGAAAGAGCCGGTGATCCTGCTGACGGAAACCAATGTGCCCAAGGCAGAGAACCTGTCCTATTTCGGCCAGCTCAACGAAGCGCATTGGATTTACAACTTTCCGCTGCCGCCGCTGATCCTGCATGCGATGCTGTCGGGAGATGCGCATTACCTGTCGAACTGGATGCGCGCCATGCCCCCTGCCCCGCAAGGCTGCGCCTATCTGAACTTCACCGCCAGCCACGATGGCATTGGCATGCGCCCTGCCGAAGGTCTGCTGCCTGACGAGGAAATCGCACAGATGATCTCGACCGTGATGGACAGCGGCGGTCGGGCGTCCATGCGTGCGCTGCCGGACGGGGGCACGTCTGTATACGAATTGAATGCCACATTCTTTTCCGCCGTGGCCAAGACCTACCGCGGCGACACCGCCCATCACATCGACCGTTTCATCGCCTCGCAGACCATTGTGATGTCGCTCGAAGGGGTGCCTGCCTTCTACATCCATGCGATGCTGGCCTGTGAGAACGACACCGATGGCGTGGCGCGCCGCAATATGAATCGTGCCATCAACCGCCACCGTTGGGACTACCCCGAACTGCGCGCCCTTCTGGATGACCCCGACAGCGCACAGGCGCAGGTTCTGGGCAGCTTGTCAGAGCGTCTGAAGCTGCGGGCCAAACAACCCGCCTTTCACCCCAATGCCACGAATTTCACACTGAATCTGGAGCCTCGGGTCTTTGCCGTATGGCGGCAGGCCCCTGACAGATCGCAGTCGATCTTTGCCCTGCACAACGTCAGTGCAGAGACCGTTGATCTGGCCCCCAAGGCGATGAACCTGATTGCCGACGAACATTGGGTGGACCTTTTGACCGGCGAGACGCTGCACCCCGAAGAAGACGGTGTCACCCTTGCCCCCTATCAATGCCGCTGGATCACGAACAAGCCCTGACGGGGCCGTAAAATCCCTGCGCCGCCTCTTGACGGCAAGGGGCGGCGCACCGACATCCGCACAGTCAGGCCCGCATGCCGCTGGCCGATTGTGAAAGTCCTCTGACATGTCGATCTGGTTGGCCATTCTGGCCGGTCTTGTGCTGCTGGTTCTGGGCGGCGAAAGCCTTGTGCGTGGGGCGTCGGCGCTGGCACGGCGCTGGGGCGTCTCGCCCTTGATGATCGGTTTGGTGCTCGTGGGCTTCGGCACCTCCCTGCCAGAGCTTGTGACCTCGGTTCGGGCGGCGATGATCGGGGCCTCAGGGATCGCCTATGGCAACATTGTCGGCTCGAACATCGCCAACATCCTGCTGATCGGCGGGTTGGCGGCCATGTTGCAGGCGATCCCCGTGGGGCGCGCTGCCTTGTACCGCGACCTGCCCGTGATGATGGGCGTGACCGCAGGCTTCGCCCTGCTGGCCGCAACCATCGGCATGGGACGCGGGGCTGGCATGGCCGCATTGGCGCTATTGGTGGCCTATGTGGCACTGGTCTGGCGGCAAGAACGCCACCACCCCGACAGTGCAGACGACATCCAGACACAGACCCTGCCAACCGCCGCGCTGATGACAGTGGCAGGGCTTGCCATGATCATCATTGGCGGTCGATGGCTCGTCGATGGGGCCGTGGCATTGGCCGAGCAGCTCGACGTGCCGCAAAGCGTCATCGGGCTGACCATTGTGGCAGTCGGCACCTCCCTGCCCGAGCTTGTGACCTCTGTCATCGCGGCTCTGCGTCGACAGGTCGATCTGGCGTTCGGCAACATTGTCGGCAGCAACATCTACAACATTCTGGCCATCGGCGGGGTGACCGCCATCGCCGCACCGGGTCAGGTGCCAGACCGCATCGTGTGGACCGACAACATGGTGATGCTCGCGGCCTCGGCGCTGTTTGCCTTTGCCGCGATCACCGCCACCCGCGTCAGCCGTGGGGAGGGCGCGGCGCTGCTGACATGTTACGGCGGCTATTTGCTGTGGCAGATCGTCTAGGCAACCGGGGCCGTCAGAACGACTTGGCCCCGAATTCCGCGTTGTCAGCGGCGACGATGGCATGCAGTTCCTGCACCAATCCCGGCTCGGCGGCGTTCACGCGGCTCCAGTTCGGGATGAACGGGGCCTCGTTGGGCTTGGCCAAGAACACATGCCCTGCCGCCATGATGTTTTCGGCAAACAGTTCGATGGTCTTTTCTTCGCGGTGGCGATCGATGCTTAGCCCGTTCATGCGGGCGTCGTTGTCGTAGAATTCCAACAGATCCAGCGCGATCCGGTAGTAGGTCGCCTTGAGTGCACGGAATGTATTCGCTGTGAATACAGTGCCATCCGCCGCGAGTTTGCGAAACACCGCCTTGCAGATGTCCGTGGACATGCGGTTCAGCCCGCCTGCGGCGTCTGCCTCGGACACATCTTGGTGCTTGTGATCGTAGGCATCCGAGATTTCCACCTGACAGACGGAATGGCGGCCAGAGTTGCGCCAGACCTCGGACAGCACCCCGATCTCAAGCCCCCAGTCGGACGGGATGCGCAGATCCGGGACCAGCCCCGTGCGCATGGCAAATTCGCCCGACAGCGGATAGCGAAAGGCCCGCAGGTAGTCGATGTAATCGCGGTCGCCGATGACCTTTTTCAGCGCGATCAGCAAGGGCGACACCAGCAGCCGGGTGACACGTCCGTTGAGCTTTCCGTCGCCAATGCGTGGGTAGTACCCTTTGGACAGCTGGTAGCGAAAGTTCGGATTGACCACGGGATAGACCAGACGCGCCAGCATATCCTTTTGATACGTCACGATATCACAGTCGTGCAGCGCCATGACAGAGGTGTCCGCGCAGCCGATCATATAGCCCATACAGGTCCACATGTTCTTGCCCTTGCCGGGCTCCTTGGGCGCCAGACCCAGCCCGTCAAGCTTGTCCATATAAGCCTTCATGCGGGGGCTGTCGTTCCACAATACTACATGTTCCTGCGGCAGCACGGCAAAGAAATCCTTGGCGCGGCGGTACTGTTCCTCGTCCGCGCGGTCCAAGCCGATGATGATGCGGTGCAGGTAGGAGACCTCGCTCAACTCCTTGAGGATATTGCCAAGCGCGGGCCCTTCGAGCTCCGAGAACAGCGAGGGCAGGACAAGGCTGATCTTGCGGCTTTGGGCAAAGCTTTCGATCTCGTAGACCATTTCGTCCACGGGCCGGTGACGCAGGTTGTGGAATTGCGCGATATTGCCGTTCTGGTGAAAGTCAGCCATGGGACTCGTCCTGTTCAAGTTCATTCAGCAAGGCAAGGATCGCCTCGTTCCACCCCGCAGGGCCAATAGCATCTGTGCGGCGAATGCGGCCTGTGGCCTCTCCGTCCAGTGTGGGCAGACCGACACCGTGATCGTTGCGCACGATCACGCCATGGTCGGCCTCTTGCAGCATTTCCGTATCATTGGGGGCGTCGCCCAGGGCGATGGTGACCGTGCCGCCCAGTTCGCGGCAGACCTCGCGCATGGCGTCGGCCTTGGTCCGGCCAAGCGACAGGGTCAGGAAGCGGCCACCATAGCGGGCAGACACCCCTTGGGCAGCGAGGTTTTGAACAAACGCCAAGCGCTGCGCATCTGTGCCGGACCATTGACCGGGCTCGGAGAACATCCGCTGTTTGGCCATCGCGGCGCTATCCAGTGGCAGCCCCGTCATGGCGGCAACCCCCTCCGCATCCACGTCACCAAAGCCCAAGAAATGTGCACGCAAGTCCTGTGGCGTGCGCGCAAGGGCCGCGCGGATGGTCGCCATGTCACCCTCGGCCTGAAGCGGCTGGCCCGGCCGGTACACACCTGCCCCGTTCTCGACAATGGCTGGCGTGTCGCCCAACGCCAGCGCGCTGTGCAATCGTTCAACTTCGGCTGCGGTTTTTGACGTCGCCAACACCAGAGGAATCTCGCGTTTCGCCAGTTGAGCCAAGGCCGGCTCGGCGGCTTGCCACGAATAACTGGCATGATCCAGAAGGGTTCCGTCCAGATCGGAAAAGACGATGAGACGCAAAAAACAGCTCCGGCGAATCCAACTTGTCTTGGACTATGGCGAAGCAGGCAGCATTCCACCACCCCACCAATGACATGCTCAGGTTTTACGCACGACCGCATTAAGGGAAGCCTAAAAAACGGGCAACGCCTGTGGGTCAGCCTTTGACGTCTGTGGCCACAACTTCGCCGTCGTGGAGCAGGATGTTCTTCCAGCGGGTGTTGTCGCCGAAGCGTTCATAGACGCTGACAAACACTGTGGTCTTGGCCAAAGCATCCATTTTGGACCCACAGGGCGCCCCCCGCCCACTGCGACAAAAGCCGGTTTTCACCTGCTCGTAGGCGGCGTCGGTGGCTGACACCGGCAGAGTGCCACCCGCAGGCCCGTAGTGGATCTGCTCCCACGTCTCGGGCGAGCCAAAGACCACCAGCGCTGCGGTAAACTGACGGGCGCAGTCATCCTGAAATCCCGTCATATAGAACGTGCGCGCGCCCGAACTGCCTGGCGCGCTGTCATACAGATCATAGCCGCCGCGTCCGCTGTCCGGCCAGCTTTGCGTCTTGCGCCCCAAGGCGCTGGTCGGCACGTCGCACACGCGTGCGATTTCGCCATAGGGCAAATCGGTGCCAAGCGGGACGATGGTGTAATCCGGCGCGCCCGGCTTTGGGCCTGCGGATTTGCGGCCACCGCCGCCAAACAGACCGCCCCGGCGGGTCTTGCGCGGTGCCACAGCGGCAACTTCAACGCCTTCGGCAGTGTCAGCACTCGGCGCATCGGCCCCGAGCAAACGACCCAGCACACCTGTTTGACGTTCTGCCGGGGCATCTGTTGGCGTCTCGACAACCACATCCGTGGTCTCCTCGGCATCGGCGGCTGCGGTTTCCTCGGCCACGGCGGGCGTGGACGCTTGGGTCTTGCCCGCGTCGGCGCGCCCCTTGAGGTAGCCCAACAGGCCGCCGCGTGGCGCGGTGCCGGTGGCGCGCGCCGCAGGCAAAGTGTCGGACGCCTCACCGCTGGCCGCGACATCCGCCTGACCCGTTGTTTCCGCCACCTCCACATCCGCAAGGCGCGGCACATCCCGCAATGGATCCTGCGCACAGGCAGTCAATGTCAAAACGGCTCCGAGACCTAGGCAAAGCGTGCGCATGTGTTCTCCTGCGGGGTTTCCCCCTCGTAGCGCGAAGACCACCTGCCCGTCCACAGTGCCTTCACGGCAGCACGGGTCACCGGCGGATTGACGCGGAGTCAGAAATCCTCGACCGCCATGACCCCGTCCAGCGATTTCACAGCGCCTTTGATTTCGGGCGTGACGGGATAATGCTGGTCCAGATCAAGCTCCACCTCGCCGGGCAAACCGGGGTCAGCCAGCCGCAGATGCACGGGGCCACGCGGGGCCTTTTGCATCTTTTCGCGGGCATCTTCCAACACGCCTGCGATCAGCGACATCGCCATGGCATTGTCGACAAAAATGCGCATGCCCGACGGCCCGGCCTGCGCTGCGGCCATATCCACCGGCATCACACCACGGGCCAGCAGTTTGAGCTGGTCGGATTCCATCGTTGCCTCGACCGTGACGACGACCTTGGACCCGGTTTCCAGATGTTCGCGGCATTTCTCCAAAGTGTCCGAGAAAATCGTGACCTCGTAGGCGCCGGTGGGATCGGACAACTGGGCAAAGGCAAACCGGTTGCCGCGCGCGGATTTGCGTTCCTGCCTGCCCGCGACCACACCCGCCAGTTTGGCCACAAGCGGGCCACGCTCGGCCTTGGCGGTGACCTCGTCCAGAGTGACCACGTCCTGACGTTTCAGCGACGCCATGTAATCGTCCATCGGGTGGCCGGACAGGTAAAAACCGACCGCCTTGAATTCCTCGGCCAGCCGTTCGGCGGGCAACCAGTCAGACACCGGCGACAGGCGCGGTTCGGGCAGGTCATCGCCCGCCTCGCCAAACAGCGACACCTGTGCGGATGCCTTTTGTTCGTGGATCGCCGCCGAATAGGCCACCAGCGCATCGAGACTGTCGAAGACACGGCGGCGGTTCGGGTCCAGCACGTCGAAACATCCCGCGCGGGCCATCATCTCCAACGGACGCTTGCCGACCTTTTTCAGCTCAACGCGGCGCGCGAAATCAAAGACCGTGGTAAAGGGTTTATCCCCCCTGCCCTCGACCACCAGTTTCATCGCCTCCAAACCTACGTTCTTAAGCGCGCCCAGCGCGTAGACCAGTTCCTGATTGACCACGTCAAAGGTCGCAAGCGACCGGTTCACGCACGGCGGCACCCAACCCAGCTTCAACCCCTTGCGGACCTCTTCAAAGTAAACGGCCAGCTTTTCGGTCAGGTGGATATCGCAGTTCATGACACCGGCCATGAATTCGACCGCATGGTTCGCCTTGAGCCACGCGGTGTAATAGGACACCACCGCATAGGCCGCCGCGTGGGATTTGTTGAAACCGTAGTTGGCGAATTTTTCCAGCAGGTCAAAGACCTCCATCGCCTTCTTTTCGTCTACCCCGTTTTCCTGCGCGCCTTTGACGAATTTCGGGCGTTCGGCGTCCATCGCCTCCTTGATCTTTTTACCCATCGCGCGGCGCAACAGGTCCGCGCCGCCCAGCGTGTAATTCGCCATGACCTGCGCGATCTGCATCACCTGTTCCTGATAGACGATGATGCCTTGGGTTTCCTCAAGGATATGGTCGATCGACGGGTGCACCGAGGTGATCGGCTTCAGCCCGTTCTTCACCTCGCAGTAAGTCGGGATGTTCTCCATCGGACCGGGACGATAAAGCGCCACAAGCGCCACGATGTCCTCGATACAGGTGGGTTTCATCCGCTTGAGCGCATCCATCATGCCGGTGGATTCCACCTGGAACACGGCGACGGTCTTGGCGCTTGCATACAGCTTGTATGTCCGCTCGTCATCAAGCGGGATAAGGTTGATCTGGTTCTCACCGCCCTCGGCGGGTTCATACAGTTCGGTGCCATCTGCGGCCACATGCAGCGGACGGCCCGATTTGTAGATCAGGTCGCAGGCGTTCTGCACCACGGTCAGCGTCTTCAGGCCAAGAAAGTCGAATTTGACCAGACCCGCCTGTTCGACCCATTTCATGTTGAACTGCGTGGCGGGCATCTCGGATCGCGGATCACGGTAAAGCGGGACCAGCTCGTCCGTGGGGCGGTCCGCGATGACCACACCGGCCGCGTGGGTGCCCGCAGAACGCAACAGCCCCTCGACCTGCATGCCGTATTTCAGCAGTCGGTCGACGACTTCCTCGTTGCGGGCCTCTTCGGCCAGACGGGGCTCGTCCCGCAGGGCCTGTTCGATGCTGACGGGTTTGACCCCTTCAACCGGGATCATCTTGGACAGGCGATCCACCTGCCCGTAGGACATCTGCAGCACCCGCCCCATGTCGCGCACCGCCGCCTTGGACAAAAGCGCGCCAAAGGTGATGATCTGCCCCACACGATCATGGCCGTATTTGTCCTGCACGTAGCGGATCACCTCTTCGCGGCGATCCATGCAAAAGTCGATGTCGAAGTCCGGCATCGACACACGTTCCGGATTCAAAAAGCGTTCGAACAGCAGCGAATAGCGCAGCGGATCAAGGTCGGTGATGGTCAGCGCATAGGCCACAAGCGAGCCCGCGCCGGAGCCCCGCCCCGGACCGACGGGAATGTCGTGGTCCTTGGCCCATTGAATAAAATCCGCAACGATCAGGAAGTAGCCCGGAAAGCCCATGCCCTCGATGATGCCCAGCTCGAAATCCAGCCGTTCCTGATATTCTGCTACCGGCACCGCATGGGGGATCACCGCAAGACGCGCCTGCAGCCCCTCGTTTGCCATACGCCGCAGTTCCGCGACTTCGTCATCGGCGAATTTCGGCAGGATCGGATCGCGGCGATAAGCCATAAAGGCACAGCGCTGCGCGATCTCGACTGTGTTTTCCAGCGCCTCGGGAAGATCGGCAAACAGCACCGCCATCTCCTGTGGCGTCTTGAGGTAATGCTGCGCGGTCAGACGGCGGCGTGGTTCGATCTGGTCGACATAGGCACCCTCGGCGATACAGATCATCGCGTCATGGGCCTCGTACATCTCGGTCTTGGGGAAATACACGTCGTTGGTGGCCACCAGCGGGATCGACAGGTCATAGGCCATCTCGACCAGACCGCGCTCGGACAGCTGTTCCGCCTCGGGCAGTTGCCCGTCCTCGCCGGGGTGGCGCTGCAATTCGACATAGAGACGATCGGCAAAAATGTCGGCAAAGCGGCGCATCAACATGTCTGCCGCCGCCCGCGACCCTTGTTGCAGCAAGCGCCCCACCGGTCCGTCCGGCCCGCCCGTCAGGCAAATCAGATCCTCGGAATGCGCCTCCAGCTCGGCCAGCGTGATATGCGCCAGCTCGTTGTCGCGCCGCATATAAAGGCACGAATTGAGCTTCATCAGATGTTCGTAGCCACGCTCTGTCTGCGCCAACAAGACGATGGGCGCGGGGTCTTTGACCCGCTCGCCCGGCTGCGGATCGACATAGCGCAAATCGATCTGGCAGCCGATGATGGGCTGCACCCCCGCCCCTGCCGCACCAACGGAAAATTCCAGCGCCGCAAACAGGTTGTTCGTGTCGGTGACGGCGATTGCCGGCATTCCCATATCCGCCACGATGCCCGGCAGTTTCTTGAGACGCAACGCGCCTTCGAGCAGGGAATATTCGGTATGGGTGCGGAGGTGGATGAATCGGGGATTTGCCATGGCGCGACAGTAGTCTGCCCTGCCCCGCTCTGGAACCCCGTTCGTGACGGCAGCCGCCCGAACGTCGCGCATAAAAAAGCCGGCTTGTCAGAACTGACAAACCGGCAGGAACGACGTGGGGATCACGTCGGGGGAGACACCTCAGACCGTCAGGCAGCGCCCAGCGGCAATTCACGCAAGCGTGTCGACATCAGACAGGCCAAAGCCGCCGCTGCGGCTGCCATCCAGAACACCGGATGCAGGGCCGCGCTGAACCCGTCCATCACGCGCAACTGCAGCTCTGGCGGCAGGGCGCGCAGGGTTTCGGCCCCAAGGGCGCGCAGCCCGCCCGCCGCTTCGGGCAGATGCGCGGCCAGATTGCGCGCCAGACCCGCGCTGAACACCGCCCCAAAGAATGCGGTGCCCAATGCGCCACCGATCAGCCGGAACATATTCGCGCTGGCGGTGCCCACACCCAACTGGCTGCGCGGGATCGCATTCTGGATCGCCGCTACACCGACAGAAAACACCGGCCCCAATCCCAGCCCCACCAGAACCAAGGTCGAGGCGATCAGCCACAGCGGGCTGTTTTGCGACAGGGTCGTCAGGCCCAGCATGGCCGCCGCCAGCAGCCCTGTCGACAGGGTCGGCATCAGCTTGTACCGCCCGGTTCGGGACATCACCCGCCCCGCCATCGTCGACGCAAAGATCAGCCCGCCCATCATGGGCACCAGAAACAGACCCGACGCCGTCGGAGAGACGCCTTTGACCACCTGCAAAAACAACGGCAGGAAGGTGATCGTGCCGAACATGCCCATCCCCACCAGAAAGCCGACCGCATTGACGACGACAAAGGTGTTGTTGCGAAACAGGCTCAGCGGCAGGATTGGCGCCTGCGCCCGTGTTTCCACACGAATGAACATCCCCAGCGCCGCCACCCCGGTCGCCGCCAAAGCCAAGACCGGCACACTGTCCCAGCCACCTGCCTCGGCCGCCGCATTGGGCAGCACCACGATGCAGGCCAACAGGCTGGCCAGCAGCGCGGCCCCCGCATAGTCAACCGGCTGCGTGTTGCCCTTAGAGCGCGCGGGCAAGGCCGTGCTCAGAATGACAAAGGCCAACAATCCCACGGGCAGGTTCACAAAAAAGATCCAGTGCCAGTTCCACGTCTGCACGATAAAACCACCCAGCAGCGGCCCCACGACCGTCGACACGCCAAAGGCCGCCCCCATCATGCCCTGCGCCATGCCCCGTTGTCGCGGCGGCAGCAGATCCCCCACGGTCGCCATGGAGGTCACAATCAGTGTCCCGGCCCCGAAGCCCTGCACCAGACGGCCTGCAATGACCTGCCCCATGCCCTGCGCCAGACCGCAGATAACCGCGCCGACGGTGAAAATCCCGATCCCCACCTGCAGCACCAACTTGCGCCCGTACATATCTCCCAGCTTTCCGGCCAGCGGTGCCGCCACGGTCGAGGCCAGAAGATAGGCCGTGATCACCCATGTGATGTGATCCATCCCCCCCAGATCCGCGACCATGATCGGCAAAGCCGTCGACACGATGGTCTGCCCCAGCGAGGCAAACAGCAAAGTTGCCGCAACGGCACCCAGAATCACGCGGGTTAAAGCGGGTTCAATTGCATCATTTGTTGCCGGATCAACGTCTGCGGCTGTTTCTGCCAGTGACATTCGTGAAAATCCTTGGATATCTTGCCGCAATCTTGCGCACTGAACGCAGCGTCGCCGTTACGGGCACGTTGATATGTGTAAGAGTTAAGGGTAGATATGTGCGAATGACAATTACATGTCAACGGCACGCAAGTAGAAGAGCAGGCGCGCCACCGCGCAGGGGATGTTGAAAATGGCAGAACGCGACGAACTGATGAAAGACAAGCTTGCTCCGGCGGGTGTGGACGCCGAGCACGCGCAGGCCGCGTTGGACATTGATGCCATTCTGCAGGTCTGGCGCCGCAAGGTGTTCAAGCGCGAGCTGGGCTATCGTGCCCTGTCGGAACTTGGTCTGCCGCTGGAACTGCCGCAACTGGACGTGCTGATGGCCGTCTGGGCCCCTGCCAATGAATTCGGCGAAGACGAGGGCACGGAAACCATGGTGTCGACCGTCGCCCAGCGCCTGCACATCGACCCCTCGCGCGCCTCGCGGGTCACGTCGGATCTGATCGGGCGCGGTTTTCTGCGCCGTGCTGTGTCACAGGCAGACGCCCGCCGCACCGTGCTGGAGCTGACCGACGAGGGTCTGCGCATCGTCGAAGCGGTGCGCACCTACAAATTCCTCGTGCTCGGAAGCTACCTGCAGGACTGGACCGCCGAGGAAATCGCCACCTTCATCCCGCTTCTGGCGCGCTTCAGCCACTGGTCCGAGGTCGCGGCCTGCCCCGGCGGCTTGGTGACCGAAGAAATCGCCAAATTGCGCACCGCCCTTGCCGATCTGGGAACAACCGCCGACTGACGCATAAAGCGCACAAAATTTGTGCGCCTGCCGCTGCGATACCGCGAAATTCAGGCAGTTTAAACTTGCCAAGGCGCGACCTCGCCCCGTAGCCTACGGGGCAACGGCAATCCGCGCGCCTTCTACGCCGCATCGAGGGCGCGCACGGCGGAACCACCCGTCGCAACAACATCTGCGTTGTTTCTGGTACTGCGGCGGGTTTGCTAAATGGATATCACCTTTCTTCTGAACGGAAGAGAAGTGTCCCTGTCGAACGTCTCCCCGACCCTGACTTTGCTGGACTGGCTGCGCGAGGATCGTGCGCTGTGCGGCACCAAGGAAGGCTGCAACGAGGGCGATTGCGGGGCCTGTACGGTTATGGTGACAGACGGGCACGGCGCGCGGACATTGAATGCCTGCATTCTGTTCATGCCCCAGTTGGACGGCAAGGCGGTTCGCACCGTCGAAGGCATCGCCGCCCCTGATGGCGCGCTCCACCCTGTGCAGGACGCGATGATTGCGCAACATGGGTCGCAGTGCGGCTTTTGCACGCCGGGATTTGTGGTGTCCATGGCGGTGGCGCATATGAACGGTGACGCCGCGCATGACGATGCGCTTGCCGGAAACCTGTGCCGCTGCACCGGCTATGCGCCGATCATCCGCGCCGCAGAGGCCGCCGCCGATCAGCCCGCGCCCGCGCATTTGCACGACACGCCGCCCGCCGCTGCGACAAACCAGTTTGCCCCCGACAGCGCCGATGCCTTGGCCCGCCTATACGCGGAACACCCCGACGCCACGTTGATTGCGGGGGCCACGGATGTGGGTCTGTGGGTGACCAAACAGATGCGCGATCTGGGCACGGTGATCTTCCTTAACCGCTGTGCCGACCTGCAAAACATCGACGTCACCGACGAGGCGATCACCCTTGGTTCAGGCGTGACCATGGACCGTATGCGCGACCTGATGGAGGATCATCACCCCGCCTATGCCGAGATGATCCGCCGCTACGGCTCCACCCAAGTGCGCAATGCCGCCACCATCGGCGGCAATGTGGCCAACGGATCGCCCATCGGGGACAACCCGCCTGCGCTGATCGCGCTCGGGGCTTCTGTGCACCTGCGCCATGGCGACGCGCGCCGCACTCTTCCCATTGAGGATTTCTTTGTCGATTACGGCAAACAGGACCGCGCGCCCGGCGAATTTGTCGAGGCCATCAGCATCCCCCGCCAGCCGGACCGGTTGCGGGTTTACAAGCTGTCGAAACGGTTTGATCAGGACATCTCGGCGGTGTGCGGCGCCTTCAACATCACTGTCACCGACGGCACGGTCAGCGCCGCGCGCATCGCCTTTGGCGGCATGGCTGGCATTCCGAAACGCGCCACCCACGTCGAGGCGGCGATCACCGGACAGCCCTGGACCGACGAGACGCTGATCAACGCGTGGCAGGCATGGGAGCGCGATTTCCAGCCCCTGTCCGATATGCGCGCCTCTGCCGACTACCGGATCACCGCCGCCTGCAATATGTTGTCGCGGGTGCTGCTAGAGGATCTGGGCGCAACCGCCAGCGTGCTGGAGGTTCAGCCATGAGCATTCGCAAACCCCTGCCCCATGATTCCGCGAAGCTGCATGTCACGGGGGCCGCGCGGTATCTTGACGATATTCCGCTGCCCGCCTCGGCCCTGCATCTGGCCTTTGGCCTGTCGCCGATCGCCCGTGGGCGGATCGTGTCGATGGATCTGGACGCGGTGCGCGCCGCAGAGGGCGTCGTGCAGGTCTGGGAGGCCCACGATCTGCCGTCGGATTGCGATTGCTCGCCGTCCATGCATGACGAGCCGTTGCTGAGCGACGGGACGATCCACTATCAGGGCCAGCCGCTGTTTCTGGTCGCCGCAACCAGCCACGCCGCAGCCCGCCGCGCCGCGCGTCTGGCGCAGATCGAGACGGAGGCAGAGACCCCCATCCTGACCATTGAACAGGCACTGGAGGCGAACAGCCGCTTCGAGGACGGGCCGGTGGTCTGGTCTCGTGGGGATGCGGCGCAGGCCATCGCAGACGCCCCCTACCGGATCGAAGGCACCATCGAGATGGGCGGGCAGGAACATTTCTACCTTGAAGGCCAAGTGGCCGCAGCCCTGCCGATGGATGACGGCGGGCTGCATGTGCACAGCTCGACCCAGCACCCCTCGGAGATCCAGCATAAGGTGGCCCACGCGCTGGGGCTGTCGATGCACGACGTGCGGGTGGAAACCCGGCGCATGGGTGGCGGCTTTGGCGGCAAAGAAAGCCAGGGCAACGCGCTGGCCATCGCCTGCGCGGTGGTGGCCAAGGCTACGGGCCGCGCCGCCAAGATGCGCTATGACCGCGACGATGACTTCATCATCACCGGCAAACGTCATGATTTCCGCATCACCTATACGGTGGGGTTCGACGATGAGGGGCACCTGCTGGGCGTGGACTTTGGCCATTACACCCGCTGCGGCTGGGCGCAGGATCTGTCGCTGCCGGTGGCTGACCGTGCCATGCTGCATGCGGACAATGCCTATCACCTGCCAGCTGTGCGCATCGAAAGCCACCGGCTGAAAACCAACACCCAGTCCGCCACCGCCTTTCGCGGGTTTGGCGGGCCTCAGGGTGTGCTGGGCATCGAACGGGTGGTCGATCACGTCGCGCACGAGCTGGGTCTTGACCCGCTGGAGGTGCGCCGCCGCAACTACTATGCCGCGCAGCCGCCCCTTCCCCATGACTCGCCTGCCCCGCAGGCCGAACTTCCCGACCCGCGTGCCGATCAGACCTCGCGCGGGGCGCAGGGCGATCTGCCCGACGGGCCCATTCCGGCCACGCCGGACGGTGTGCAGACCACACACTATGGCCAGCCGGTCGAAGGCTTCATCCTGCATGAGCTGACAGAGAAGCTGGCCACCAGCAGTGACTACCGCGCCCGTCGCACCGCAATTGCAGAGTGGAACGCGCAAAACCCGATCCTGAAACGCGGCATCGCGCTGACCCCCGTGAAATTCGGGATTTCGTTTACGCTGACCCATCTCAATCAGGCGGGCGCCTTGGTCCATGTCTACCACGACGGGTCCATCGCGATGAACCACGGCGGCACCGAGATGGGACAGGGGCTGTTCCAGAAGGTCGCGCAGGTGGCCGCGCAGGTGTTCGGCGTGTCGATGGATGTGGTGCGCATCACCGCCACGGACACCGCCAAAGTGCCCAACACCTCTGCCACGGCGGCAAGCTCCGGCGCGGACCTGAACGGCGCGGCAGTGGCGCAGGCCTGTGCCAAGATCCGCAACCAGATGGCCGCGCATCTCGCAACGCTTTACGGTGGCGCGGCCACGGATG
The DNA here is from genome assembly GCF_048553715.1 of Sagittula sp. SSi028. Lineage (NCBI taxonomy): Bacteria > Pseudomonadati > Pseudomonadota > Alphaproteobacteria > Rhodobacterales > Roseobacteraceae > Sagittula > Sagittula sp. SSi028. The sequence goes on along the minus strand of NZ_JBLZNC010000003.1, from coordinate 146,880 downwards.
TGCAGTTCGCCCAGAACGAGGTGCGCGTCGGTGACACCACGCTCAGCTTTGCCGAGGCCGCCGCCCTGTGCCATCAGGGCCGTGTCAGCCTGTCCGCGACAGGATTCTACAAAACGCCCGATATCTCTTGGGACCGCAAAGCCGGTCAGGGCCGCCCGTTCTATTATTTCGCGCACGGGGCCGCCTGTACAGAGGTGGTCATCGACACGCTGACCGGCGAGAACCGCATTTTGCGCAGCGATGTGCTGCACGATTGCGGCCAATCGCTGAACCCGGCGCTGGACCGTGGCCAGATCGAAGGCGGCTACGTCCAAGGCGCGGGCTGGCTGACCACCGAGGAGCTGGTCTGGGACAATGCGGGGCGGCTGCGCACCCATGCGCCCTCGACCTACAAGATCCCCGCCTGTTCCGACCGGCCCGACATTTTCAACGTGGCGCTGTGGGATGACCCCAGCCCGGTGCCCACGATCTATCGGTCCAAAGCTGTGGGCGAGCCGCCCTTTATGCTGGGCATCTCGGCCTTTCTGGCGCTGTCGGATGCGCTGCGGGACTGTGGCCCGGCCTATCCTGCGCTGCACGCCCCCGCCACGGCGGAACGGCTGCTGATGGCGGTGCGCGATCTGCGCGTCACAAGTGTCTGACGGGGGCGGGGCATGAGCTTTGATCTCGATCGCCTGCGGGCGGCAGTTGCCGCCCATGGCACCGTCGCGCGCGTCGTCGTGGCTGACACTGCCGGATCCACCCCGCGCGAGGTGGGCGCGTCCATGCTGGTCTGGCGCGATGCGACCGGACGGCTGGCGCAATCCGGCACCATCGGAGGCGGCGCGCTCGAACTCGACGCCATGGAACACGCGTTCACCCGAAACGGCCTGACCCGACATCCGCTGGGCCCCGATCTGGGGCAATGCTGCGGCGGGGCGGTGACGCTGCTGACCGAACGGTTCGACACAAGCACCCTGCCCGATGGGACGGCCCCCTTTGCCCGCGGTGTGGGCGAGAAGCCGCTGTCCGTGCACCGGCTGCTGGATCGCGCCCGGGGACAGGGCCAGCCCCCCGCCCCGCAACTGTGCGACGGCTGGATGGTGGAGCCGATCAGCACGCCCACCCGCCAGATCTGGATCTGGGGGGCCGGTCATGTGGGCCGCGCACTGGTATCTGTGCTGCACCCGCTGCCCGATCTGGCCATCACATGGGTTGATACCGCGCCGGACCGCTTTCCCGATGACATCCCCGCAGGCGTCAACATCGTCCCTACCGCCGATGCCGCGCTTTTGATGACCCATGCCCCTGAAAATGCGGAACATTTGATTCTCACCTACAGTCACACGCTGGATCTGGCGCTTTGTGCTGCGGCCTTATCGCGGGGCTTTGCCTTCTGCGGATTGATCGGCTCGGACACCAAAAAGGCGAGATTTACCCGACGCTTGCGCGCTATGGGTCACAGTGATGCTGAAATCGCACGCATATGCTGCCCAATTGGGCAAAAACATCTGGGCAAGGTGCCTCAGGCCATTGCCATCGGCGTCGCCGGACAGATACTCAGCCGCCACACAGAGGAGAGCCAATCGTGGACAGCCCCCTTCTCCGCCTCGACGGCCTGACCAAAGCCTACCCCGGCGTGATTGCCAACGACCGCGTGTCCTTTGACATCGGGCGTGGCGAGATTCACGCCCTGCTGGGGGAAAACGGCGCGGGCAAGTCCACCTTGGTCAAAATGATTTACGGTCTGGTTAAGCCCGACAGCGGCCAGATGCTGCTGGATGGCTCCGACTTCTCTCCTGCCAAACCGTCCGAGGCCCGCGCCAAGGGCGTCGCCATGGTGTTCCAGCATTTCTCGTTGTTCGATGCGCTCAGCGTGGCGGAAAACGTGGCGCTTGGCATGGAAACCCCGCCGCCGATGCGCGATCTGGCCCGCCAGATCCGCGAGGTGTCGGAAACCTACGGGCTGCCGCTCGACCCGTCGCGCACCGTGGGCACCCTGTCCGCAGGCGAACGCCAGCGGGTCGAGATCATCCGCTGCCTGCTGCAGGACCCGCGCCTGCTGATCATGGACGAGCCGACATCTGTGCTGACCCCGCAAGAGGTCGATATCCTGTTCGAGACCCTGCGCAAGCTGCAGTCCGAAGGCACCTCGATCCTGTATATCTCTCACAAGCTCGAAGAAATTCGCGCCCTGTGCGATCACGCCACGATCCTGCGGCTGGGCAAGAACGTGGGCACCTGTACCCCGCGCGAAACCACCGCACGCGAAATGGCAGAATTGATGGTCGGCACCAGCTTTGCCACGCCGGTCGCGCGCACCACTGCCAAGGGGGATGTTCTGCTGGAAGTGCGCGGGCTGTCCCTGCCCGCCCCCGGTGCCTTTGGCACGCCGCTGCGCGACGTGTCCTTTCAAGTGCGCGCGGGCGAGGTTCTGGGCCTCGGCGGTGTGGCCGGCAACGGGCAGGACGAGCTGCTCGACACCCTGTCCGGGGAACGGCTTGCCCCCGCAGGAACGGTCCATTTCAAAGGCAGCGACATCAGCCGACAGGGGCCCGCTTCGCGTCGTCAGAACGGCTTGCTCAGCGGCCCCGAAGAACGGCTTGGCCATGCGGCGGCACCGGATATGAGCCTGACGGAAAACGGGTTTCTCACAGCGGCCTCGCGCAAGGACCTGCTGCGCGGCGGGTTCATAAACTGGGCGCGGGCCCGCAGCTTTGCCGAGGAGGTGATCGCCGAATTCGACGTGCGCACCCCCGGCGCGGGCACCGCAGCGCGCGCGCTGTCGGGCGGCAACCTGCAGAAATTTGTGGTGGGTCGTGAAATCCAGCAAAGACCGGATGTTCTGGTGCTGAACCAGCCCACATGGGGCGTGGATGCGGCGGCGGCGGCCTTTATCCGGCAGGCCATTCTGGATGTGGCCGCCCGTGGCGGTGCCGTTGTGGTGATCTCGCAGGATCTTGATGAGCTGCGCGAGGTGTCGGACAATTTTGCCGCCCTGAACGAGGGCCGCCTGTCCGCGATCCGCCCCATGGCCAATCTGGATCTCGACCAGATCGGCCTGATGATGGGCGGTGCCCACGATATGGAGGTGGCCCATGTGGACGCCTGACCGCGCCTTTGACGCAGCCCCCCTGACGACCGGAGCTTTCGCATGATCCGCCTAGAGAAACGCCCCCAGCCGTCGCGCCTGTGGTCTGCCCTGACCCCGGTGATTGCGGTGGTGCTGACCATGATCGTGGGCGGGCTATTGTTCGCAGCCCTTGGCGCCAACCCCTTTGAGGCGATCCGCACCCTGTTCTGGGACCCGCTGTTCCACCCGCAATTCGCGGGCTATTCGCGCCCGCAACTGCTGGTCAAAGCCGCGCCGCTGATCCTGATTGCCATCGGGCTGTCCATCGGCTTTCGCGCCGGAGTGTGGAACATCGGGGCCGAAGGCCAGTATATCATGGGCGCGATTTGCGGCGCGGGGGCCGGTCTGGCGCTGTACCCCTCTGACAGCGTGCTGCTGTTCCCGATGATGATTCTGGCGGGGGCTTTGGGCGGCTGGGCCTGGGGGATGATCCCCGCGTTGCTGAAAACCCGCCTTGGCACCAACGAAATCCTTGTCTCCTTGATGCTGGTTTACGTGGCCGAGACCATTCTGGGCTCTGTGTCGACGGGCCTTTTGCGCAACCCCGAAGGCATGGGCTTTCCCGGGTCGCGCAACTTCAAACAATGGGATGCGGCCCATAACGGCGAGCTGATTGCCAACACCGGCGCCCATTGGGGTGTGATCGCGGCCTTCATCGCGGTGATCTTTGCCTATGTGCTGCTAAGCCGCCATATTCTGGGCTATCAGGTGCGCCTGACCGGCGAAGCCCCCCGCGCAGCACGGTTTTCCGGCGTAAATCCCACGCGCATGGTACTGTTTTGCCTTGGTCTGTCAGGCGCGCTGGCAGGGATGGCGGGCCTGTTCGAGGTCACCGGCCCCGCAGGCCAGATCAGCATCGATTTCAATTCGGGCTATGGCTTTACCGCGATTATCGTGGCCTTCTTGGGCCGCCTGAACCCTATCGGCATTCTGCTGGCAGGGCTTTTGATGGCGCTGACCTATATCGGCGGCGAGCTGGCGCAGTTGATGTTGTCCCTGCCCGCCGCGGCCATCCAGCTGTTCCAAGGCATGCTGTTGTTCTTCCTTTTGGCGATGGACGTCTTTACCAATTTCCGCATCCGTTTCGGTCAGGGGGCAAAGACATGATCCCCACGCTTGTTGTTCAGGAGGTCGCGCGATGGACCTGAGTTCGATCAATCCGATCCTTCTGGTGGCCTCGATCATGGTGTCCGCCACGCCCATTCTGTTCGCCGCCATCGGCGAGATGGTGGTGGAGAAATCCGGCGTGCTCAATCTGGGCGTCGAGGGCATGATGATCACCGGCGCTGTGATCGGCTTTGCCATTGCGATCAACACAGGCTCGCCGCTGTTGGGCTTTGTGGGGGCGGCCTGTGCCTCGGCGGTTTTGTCGCTGTCCTTCGGGCTGCTGACCCAGTTCCTGCTGTCCAACCAAGTGGCCACGGGTCTGGGGCTCACGCTGGTGGGGCTGGGCCTGTCGAGCCTGATCGGCAAGCCTTATGAAGGCATGAAATCCCCCACCCTGCCCAAACTGGACCTTGGACCGCTGTCGGATCTGCCCGTGGTCGGGCGCATGCTGTTCAGCCATGACGTGATGGTCTACGTCTCGCTGGTGCTGGTCGCGGCCACATGGGCCTTTTTGAAATACACCCGCGCCGGTCTGATTCTGCGCGCGGTGGGCGAAAGCCACGACAGCGCCCATGCGCTTGGCTACAAAGTGGTGCGCATCCGTTTGGCGGCCATCTGTTTCGGCGGCGCCTGCGCGGGGCTCGGCGGGGCCTACCTGTCGCTGGTGCGCGTGCCGCAATGGACCGAAGGCATGACCGCAGGCGCGGGCTGGATCGCGCTGGCGCTGGTGGTCTTTGCCTCGTGGCGGGCGGGCCGTGTGCTGGTGGGTGCCTATCTTTTCGGCGGTGTCACCGTGCTGCAGCTGAACCTGCAGGCGGCGGGCGCCGATGTTCCGGTCGCGCTCTTGTCGGCCTCTCCGTATCTCATCACCATCCTTGTGTTGGTGCTGATCTCTGCCGTGGGACGCCATGGCGCGCCGGCCTCGCTGGGGCGTCCGTTCCACGCATCTTCTTAACGACCAATAACAAAACCTTAGGGAGTTCTACCATGCAACGACGTACTCTACTGGCTTCTGCCGCACTGGCCTTTGGCCTTGGCACCGCAGCCTTCGCCCAGGATCCGGTGACCGCCGGCTTCATCTACGTTGGCCCCGTGGGCGACGGCGGCTGGACCTACGAGCACGATCAGGCCCGCCTGAAAGTCGAAGCCGAACTGGGCGACAGCGTCAAAACCATCTATCAGGAATCCGTGCCCGAAGGTGCAGACGCCGAACGCGCGATCACCCAGATGGCCCTGTCCGGCGCGGACATCATCTTTACCACGTCGTTTGGCTACATGGATCCGACCATCGCCGTGGCCGAGAAATTCCCGGACGTGAAATTCGAGCACGCCACCGGCTACAAGACCGCAGACAACGTGTCCGTTTATTCGGCACGTTTCTATGAAGGTCGCGCCATCCAAGGCCACATCGCGGGCAAGATGACCAAGACCAACAAGATCGGCTACATCGCCTCCTTCCCGATCCCCGAGGTCATCCGCGGCATCAACTCTGCCTATATCCACGCCAAGAAAGTGAACCCCGATGTCGAATTCTCGATCATCTGGGCCTACACATGGTTCGACCCGGCCAAAGAAGCGGACGCCGCCAAGGCGCTGATCGAAAACGGTGCCGACGTGATCCTGCAGCACACCGATTCCACCGCACCGCAGGCCGCCGCCAAGGAAGCCGGCAACGTCATCACCTTTGGTCAGGCATCCGATATGGCCGACTACGCCCCGCTGCCGCGCGTGTCCTCGATCATTGATGACTGGGGCCCCTACTACATCGACCGCGTCAAAGCGGTGATCGACGGCACCTGGGAGAGCAAGAGCACATGGGACGGGATCGGCGCAGGCATGGTCGGCATCGGTGAGATCACCGACGCGGTCCCCGCTGACGTCAAAGAAGAAGCGCTGGCCATGAAAGAGGCCATTGCGTCGGGTGAATACCACCCCTTCACCGGCCCGCTGAACAAGGCGGACGGCTCCGTCTGGCTGGCCGAAGGCGAGACCGCATCGGACGGCGATCTGGCGGGCCTGAGCTTTTACGTCGAAGGGCTGGACGCGGAAATCCCGCAGTAAGACCTTTTTCGGTTATGAACAGGGACCCTCGCGCTGCGGCGCGGGGGTCTTTTCGTATCTGGCGTCCCGTTTGAGGAGACGTGAGCGCATAGGTATTTGGACCAAGGAAAAGCACCCATGTGGTGTGACAGCAGCCGGGGTCGTTTTCTTGTTTGATGCGCCTATCTATGGCCAATGACAGAATTGCCCCCCCCTTTGCGCGATTGGTTTGACCGGCGCGGCTGGTCGCTGCATCCGCACCAGCGTGAGATGCTGGAACGTGGTGACGCAGCGCAGCTTTTGCTGATCGCGCCCACGGGCGGCGGCAAGACGCTGGCCGGTTTTTTGCCGACGCTGGCTGAGCTGACCGAGGCCCCGCGTGCGGGTCTGCATACATTGTATATATCGCCGCTGAAGGCCTTGGCCGCCGATATCCGGCGCAATCTTTTGATTCCCATCGAAGAGGCGGGTTTGCCGATCCGGGTGGAGGATCGAACAGGGGATACGCCATCCTCGCGCAAGCGGCGGCAGCGCGCCGATCCGCCGAACATTTTGCTGACAACGCCGGAATCGCTGGCGCTTTTGACCTCTTACGAGGATGCGGCGCGCACATTTGCCGGTGTGGAGCGGGTGGTGATCGACGAGATCCATGCGCTGGCGGAGTCAAAGCGGGGCGATCAGCTCATGCTGGCCTTGGCGCGGCTGCACTCCATGGCGCCGGGGTTGCGGCGCGTGGGGCTGTCGGCCACGGTCGAGGATCCGGAGGCCATTGCGCAGTTGATGTCATTTGGATCCGCGCAGACCGAGATCCTGCATGCAGACCCCGGCCCCGATCCCGACATTGCGATGCTGAAAACGGAAGCTGCTCCGCCTTGGTCCGGGGGCGGGGCAGCTTATGCCATTCCGGCGGTGCTGGAACAGGTCAAGCGGCACAAGACCACTTTGATCTTTCACAACACCCGCGCGCAGGCAGAGATCTTTTTCCACAATCTGTGGCTCGCTAATGAAGAGGCGCTGCCGATCGGTATCCATCACGGGTCGTTGGATCGCGGCCAACGTGAAAAGGTCGAGGCTGCTATGGTTTCTGGCGATCTGCGGGCGATTGTCTGTACGGGATCGCTTGATCTGGGGATTGACTGGGGCGATGTGGATCTGGTCATTCAGGTGGGCGCGCCCAAGAACGTGAAACGATTGGTGCAGCGCATCGGGCGGGCGAACCATCGCTACAATGCCCCCTCCAAAGCCTTGCTGGTTCCGGCCAACAGGTTCGAGATCGTGGAATGTGTCGCGGCATTGGAGGCGGTGAAAGCGCATGATCTGGATGGCGCGCCGCGCGGGCCCGGCCCGCGTGATGTGCTGTGCCAGCATATTCTGATTGCGGCGGCCTCGGGGCCGTTTGAGGCCGATGATCTCTATGCAGAGATGTCGGCGGCAGGGCCATATCGCGGGTTGCAGCGGGCGGAATTCGACGACTGCCTGCAGTTTTGTGCCACCGGCGGCTATGCCTTGCGGGCCTATGACCAGTGGCAGCGCTTGTTACAGCGCCCAGACGGGCTGTGGCAGCTGCGCGATCCGCGATCCGCTGTCCGCATCCGGCAGAATATCGGGACGATTCAGGACACGGATACGCTGAAAGTGCGCTGGCGTGGACGCGGCGGGGCGCCTTTGGGTGAGATCGAGGAAGGCTTTGCAGCGCAGCTGACGCGCGGGGATACCTTTTTGATTGGCGGGCAGATCGTGCGCTATGAGGGGCTGCGCGAGTTGGTGGTGGAGGTCAGCCGCGATGCGCAGAAAAAGCCCAAAATCGCGACGTTTATGGGCACCAAATTCGCGACCTCCACACAGCTGTCGGACCGGATCTTGCGGATGTTCCAGCAGGAGGACTGGCCGCAACTGCCGCAGCACACCGCAGATTGGCTGGCGTTGCAGCGCACACGCTCGCACTTGCCACAGCCGGGGCGGTTGCTGATCGAGAGCTTTCCGCATGAGGGCCGCGAGCAGATGGTGGTCTATGGCTTTGCCGGGCGCAACGCCATGCAGACGCTGGGGCTGTTGCTGACCAAGCGGATGGAGGAGATGGGGCTGGCACCGATGGGGTTTGTGGCGACAGATTATGCGGTTCTGATCTGGGGGCTGGATGCGGTCGTCGATCCACGTCCGCTGTTTGATGTCCATGCGTTGGAGGACGGGTTGGACGGCTGGCTGGCGGGCAATGCGGTGATGAAACGGACCTTTCGGGCGTCGGCCACCATTGCAGGGCTGATCGAACGGCAGGTCGGCGGGCAGCGCAAAACCGGGCGGCAGGCGACCATGTCATCGGACATTCTGTATGACACATTGCTGAAATACGACCCTGATCATCTGCTGATGCAGATCACCCGCGAGGAAGCCATGCGCGGTCTGGTCGATTTTGCCCGTATCCGCGAGATGTGCGAACGGGTGGGGGATCGGATCGACCATGTGCGGCTGGACCGCGTGACCCCGCTGGCCGCTCCGCTGTTTTTAGAACCCGGCCGGGTGCCGGTGCGCGGCAGCGCCGAGGAGAGGCTGCTGGAGGAAGAGGTCACCCGTCTGCTCGATGAAAGCGGATTGGCGCAGGTTGTTGCGACGGCCAAGTGATGGCGGGTGGCTTACCGGCGCAGCACCCTTGCGGGTCGGGTGCTCGGGTGGCAAAGACAAACCATGAACACGCATGATTTCACTTTTGCCGGTGCTGCGCTGCGGGCGTTGCCCTCGGGCGGGTTATACTGGCCGGATATGCGTTTGCTGGTGGTGTCGGACCTGCATCTTGGCAAATCGGCCCGGCTGTCAGCCGTTGGTGGCGCGCAGCTGCCGCCCTATGAGGTCCGCGCCACGCTGGAGCGTCTGGACCAAGATCTGGAGGCCACGGGCGCGGCACAAGTGCTGTGTCTGGGGGACAGTTTCGACGCGGTCGGTCTGGACCGCTGCCTGCCCGAGCAGGATCTGCTTTGGCTGCAACGCTTGCAGGCCGGGCGGCGCTGGACGTGGATCACGGGAAACCACGATCCGGGGCCGCTGGACCTGAAGGGCGCGCATCTGGCAGAGCTGGCGCTGGCGCCATTGGTGTTTCGTCATATCGCCGCCGATCATCCGCAGGGCGAGGTGTCCGGTCACTACCACCCCAAACTGCGATTGCCGCTGAAGGGGATGTCGGTGACGCGGCCCTGTTTCCTGTATGACCGGAACAGGCTGATCTTGCCCGCTTATGGGGCGTATACCGGCGGACTGTTCAGTCATGACGCGGCGCTGTGTCGTCTGTTGTCGCCTGACGCCTGTGCGATCCTGACCGGCCCGCGCCCCATGGCCGTTCCCATGCGCCGGAGCTGAGCGGTCCGTGGGGGTTTCACACCCCCACACCCCCGTGAGGTATTTTGACCAAGAAAAAACAAGGCCGTGGGCTGCGCCCGTCGTGACATGAGACGGGCGCAGCACCGTTCAGTAGGGCATCGGGTGGTCTTTGTGCGCGGCATCGATCGCGGCCAGCACATCGTCGGACAGGGTGATGTCTGCGGCAGGCAGAAGCTGTTCGAGCTGTGCAGTGGTGGTTGCGCCAAAGATGGTCGAGGCCACAAAAGGTCTGCGGGCCGACCACGCCAGTGCCATCTGTGCGAGATCAAGCCCTGCGTCTGCCGCGATTTTGGCGTAGGCGTCGACCGCCGGGAAAACCCTGTCGGATTTGCGGCCACCGAGGTTGCCGTTCAGCGACATGCGCGAACCTTCGGGGACGGCGCCGTTTTGGTATTTTCCGGTCAGCAGCCCCGCCCCGAGTGGGGAGTAAGGCAGCAGGCTTACGTCTTCGTAGACCATCATTTCGGCCAGATCCGTGTCCGCCATGCGGCACAGCAGGGAATATTCGTTTTGCATGGACGCGACACGCGGACCGCCGACACGTTCCGCCGCGTCGAGCCACATCTTTGTGCCCCATGCGCTGTCATTGGAGAGGCCGAAGTGGCGAATGGTGCCACGTTCGACCTCGGCCTGAAGCGCGCCGAGGCAGTCTTCGATATCCGCTTTGACCTGATCGTAGGTCCAGCCTGATGCGGCGGGGGTGTAGGTCCAGTTCTTGCGGAACATAAAGCTGCCGCGATTGGGCCAGTGGAACTGGTAGAGGTCGATGTAGTCGGTTTTGAGGCGCTTGAGGTTTTGCTCGATCGTGGTGCGGATCGTTTTCGAGGAGATCGGTGCGCCGTCGCGGGCAAAGCTGCCTTCGCCGGAGTGTTTCGTGGCCAAGATCCAGTCCGAGCGGCGGCCGGTCTTTTCAAACCAGTCGCCGATGATGATTTCGGTGTTGCCCATGGTTTCCTTGGCCACCGGGTTCACCGGGTACATCTCTGCGGTATCCATGAAGTTGATACCGGCATCATAGCTGCGTTCGATCTGGGCAAAGGCGTCTTCGGGCGGGGTTTGATTGCCGTAGGTCATCGTCCCAAGGCACAGTTCAGAGACCATCAGGCCGGTGCGGCCCAGCGGGTTCATTTTCATCGCGGATGTCCTGCTGTTCATGCGTTCGGCGCATACTGGCCAGAAGTCCGGGAAAGCGCAAGCAAAGGGGTGCTATTGGCATGGGGGTCCCACGCACACATTGAGAACATAATGCGAACATGTTATGGGATTCGCATGACACCGGATGCTTTGCTTTCTCGTAAATCCCATCAGTCCAGGCCCGCTGTGGCCCTGGCCGAGGGCGTGAGCTTTGCGCTGGCGCGGGTGCATGAGCTGTGTGGCGGCGCGCGGCGCACGCTGGCTTTGCAATTGGCGGCGCGGGTGCTGGGGCACAGGCCTGCGCCCGTGATCTGGATCCTCCCCGAGCATGTGAGCACGCGCCTGACTGCGACCGGTGTGCAGCCCATTGTCGCGGCGGGACAGTTGCTGTTTGTGCGCCCTGTGCGGGCGCAGGATGTGCTTTGGGCGATGGAGGAAGCGCTGAAAGACGGGGCAGCGCCTGTGGTTGTGGCCGAGATGGACAGCCCGCCCGGCATGACCCCTGTGCGGCGTCTGCATCTGGCGGCGGAAGCGGGCGCACGGGTCGAAGGGGCCGCGCCTTTGGGGTTGATCCTGACGCCGGATCGGGGGGGCGCGCCGGGGATCGAGACACGCTGGTCCTGTGATCCCGCGCATATGTCGGAGGCTACGGGGTGGCGTCTGGAACGGCTGCGCGCCCGCATGCTGCCCCCCAAGGTCTGGTTGTGGACCGGTCATGCTTTGCGCGACTGGCCCTTTGGCGCGGGGCCTCTGCCCGTTCAGGCGGGGCACAGCCCCGCCCTACGAAATGTCACCGCGCAACCGGGAGCCCCCTATCGCTATCTCCCCCGTCGCCTGCCTGCGACGAAGCAAGATGGCACCCCTGTCGATGCCCGGCAAAGCTGCTGAACGGCCAGTCCTCGGCCTGCCGGACAAGCCCTGCACGCACAGGAGCCACGCGGCAAAGGTGCATATGGTGGGCGAGATCGTCGGGACCTCTGATATGATGTTCCCAGAACCGGTTTTGCCAGACCCGCCCCTCGGCCCCAGACGCATCATGGCGTAGGTCGGGGCTGTGCCCCGACGCGGTCGCGCGCAGGGACCGGGTGAAACGCGCCTTTATCGCCCCCCAGCGCAGCCCATAGGCGCAATCCCCGTCCGGCAGCCGCCAGATGGCATGCATCCGATCCGGAAGCACCACCCAGGCCACCACCTGTACCGGTCTGTCCCGCAGCGTGCGGCCCACGGCCCACCGCAAGGTATCGATCTCGCGCACCAAAAGGTCATCCCCCCGCCGCGCCAGACAGACCTCGAAATACACCAGCCCGCCTGCAATATAGCGTCTACGATATCGCGGCATCCCCTGTTCCCGTCTCATTCGCCGGACTCAAGATGCGCGGTCATGGTAAACAGGGGCCTAATCAACGTCCCGACACCGCCGGTCCACGAAATCCGCGCTACCCACTGGCAACGGGCGTGGCTCTCGGGTATTCCCTCGCGCAAACCTGAAAAGGATGTCCGAATGGCCCGCCACCTCATCACCTCTGCAATTCCCTACATCAACGGCATCAAGCATCTGGGCAACCTCGTGGGCAGCCAGCTGCCTGCGGATCTGTATGCCCGATACCTGCGTGCCCGTGGCCACGAGGTTCTGTACCTTTGTGCCACGGACGAACACGGCACACCGGCCGAGCTGGCTGCGGCCAAAGCGGGCAAGCCGGTCGCGGAGTACTGCGCCGAGATGCACGAGGTCCAGGCGCGCATCGCCGAAGGGTTCCGCCTGTCGTTTGACCACTTCGGGCGGTCGTCGTCCGAGGCGAACAAAACCTTGACCCAACATTTTGCAAAGGTGCTCGACGAACAGGGGCTGATCCGCGAAGTGTCTGAAACACAGATGTATTCCCACGCGGACGGGCGTTTCCTGCCGGATCGTTATATCGAGGGCACCTGCCCCAACTGCGGCTTCGACAGTGCCCGCGGCGACCAATGCGACAACTGCACAAAGCAGCTGGACCCGGTTGACCTGATCAACCCGCATTCGACGATTTCCGGCTCGACCGAGCTGGAGATGCGCGAGACCAAGCATCTGTATCTTGCCCAGTCGCAGATGAAAGACCGGCTGGAAGAATGGATCGACACCCGCGAAGGGTGGCCGGTGCTGACCACCTCGATTGCCAAGAAATGGCTCAACGACGGCGACGGGCTGCAGGATCGTGGCATCACCCGTGATCTGGATTGGGGCGTTCCTGTAATGAAAGGCGACGCACCTTGGCCCGGCATGGAAGGCAAGGTGTTCTACGTCTGGTTCGATGCCCCGATCGAATACATCGCCTGCGGTCAGGAATGGGTCGACGCGGGCAAGGGCACCGATTGGGAACGCTGGTGGCGCACCGACAAGGGCGCGGATGACGTGCGCTACACCCAGTTCATGGGCAAGGACAACGTCCCCTTCCACACCCTGTCCTTCCCGGTGACGATCCTTGGCAGCGGCGAGCCGTGGAAGCTGGTGGATTACATCAAATCCTTCAACTACCTGAATTATGACGGCGGGCAGTTCTCCACCTCTCGTGGCCGTGGCGTCTTCATGGATCAGGCGTTGGAAATCCTGCCCGCCGACTACTGGCGCTGGTGGCTGCTATCCAATGTCCCCGAGACCTCGGATTCCGAGTTCACGTGGGAGCATTTCCAGCAGGGCGTGAACAAGGATCTGGCGGATGTGCTGGGCAACTTTGCCAGCCGTGTGACGAAATTCTGTCGCTCCAAGTTCTCCGAGGCTGTGCCCGCAGGCGGCACCCCCGGTGCGCGCGAGGAACAGTTGATCGCCGATCTGACCGCCAAGATCCGCGAATACGAAGGCCATATGGAGGCCATCGAAATCCGCAAAGCCGCAGCCTCCTTGCGCGCTGCATGGGTGCTGGGCAACGAATACCTGCAAGAGGTCGCGCCTTGGTCGACGTTCAAGACGGACCCCGAACAGGCGGCGATGCAGATCCGCCTCGCCCTGAATATGATCCGCCTTTATGCGGTGATTTCTGCCCCGTTCATCCCCGATGCTTGCGCTGATCTGCGCCGCTGCATGGGGTCGGACGATGACAACTGGCCCAGTGATGTGGCCGCTGCCTTGCAGGTCATGCCCGAAGGCCACGCCTTTACCGTGCCGGATGTGACCTTCCGCAAGATCACCGATGCGGAACGGGAAGAATGGCAGGAACGCTTCGCGGGCACACGCAGCTGAACCGCGCCGCCCGTCGGCCCATAACGCGCGCTTTCAGGCGCAACCAGAACCGGCGGCGCGCCCAGCGCCGCCGACTTGCTATGCGGGCGGCGATAAGCTGCCTTTCCAAGGACCGGCAGGGCGCTGCGCCCGTGCCACCCAAAACGAGAAGCGGAGAGGTCATGGTTTCACTTTCGTTACAGGTTGCGCGAAGTTCCCTCATGATCCGTTGGAAATCGCTTGGCGGATAGCTGACAAAGCGGCAATCTGGGTTTCATGGATGAAACCCCCAGCCTTGATGATCTGGCGCTCTTTCTGACTGTTGCGCGCGCGGGTTCCCTATCGGTCGCCGCCAGAGAGACCGACACGCCCCTGCCCACCCTGTCACGCCGTATGGCGCGGCTGGAACGGGCCATCGGGCGCACGTTGTTCACGCGCGGCCCCTCCGGCTACAGCCTGACCGCAGAAGGCCACAGCCTGTCGCGCCGCGTGGCCGATCTGGCAGAGGTGCAGCAGGCCGCCCGCCAATGGGTGCAGCAGGGCCAAGGCCCCCTGCCCGTGCGCATCACGGCAGGTTTCTGGACCTCGCGCCATCTGGCCCAGACCATGACGCCTGATCATTCGGCCCTGTGGCGGCCCGCATTTGTGCCCTCGAATGCGGATCTCGACCTTGCGCGGCGCGCGGCAGACATCGGCATCCGCAACCGCCCGCCAGACAGCACGCGGCTGGCCCGCCAACGCCTGCGCCGCATCGACTATGCGATCTATGCCATCTCCGACGGGGTCGCGGATTACGTGGGGCTGCCTGATACGGTTGCCTCGACACCCTCGCAACGATGGCTGCGCGCCACCCATGGCGACCGGATCACCACCACCGCCAGCGACCCGCGCCTGTGTCTCGATCTTGCACTGGCGGGGTTCGGCCGCATCGTATTGCCCACCTTTGCCGGTGACGCCGAAGACGGATTGCAGCGCCAGTCCGATGCTATACCCGAGCTGTCCCATGACGAATGGCTGGTGTCGCACAGCAATGCCCGCCACGACCCGCCCATCCGCGCCGCGCTGGACGCCATCCAAGCGGTCTTTGCCCGGCGCTAAGCCGCTGCCCGCTTGCCTTTGCGGCATCTCGGCCCATTTCCGGCGTCATGGCTGATCGCAATTTGAACAAAGGCCCCGTGGGCCGTGCGCTGTGGCGCGTCTCGGCTCCGATGAGCCTTGGCATCCTTGGCACCTTGTCGGTGGGGCTGGCGGATGCGGCCTTTCTGGCGCGCGCTGGTCAGGCCGATCTGACGGCGGTGGGCTACATCTACCCCGTCACCGTGGCCCTGACGTCGCTAAGCATTGGATTGGGTGCAGGGACATCCGCCGTCGTCAGCCAAGCGCTTGGCCGCGAAGGAGATGACGACGCCCGCGCCGCGCGATTGGCCCTGCATGCCATGATCTTTGCCACCGCATTGGGGATGCTCGTGGCTGTGGTTTTTTGGCTGACGGCGCCGATCATCTACGGCGCGATGGGCGCATCGGGCGAGATCCTTGATAAGGTGTTGGCCTATGTGCCGTGGTGGTGCGCGTCCTTTCCATTCATGGTGGCAGGCATGGGTCTGAACGCCGTTTTCCGCGCGGGCGGTGAAAGCCATATCTCCGCCACTGTGATGTTGTCGCAATCCCTGATCAACATCGCCGTCACGCCCCTCTTCATTTTCGGCTGGGGCATGATCCCCGCTCTGGACACCGAAGGCGCGGCCATTGGCACGTTCATCGCACGGGCTTTGGGGCTTGGCGGGTTGCTGGTGTTTTCGCTGTACAGCGGGCGGCTGTCGGTGTCGCGGTCCTGCCTGACGGGGCTGCGTGACAGCCTGACCCGGATTGCCAAGATCGGCGGGCCTGCCGCGGCCTCCAACGCCATCAACCCACTGGGCCTGTCGCTGGTGACGGCGGCGGCTGCCACCTTGGGCGATGCGCAGGTCGCAGGCTTCGGGGCGGCCACCCGTGTGCAATCGCTGCTGTTCGTTCCCATGCTGGCGCTGTCGGCAGGCATCGGGCCGGTGGTGGGTCAGGCATGGGGCGCGGAAAAGCGCGACCGGGCGCAGGATGCCACCCGCCTGACGTTCCTGAGCTGCGTCATTTACGGGGCCGGACTGGCGGCGGTGCTGATGCTGGCCGCGCCATGGCTGGCCCATCTGATGACCGACGGCAGCGACGCCGCTGCCTATGCCACGCAGTATCTGCGCTGGGGGGCACTGGGGTTCTTTGGCTACGGTATTCTGGTGACGGCCAATGCCGCGATGAACGCCTGCGACCGCGCTTTGTGGTCCATGGGGCTGTCTGCCTCGCGCATTGCGGTGGTCTATGTGCCGCTGGCATGGCTGGGCGCGCAAATCGCGGGCTTTGCCGGGATCGTGTCGGCCTTTGTCGCGGCAAATCTATGGGCCGTAGCCGGAGCGCTCTACCTGACCCGCCGCGCGGGCATCCTGCGGCTAGAGCCGCCCACCACAGGCGCACAGCCAACCGCCGATTGACAGGGCAGCCGCACCTTGCTACGCCGCGCGCCGCATCACACATGGGGACAGACAGACATGGCACGCAAGCGTAAGGGCCGCGATATTTCCGGCTGGCTGATCGTCGACAAGCCGGCGGGCATCACGTCGACCGCCGTGGTCAACAAGGTCCGCTGGGCCATGGACGCCAAAAAGGCAGGCCATGCAGGCACGCTTGACCCCGAGGCGACCGGCCTGCTGGCGGTGGCCCTGGGCGAGGCCACAAAGACCGTCCCCTACATCACAGACGCGCTCAAGGCCTATTCCTTTGTTGTGCGCTGGGGGCAGGCCACCAACACCGACGACACCGAGGGCGAGATCATCGCCACCTCGGATCTGCGCCCCTCTGACGACGAGATCAAGGAAGCCTTGCACGGGTTTGTCGGTGACATCATGCAGGTGCCGCCACAGTTCTCTGCGGTCAAGATCGACGGCGAGCGCGCCTATAAACGTGCCCGCGACGGCGAAGAGATGGAGCTGGCCGCTCGTCCGCTGTTTGTCGAATCCCTGCTGCTGAGCGACCGCCCCGATGCCGACACCGCTGTTCTGGAAATGACCTGTGGCAAGGGCGGCTACGTGCGGTCCATCGCGCGCGATCTGGGGGCGGCGCTGGGGTGCCATGCCCATGTGCTGACGCTCCGCCGCGTCTGGTCCGGCCCCTTTGATCTGGACGGCGCGGTGACCATTGAACAGATCGACGCGCTGGCCAAGACGCCGGATCTGGACGCTTTCCTGAAACCGCTGGAGCTGGGGCTGGACGATCTGCCCGAATTGCGCTGCACCCCCGAGGGCGCGGTGCGTCTGAAAAACGGCAACCCCGGCATGGTGCTGGCCTCCAACGTCGAATACGGCGACGAGGCATGGGCCAGCCTTGACGGCAAACCCATTGCGGTTGGCCGCTTCAAGGCGGGCGAGCTGCACCCCAGCCGCGTGTTCAACCTCGACTAAAGCGGCTCAGCCCTGCGCGCCCATGGCCGCCAGCCAGTCGCGCAAGGCCGTCAGGCTCTCCGGCTCGTCAAGAAACGGGATATGGCCGCGATCTGGCACCTCTGTCGCGATGGCATCTGGCCTGCGCGCGCGCATCTCGGCAAAGGTCTCGGGTGCCAACAGGTCAGAGTTTGCGCCACGGATCATGGCCAGCGGCAGCCCCTCCAGCGCGTCAAAGAACGGCCAAAGGTCGGGCGCAGGTTGCGCACCGCCGCCCAACACGGCGTCGCGCAGTTTCGGATCATAGGTCAGCGCCAGACCGTCCTGCGTGACGGCGAACAGGCGCGCGGCCTCTTCCATCCAGCGGCTGTCGGGCAGCCGGAAGCCCGTCATATGCGCCTTGCGATAGGCTGCGACCTGTTCCAGCGCCTCGAAAGCCGGCGGTTTGCCGAGGTAGTTCTTGATCACATCCAGACCGGCGTCGGCGATCTCTGGCCCGACGTCATTCAGACATACGCCAAGCAGCCGGTCCCGCGCGGCAAAAGCCAGCCCCATGGCAATCAGCCCCCCGCGCGAGGTGCCCAGCACCGCCGCCCGCGCCACCCCGAGATGGTCGAGCAATTCGATGGCATCGCGTCCCTCGACCGGAATGGTGTAGGTCTCATAAGGCGCCCAGTCCGACTGCCCCCGCCCGCGGTAATCCATCCGGATCAGCCGCACCTGCGACAGATGCGGGGCCACGAAATCGAAATCCCGCCCATCGCGCGTCAGACCCGCCAGACATAAAACCGGCAGGCCCGCCCCCTCATCGGTGTAATGGATCGACACCCCGTCAGAGCTGGTAAAGCGCGGCATCAGACAAGCTCCGCTATAGCGTTAAGGTCGGCGACCACATGCGCAGGCTGCGCCATGAGCCGGTCCACCGGAAGGCCGTTGCGATTGACCCATGCCGTTTCAAACCCGTAGGCCTGCGCCCCTGCGATGTCCCATCCGTTGGACGACACGAACAACACATCCGAAACGGCGCAGCCCATCCGCTGTGTCACCAGATCATAGACAATGCGCGCGGGTTTGAATGTGGTGACGCTTTCAACGCTGATCACCTCTTCGAGGAACGACCCAACCCCCGAGGACTCCACCGCCCCCTCCAGCATATCCTTGCTGCCGTTGGACAAGATCGCCGAGCGCAGGCCCGCCGCCTGCAGCCGCGCCAGAACAAAGGGCGCTTCTTTGTAAGCAGGCAATTCCCAATACAGCGCCAGCAGCCGTTCGCGCAGTTCCAGATCCTCGCTCAGGCCTGCGCGCTCCATCGCCCAGTCCAGCCCGTCCTGCGTGACCTGCCAGAAAGACACGTAATCGCCGGTCACCGCGCGCAGCCACGAATACTCCAGCTGTTTCGCCCGCCAATCCGCCGCGATCTGTGGCCAGACCTGCGCCAACGCGTCCCGGCCCGGCTCATCTGCGGCGACCCGCGCGGCCGCCGCCACATCGAACAGCGTTCCATAAGCGTCGAATATGCAAACCTTGGCCATCGGGCTCCCCTTCCCTGAAAACTCTGCCGACCCTAGGCGCAATTTGTCCCGATTGGCCACCTTGTTTGCAATCCGGCCCCGCAATCCCTAGGTTACGGGCGAGCCTCAGAGCACCCGGCATATGCACCGGCCTCTGCAAACCCTTTTCCCGACAGACAGGATACTTTCATGACGCAGGTTAAATCCGGCGATACCGTTCGCCTTCACTACACCGGCACGCTTTCCGACGGGTCCGAATTCGACAGCTCGCGCGAGCGCGATCCGCTGGAATTCGAAGTCGGCTCCGGCCAGATCATCCCCGGTCTCGACAAGGCCATCCCCGGCATGACCGTGGGCGACACCAAAAAGGTCGAGATCCCCGCCGTCGAAGCTTACGGTGAACCCGATCCGCAGGCCCGCCAGGACGTGCCGCGCGCGGAAATCCCCGACGATATCCCGCTGGAGGTTGGCCTGCAGCTGCAGGTGCAGACCCAGACCGGTCAGGTCATGCCCGTGACCGTGCATGAAGTCAGCGAAGAAACCGTCACGCTGGATGCGAATCATCCGCTGGCCGGCAAGGACCTGACCTTTGACATCGAACTGGTGTCCATCGCCTGAACGCCTGTCGCCCTAGGCGACATAAGGTGACATCGAAGGGGGCGCGGGGCCATGCGGTCTGCGCCCCCTTCGCGCATCCGGCCCGCAGGCAGACGTGCGGCAAGGGTTCCTTCTGCGGCCCGCACTGGTTACATAGCGCAACAGACCGGAACAGAGAGACCAGCCCATGCAGATGGCCACAAGCGGCGACACGCGCCTGCACTACATCGTCAGCGGACCCGAAGACGGCATGCCCGTGGTCTTTGCCAACTCTCTGGGGACCGATCTGCGGCTGTGGGACAAGGTGCTGCCGCTGCTGCCTGCGAACCTGCGCATCTTGCGGTTCGACAAACGCGGCCACGGGCTGTCCGAAGTGCCGCCCGCCCCCTATTCCATGGGCGCGCTGATTTCCGACACGGAGCGGCTGATGGACCATGTGGGGTTCAAGAACGCCGTGGTTGTCGGACTGTCCATTGGCGGCATGATCGCCCAAGGTCTGGCAGCCAAGCGTCTGGATCTGGTGCGCGCGCTTGTGCTGTCGAACACCGGTGCCAAGATCGGCACCCGCGATATGTGGCAAGAGCGCATTGATGCGGTGACGCAGGGCGGCATGGCTTCGGTGCTTGATGCCACCATGGGCCGCTGGTTTTCCAAACCGTTTCACGCCACAGACGAATTCCCCGGCTGGCAGCAGATGTTTCTGCGCACGCCGGTGGACGGCTGGACCGGCTGCGCCGCAGCCATCGCGGGCACCGATTTCATCTCGTCGACCAGCGGGCTGCGGCTGCCGACCTTGGCCATCGCCGGGTCAGAGGACGGATCGACCCCGCCGGATCTGGTGTTCGAGACCGCCGATCTCATCCCCGGGGTGCAAAAGCATCTGATCCGTGGCGCGGGCCATCTGCCCTGCGTCGAAGCCCCCGAAGAATTCGCCCGCGTTCTCAGCGATTTCCTCATCGCTCAGGGAGCCTGACATGGCGCGTTTTATTCTGGTGCACGGATCGGCCCATGGGGCGTGGTGCTGGCGGGACGTTGTCCCCGAACTGCTCGCCTTGGGGCACGAGGCGGTGGCGCTGGATATGCCCGCCCACGGCGAGGATCGCGGCAATATCGAAGACGTCACCCTTTCCGACTACGGCCAGCGCATTGCCGAACATCTGGACGGCCCCGCCATTGTGGTGGGCCATTCCATGGGCGGCTATTCGATCACCCAAGGGGCCGAAATCGCCCCCGAGAACATCCGCAGATTGGTCTACCTGTGCGCCTACACACCTTGGCCCGACCATTCCTTGGCACAGATGCGCGCGCAGGCCGATGAACAGCCTCTGCTGCCGCTGATCCGCATGGCTGCAAACAAACGCAGCTTTACCTTTGACACATCCGGCGGGACGAATGCGTTCTACCATGACTGCCCGGCCACGTCGGTGCTTTATGCGGTGGCGAACCTTTGCCCCGAAAGCGTGGCCGCCTCGAACACGGCAATTGATTTGACCGACCGCTCTGGCGCGCTGCCCAAAAGCTACGTCATTTGCACGCAAGACCGCGCCATCCCGCCCGCGTTCCAACGGGTGATGGCGCAGGCCTTTGATCCGCGCGACGTGCACGAACTCGACAGTTCGCATTCGCCGTTTTTCTCTATGCCGGACAGGCTGGCAGCGCTGCTCGATCAGATTGCGCGCCAGACCCACGAACAAGACGGACTTTGACACCTATGCCCGCGACGCCCTTTGACAGCATCCACCTCAGCCATTTGTTCCCCAGCGGGGACACCGCGCGGCTGTTTTCCGACAGCGCAGAGATCCGCGCCTTGATGCTGGTCGAAGGCGCCTTGGCCAAGGCACAGGGCGCGCGCGGCACCATTCCCGAAACCGCCGCCGCCGCCATTCATCGCGCAGCTCTGGAATGCCAGATCGATCCGGTCGGGCTGGCCAAATCGACCGGCTTGAACGGCGTGTCCACACCCGCATTGGTCGAGGCCTTCCGCGAGGCGATGCAAGCGCCCGAACACGCGGCCTTTGTCCATTGGGGCGCGACCTCGCAGGACATTCAGGACACCGCGCTTATGCTGCGCCTGCGGCAGGCCATCACCCATCAAAGCGACCGGCTGCGCGCCACGCTGATCGCGCTGGCCGAGCTTGCCGACGCCCACGCGGACACCCCGATGGCGGGGCGTACCTTTGGCCAGCATGCCGCCCCGACGAGCTTTGGCGCGCAGGTCGCGCAATGGGGCGCGCCGCTGCTGTCGCTGTTCAAAGGGTCCGAGGCGATCCGCGGCAACCTGTATGTCTCCCTGTCGGGCTCTGTCGGCACGGGGTCCCATCTGGGCGATGACCCCGCCGCCCTGCGCGCGGATCTGGCGCAGGGGCTGAACCTGACCGACCCCGAGCGCTGCTGGCACACCGACCGCTCCCCCATCCTGAACATCGCCGCATGGTTCACCCGTTCGGCCCTTGCGGCAGCACGTCTGGCCGAAGATCTGTGGCTGGCCGCACAATCCGATGCCGCCGAGATCACCCTGCCGCAAGCGGGCGGATCGTCCACCCTGCCTCAGAAACAAAACCCGGTGCAGCCCTCTGCCTGCGTGGCTTTGGCCCGGCACGCCCAAGGGCTGCATGCCACGCTCGAAGGTGCAAGCATGCACCGCCAGCAACGTGATGGCGCGGCTTGGTTCACCGAATGGCTGACCCTGCCGCAACTGGTCTTGGCCGCAGCCTCTGCCATGACACATGCGCAGGCGCTGGCCGAGACCCTGACGCCCGACACCGCCGCAATGTCCGCCACGCTGGAAGCGAACAGCCTTGTGCACGCCGAGGCGCTCAGCTTTGCCTTGGCACAATCCATGCCCCGCCCCAAGGCGCAACACATCACCAAAACCCTGTGCCAGCAAGCGCGCGAGACCGGAAGCCCGCTGTCGCAGATCGCGCGCGAAGCCCACCCTGACCTGCCGCCGTCGGTCTTTGACAGCGCCGCCAATCTGGGCTGCGCCCCGCAAGAGGCCCGCAGCTTTGCCCAAGCGGTCCGGGCGGCGCTGTAAATGATGCGCCTGCCTGTTGTTTTTCTTTTGGTCACCGTGGCCATCGACGCCATGGGGATCGGCCTGATCCTTCCGGTGATGCCGGATCTGATCGGCGAGGTGTCGCATCGTGGTCTGTCCGGCGCTGCCGTCTGGGGCGGTGTTCTGGCGACGGCCTATGCGGTGATGCAATTCCTGTTTGCCCCCTTTCTGGGCGCGCTGTCCGACGCTGTGGGGCGACGGCGGGTGTTGCTGTTCACGTTGGGTCTGATGGTCGTCGATTACGTGGTCATGGCTGTGACCCAAGACCTGACCGTGCTGCTGATCGCGCGGATCATCGGTGGCTTTGCCGCTGCAACCCATTCCACCGCCTTTGCCGCGATGGCCGACCTGTCACCGCCCGACAAACGCACGCAAAGCTTTGGCCTGATCGGCGCGGCCTTTGGTCTGGGCTTTGTTCTGGGGCCGACCATCGGCGGCCTGTTGGGCGAATTCGGCACGCGCGCGCCCTTCTGGCTCGCCGGTGCGCTGGCGGCGGCCAATACGTTGCTGGGCATCTGGGCCTTCCCCGAGACCCATAAACCGGAAAACCGACGTGCCTTTAACTGGCGCGAGGCCAATCCCTTTGGCGCGTTCAAGGCGATGGGCAAGCTGCCGGGCATCCGCCGTGGTCTGACGATCATGTTCCTGTATCACGTGGCCTTTGCGGTCTATCCGGCGGTCTGGTCGTTCTTTGGCCATGCCCGTTTCGGGTGGAGCGCGGCGGTCATCGGCATCTCGCTGGGCATCTTTGGCTTGTCCTATGCCGCCGTTCAGGCCGGGATCATCCGCCTGCTGCTGCGCTGGTTTGGCGAAGGCGGCACCGCGATCTTTGGGCTGCTGTGTGCAGGCACGGCCTTTGGCCTGATCCCCTTTATCGACGATGGCATGACCGTTCTGGCGCTGACACCGGTGGCCGCGATGGGCGGGACGCTGGGTCCGGCGATGCAGGGCATGATGAGCAAAAGCATGGGCGAGGACCGCCAAGGCGCGCTGCAGGGCGTGTTGTCCTCGACCGCGGCGCTGGCCTCTGTGGTGTCCCCGATGCTGATGACGTCGGTGTTTGCCGCCTATACGGCGCCGGGGCGCGATCCCTTTCCCGGTGCGCCATTCCTTGTCTCGCTTGCCTTGGTCTGTCTGGCGCTGGCGCTGTTTGTGACCCGCCGCCCCATCCCCGCCCGCGCCTGAGCGTATCCTGTTGGGGCTTGCGCCAAGGCGCTGCGCAGGCAACGCTCCTCCCATAGGGGAGGACGACATGAGAGATATTCGCGCGGCGGTCTGCACCGCCTTTGATGCGCCTTTGCAGATCGAAGAACTGCGGCTGGCCCCACCCGATGTGGGCGAGATCGAGGTCAAGCTGGACGCCGTGGCCATCTGCCATTCCGACATTTCCTTCGCCGAAGGGGCGTGGGGCGGCGATCTGCCCGCCGTCTACGGGCACGAGGCCAGCGGGCGCATCACCGCGCTGGGACCGCATGTCGACGGGCTGAATCTGGGCGACCGGGTGGTGGTCACTTTGATCCGCGCCTGCGGGCAATGCGTGCCTTGTGCCAGTGGCAAGCCCACGATCTGTGAACATCAGAACGGCCATCGCTCGCCGCTGACGCGGGCAGACGGGACGCCGGTGGATCGGGGCATGAATTGCGCAGCCTTTGCCGATCACATGGTGGTGCACCACAGTCAGGTCGTGGCGCTGCCCGATGCCCTGCCCGCGGAAAGCATCTGCCTGCTGGCCTGCGGTGTCATCACCGGCATCGGCGCCGTGATCCACGCAGGCCGTTTGCGCGCGGGCGAGGATGTGGTGGTCATCGGCGCAGGCGGCGTCGGTCTGAACGCTATCCAAGGCGCGCGCATCGCCGGTGCCCGTCGCATCGTTGCGGTCGATATGTCCCCAGACAAGCTGGAGGTCGCGCGCGACTTTGGCGCCACTGACGGGGTTTTGGCCACCGAAGCCTCTCCCTGGCGCGCCGCGATCAAGGCAATGGGCAAAGGGGCCGATGTGGTGGCCGTCACCGTGGGCGCAATCCCCGCCTATGACAGCGCGATGCGCTATCTGGGCTGGGGTGGGCGCATGGTGATGGTGGGCATGCCCCACGCCGGTGCCAAGGCGCAATATGAACCCGTCATTCCGGCCTTTACCGGACAGCAGATGATCGGATCAAAGATGGGGGATGTGGTGATCGCCCGCGATATTCCGTGGATGGCGGATCTGTACACGCAGGGGCGATTGAAACTGGACGAACTTGTCTCGGGCCGCTGGCGGCTGGATCAGATCAACGAGGCCATCGCCGACACCAAAAGCGGCGCGGCCCGGCGCAATGTCATTTTGTTCGATGATCCGTGATCTCCATTCCGCGTCTCGTTTTTGCCCAACAAAGGGTGTATAACTGTCCAGACCCTCCTATGTAGCATTTACGATGACACAGACCGTTGCACCGCCCCCCGCCGAAATGGAAGCCAACGCCCGCGCGGCCGCCGGCTTTCTGAAAACGCTCGCCCATGAAGGGCGGTTGATGATCCTGTGCCACCTCGGCAACGGGGAACGATCGGTCGGAGAACTGGAACGGCTGTTGGACATGCGTCAGGCCGCCGTCAGCCAGATGCTGGCCCGTTTGCGCGACGAGGGGTTGGTCGACACCCGCCGCGAGGGCAAGACGATCTACTACCGGCTGGCCAACGACCAGACGAGCCGCGTGATCAACCTGATGTACGAGATGTTCTGCGCAAATCAGGACCCCGAGGCCTAAGCCGTCATAGGCCCCGAATGTCAAAGGCGCGCCCGATGGGGACGCGCCTTTTTTGTGGTGTGCTGCGGCCAGCGTGATCCGACGCTGGCCGTGTTCATTTAAGCTGCGGCGACCGCTTCGGCGCGCTCCCACGGACGCGTGAACGCCCCCAGAACCGCTGTAACATCCGCATCGCTCGCGCCATTCATCTCGACCTGCGCGACAAGCCCGCGCGCCTTGTCATCAATGACCGACACAACACGCCCCGGGCAGCCCGCCTTTTCCAGCGCGGCATTGTAGACCCGTGTGATTGCGTGCTTGCGCAGATCGGGTTTGAACACCTTGCCCACCGCCGTCTTGGGCAGTTCTGTCAGGATGGTCATATGTTTGGGGTGCGCGGCACGTTCGTGCACATGGACCTTGGCATATTCCAGAAGCTCGGCCTCTGTCGTCTCGGCTCCGTCGACCAGCTCGACAAAGGCGCAGGGCAGCTCGCCTGAGTGTGCGTCGGGCTGGCCGATCGCACCGGCAAAAGCCACCGCCGGATGGGTCAGCAGCGCTTCTTCGATCTCGGCGGGGTCAATGTTGTGACCGCCACGGATGATCAGATCCTTGGCCCGACCGGTGATCCACAGGTAGCCGTCCTCGTCCATCCGGCCCAGATCGCCCGTGCGCAAATGCGTGCCATAGTGGTACAGATCGACGTTTTTGTCCGCCTCGGTGTAGGTCTTGCCCGCATAGACACCGGGGTTCGAGATGCAGATCTCGCCAATCTCGTTGGTGCCACATTCCTGCGGCGCGCCATCCACCATCCGGACGATCTTGACGTCTGTGTAGGGCAGCGGAATGCCGACAGAGCCGACTTTCTTTTCGCCGTCCGGCGGGTTCACCGACACCAGACAGGTGGCCTCGGTCAGGCCGTAGCCCTCGCAGATCGTGACCCCGCAGGAGGATTCAAACCGCTTGAACAGCTCCAGCGGCATCGGAGCAGAACCGGAGAACGCCGTTTTCACGGTCGAGATATCCGCATCCACCTTGCGCTGCATCAATGCGGACACGGCGGTGGGCACGGTGATGATAAAGGTGGTTTTCCAGCGTTCGCACAGCTTCCAGAAGTTGTCGAACACGCCCTCGCCGCGATAGCCCGCAGGCGTCGGGAACACCACATGCGCGCCCGAGCGCACCATCGCCATCAAGATCACATGGCAGGCAAACACGTGGAACAGCGGCAGCGGGCACATCACGCTGTCTTCTTCGGTGAACAGCAGTTTGGACCCCAACCAGCCATTGTACAGCATGCCCGAATACAGGTGCTGCGCGACCTTCGGCATGCCGGTGGTGCCGCCGGTGTGGAAATATGCGCCCACGCGATCGCCCCGACTGTCGGCAAAGGCCAAAGTCTTGGGCTGGCGCGCGGTTTCCTTGCGGAAGCATTTGTAATCAGCGTGGCGCGGCCCTTCGAGCTTGGGACGCAGCAGCGGCACCAGCCACTTTTTCGGCGGGGTCAGATAGCGGTTCAGATCCACCTCGAGAACCGTATGCACATGCGGCGCGTGGCGCACGGCCTCGTGCACCTTTTGCGGCACATCGGTTTTGGGGAACGGTTTGAGCGTGACCACCACCTTGGCGTCGGTCTCGCGCAGGATGGAGGCGATCTGCTCAGGCTCCAGCAGCGGGTTGATCGGATTGATGATCCCCGCCACGGCACCGCCCAGAATGGTGGTGATGGTTTCATTCGCGTTCGGCAAAACGCAGGCGATGACGTCGGTTTCGCCAATCCCCAGCTCGCGGAACAGATTGGCGGCCTGCGCGGTGCGCTCATGCACCTCGCGCCATGTCAGTGTCTCGGCCTTATCGGTGGGGCCGGACTGCAACTGGTAGCTGAATGCGGGGCGATCAGGAAAGGCCTCTGCCGTTCGCGTCAATTGTCCCCACAGCGTTGCGGGCACATCGCGCTCCGCAAACGGCTTTTCCTGTTGCAGAGCATCCCTGTCCTGCACGGTAGCAAAAACCATGCTATTCCTCCCCTTTTTCTCTCCAACCCGAATGTTGTCCAGTATGCCGCCATAGCGCAAGCCACTGCGGGGCCAAGCCCCCCCCTTCGTGACGCAGCGTTCTTGGGCGGGGCTGGCGTGAAACGTTCCTATATGCCAAATTGCGCCTCATGGACCACCCTTTGATTGACCTGATCAATGCCCGTATCGCCCGCGCCGAGGCCGATGGCGCCTTTGACGATCTGGCAGGCAGCGGCCAGCCCTTGGATCTGTCGGACAGGACGGATGACGCGGCCATGAACCGTATCCTGCGCGACAATGGCGCGGTCCCCGAGGTGGTGGCGCTCAGCCGCGACATCTCAAGGTTGCGCGAGGCATTGCGCGACTGTTCGGATCGCACGGAACGCCGCAGGTTGATCGCCGAGATCGCGCTTCTGGACACACGGTTGGAGATCGCCAAGCAACGTGGCTAAGCCCCCGTGTTGCTGGCCAATCCCCGCCTGATCGGGCACAGAGGGTCACGCACAGGCAAGACAGGGCATGGAAATGGTCACCGTCAGCGAACAATACGAAGATTTCCCCTACCCCGCCCGCGACCCCGCAGACGAGGCAAAGCGGCTGATCGGCGGCTCGCCCTCGCGCCCGTCCGAGATGGATCACCACCTGTGGGGAGGCCAGCGCGATTGGTCCAACCCCCTGCGCGTCCTGATCGCTGGTGGTGGCACGGGCGATGCGCTGATCCAACTGGCGCAACTGATGACCAGCGCGGGCGCGCCTTATGACATCACCTATATCGATCTGTCCAAGGCATCGCGCGCCATCGCCGAGGCGCGGGCGCAGGCGCGTGGCCTGACCGGGATCCGGTTTCTGACAGGCTCGCTTCTGGATGCGCCGGACTACGGGCCGTTTGACTACATTGACTGCTGCGGCGTGCTGCATCACCTGCCCGACCCCGACGCGGGCTTTGCCGCACTGCGGGCGGCGCTGGCCCCCGGTGGCGGTCTGGGCTGCATGGTCTACGCGCCCTATGGCCGCTCCGGTGTCTACCCGCTGCAGGAGGCATTTGGCGCGCTGTTCGCGGGGCTGCCTGCCAAGGACCGCCTGACCAAAGCCAAGGAGATCGTGGCCAATCTGCCCGAAGGCCACCCCTTTGCCGCCAACCGCAATCTGATGGATCACGAACAAAGCGATGCGGGGTTCTACGATCTGCTGCTGCATTCGCAGGACCGCCCCTATTCCGTCACCGAGCTGCTTGAGACCTGCGCCCGCACCGGATGGCGGCTGCAAAGCTTTGTGCAGCCCGGGCTTTACGATCTGGCACGGCTGACGGAGGTGCCCGCAGATATGGCGCCGCACAGCGCCATGGCCGTCGCCGAAAAACTGCGCGGGACCTTGCGCAAACACGTAGCTTATCTGGTGCCAGATGACGAGGATCGCGCCCTGCCGAAGCCGTCGCAAACGCGTCTTGTCCCGCGCTTTCAACTGCCACAGCCCGCGCGCGTGGCGCAGATGATCGCACAAGGCAAACCGCTGCCCGTGTCCCTGCCCGAGGCGCAGACGCAGATCGCGCTGCCCCGTGACGCCGCCCCTTTGATCGCCGCCGCTGATGGTCGCCGGTCGCTGGCACAGATTGCGCAGGCGACGCGCATGGATCCGCTGCGCTTTGGCAGCCTGTGGGCCAAGGTGCACAAGGAGTTCACCGACTGGGGGCTTTTGCACTACACGCGGTTTGGTCTGGGGTGATTTTCCCGTAGTCTGGCCCCGCGACCTGAGGGAGAGACCGCCATGTGTGGACGTTTCGCCACCACCCTGCCCAATGATGCTATGGCGCAGCTGTTTGCGGCCACGCCTGCGAATGATCTGCCCGATGTGCCGAATTACAACGTCTGCCCCACCAATGATGTGCAGGTGATCCAGTGGGATGGGCAGCGGCGGTTGCAGGGGATGCGCTGGGGGTTCCTGCCGCATTGGTACAAGGCCCCGAACGATGGCCCTTTGCTGATCAATGCGCGCGCAGAGACCATCGCGGAAAAGCCCGCCTTTCGCGCCGCCTGTCGCGCGCGCCGCTGCCTGATCCCGGCCAGCGGTTTTTTCGAATGGACCAAAGACGCCGAAGGCAACCGCCTGCCGTGGTATATCACCCGCCGCGATGGCGCGCCGCTGGTGATGGCCGGTGTCTGGCAGGACTGGTCTGCGGGGGAGGACAGCTTTCGCAGTTGCGCCATTGTGACCTGCGCCGCAAATGACCCGATGGCCGCGATCCACCACCGCATGCCGGTGATCCTGTCCGACAACACTTGGGCGAAATGGCTGGGCGAGGAAGGCCACGGCGCTGCCGCGCTGATGGTGCCCGCCCCGGACGACGCTCTGGACTTTCACCGGGTGTCCACGCGCGTGAATTCCAACCGCGCGTCCGGGCCGGAGCTGATCGAAGAGGTCATCGACCCCGAAGACCGCTAGAGCGGCGCACAGCCGAGCAGGAACAACAGCGGCAAGAGCCCCGCAAGCCACGCCCCGCCAAGGCCACCGCCGTCGTCATCTGCCGCCTCCTCTGTCAGGCTGTCGATCTCGGCACTGTCATCGGGCTCGGCGCTCTGTGCCTCTGGAAGCTCTGCCGCGTCAGGCGGTGGCATGCTGGTGTCTGGCAGGTCAGGCGGCGCGCTGGCGTCAGGCAGGTCAGGGATCACGGCGGCCTCGGCCATAGCGGTGGCCGCGAACGTCGGGGCAAACTCCGTCGTTGGCGTGACATCGCGCAGCACCAGTTGCATGATTTCGCCCGGGGCGAGCACCGCATCGACCACGCCCTGATCATAGACATCTTCGGGCGGTGGTGTTTCGCGCAAGGCGGGGCTTTGGGTGTTGCCAGGGGCGAACCCCTCGGCCACGCCCAGAACCGTCACATCCACCTGCCCTGCCCCCGCGATCAGAGCCGAGATATCGACCACGGAGTCCGTGGCCGCGTCGCGTAGGTTCGACGTGATGTAGACCACCATATCCTGCCCGTTGCCAAAGGCGTGGACATCCAGCTCCGGCGTTTCAAATTCGGTGTCGCGGTTGTCCGCGCTTGGCGTAAAATCCAGCATCCGCATGCCAACCAGCGTTTCAGACATCACCGAGAACATCTCGCCTGCGACCGTGGGCGTGTCAAAGGATCGGCCAAGGGCAAGCGCCGTGTCGGTGTTCTGGATCAGGGGCCAGACCTGTGCTGCATCCACGCCCAACCGCAGAAATTCCTCCATCTGTTCCAGCATTTCCTGCGCCTGCCACAGGCCATAATCCGTCGTATCCTCCAGAGCCTGCGTGTTGGATTTCTGGTTCCACTCCGTCACATGAATTTCCAGCGAAGGGTCGATGGATTGCCAATGTTCCTCGACCTGTTCGATCTGGAACCACCGGCTGTGCGGCACCTCTGGCGCGCGGCTGTAGGCATGGGCGATCACGCCATCCGTCGCCTCCAGTGCATCCTCATCGAAATAGGATGTCAGGATGACATTATTGATCTCGGTCCAATCGGGGGAGGCGCCGTTTTGGTCCAGCTCGATCCCATATGCAGCCTCGAGGTCGGACAGAATATCGGCGGTGCTCATCCCCTCGTATTGCGCGGCAAGGTCGGAGTAGCCGAAATTGGTGCCCACCTGCACCAGCACGTCGATCTGGGCGGCCTGCGGATGTGTGGCCACCATGTCGGACAGAACACCATCCACAATCTGCGCCATATCCGCCGCCAATCGCCCGTATTCGGCGGCGCTCATCTCGCCCGAGCCCCAGTATTCATTGCCGATCTCGAAAGCCGCGACTGTCCCGTCACCATAGACGCCGCC
The DNA here is from genome assembly GCF_048553715.1 of Sagittula sp. SSi028. Taxonomy (NCBI): domain Bacteria; kingdom Pseudomonadati; phylum Pseudomonadota; class Alphaproteobacteria; order Rhodobacterales; family Roseobacteraceae; genus Sagittula; species Sagittula sp. SSi028. The sequence goes on along the minus strand of NZ_JBLZNC010000003.1, from coordinate 115,760 downwards.
CACCACATCGCGCACGAATCCGGTCAGCACCTCGCGGTCGATGGCGGGCATCCGGTCGCCGTTGTCGTCAAGGCGCGTGTTCGACAGTTGGTCCCGCGTGGGGATCACAATGCTGACCGCCCGCCCGGTGTCCGCGGAATAGGCCATCACATCGGACAGCGGAATGAACTCGGTCGTGGTGCCGTCACGCGGGTCCACCACCTGTCGCGCGTCGGGGTCCCGCAGGTTGAACAGGTATTCTGACAGCGATCCACCAGGGTAGCGCAGATCTGTGATCCCCAACGCATTGATCGCCGCGTCATAGCTGCCCGGTCCGGTCATATCACCGCGCGGGGCAAGGATATTGCCCCCGAACAATGCCGGAGACGCGACCGCGCCCAGCGCGACCACATCGGTTGTCAAAATTGGCATGGCCCCACCCGTTCGTCCTGTGTGACGAAGAGTTTGGCGGCCAATTGGAAACAATCCCTAAACCGACTGGGGATAACTGCCTAAAATCTGAACAACCGACGGCGGGCGTTACGGGTCAAATCGGGCGGGGCTGAAGGGGGCCATGTCGATATTCGGCGTCTGCCCACAAATCATCTGCGCCAGCATACGACCCGTCTTTGGCCCGCCTGTCAGGCCAACATGATCGTGACCAAAGGCAAGATAGGCCCCCGGCGCGGTCGCCGCCGGACCGATCACCGGCAGCGAGTCGCTCATGCTGGGGCGGTGGCCCATCCATTCGACGGTCTTTTCCCACCGAAGCTGCGGCAGCGCCTTTCGAATGTGCCGGTCCAACAGCGCAAAGGGCGCCCGCGACGCCCCCGCCTGAAGCCCGCCGAATTCCACCACGCCCGCCAGTCGCAACCGCCCGTCCATCGGGGTGACGACGAATTTGCCGCTGGCCACCATCAGTGGCGTTTTCGGCATGATATTGGGACCGTAGAGTTCCAGATGATAGCCGCGCTCTGTGTCGAGCGGGATCTTCAGACCCAACCGCTTTGCCAGCGTGTTCGACCACGCCCCCGCCGCCAGCACCACCGCGTCACAGTCCAGCCGGTCCCCGCCCATTCGCACGCCTGTCACGCGCCCGTTCTCGCGTATGATATCGGCGACGTTTGCGCGCAGGACACGCCCGCCCTCCGCCGCCACATGATCCGCCAGCGTTTTGACATATCGGCCCGGATCGCGAATGCGCCCGTGATCGGGCAGGCGCGCGGCAAAGCGCATGTCGGGGCCGTAACAGGGATCAAAGGCGCGCAGCGGCGCCTCCTCCAGCAGGTCCCATCGAAATCCCATCTCGCGCCGCACCTGCCAGGTCAGAGCGTCGGCCTCGTATTCGGCGCGGCTGCCGTAGAGGTACAGGTAATCGGTCGGCACGATGTAGCGTTCGGCCCCGGTCCCACTGGCCAGTGCAAGATGATCGTTCAGGCTGTCCCCGATAAGCGAGGTCGCCGCACGGGCGCGTTTGCGCACCCCTTCGGCGGTGGCCTCACGCAGGAACCGCAACCCCCAAGGGATCAGTTTAGGCAAATAGCGATAGCGCAGGAACAAGGGTTGGTCAGGGTCCAGCAGCATACGTGGGGCCTGCGCCAGCAGTCCTGGCACCGACACTGGCACAACCGCCGCGCTGGCCAGAACCCCGCCATTGCCGTGGCTGGCCCCCTCCCCCGGGGCCTTGGCGTCGATCAATGTCACCGTGCATCCCGCGCGCTGCAGCCAGATCGCGGTCGACACCCCGACGATCCCCGCCCCGATGATTGCCACATGCTTCATGGCACACCCTTTTGTCTGCTCTGACCGGACGGTGCGCCGGGTGATCTGCCGCTGTCAATCTATGCCGCAGATCCTGCGGGCGTCACACACCTATCATGCCCGCCAGCAAGGCATCTGCTGCAGAGGGCGACAGGGCCAGCGGCGTATCGTGGTAAATCGCCAAGCGTGTCAGCGCCTGCAGATCCGCATCCCCCGCGTGACCACCCGACGGATCGGCAAAGAACACCACCGCGTCAAGCTCTCCGGTCGCGATCAGCGCGCCAAGTTGCTGGTCCCCACCCAACGCCCCGCGCTGCAAGCGTTTGACGGCGAGATCGGGCAACGCGTCTGTGATCATACGGCCTGTGCTGCCGGTGCTGATCACCCGCTGGCCGGACAAAAGCTGAGCGTGGCGCAGCACCCATGCCCGCAAATGTGCCTTGCGGTTGTTGTGCGCCACCAAGGCGATCCGGCGCGGCGCGCGGGACAGGCGGCGGGCTTGCCCCGTCATGCGCAAGATGGACTGAAGCTGGCCGATGAAGCCTTCGGTTTCTGCGGGGAACACCCCGTCCAGCGCGGCGCTGCCCACGGTGAACCCGGCCGCGCCCGCTTGTGCTGCAGCCTCGACCCGTGCCTGCCGGTCGATTGATCCGGCCATGATCACAGGCTTTGTCACCGCCGCGCAAAGCTGCGCCATCAAGGCAGGCACATCCCCGTCAAACCGATAGGCCAACAGGTCCAGACCGTGCACATGTTCCAGATCGGTCAAGCGGCGGGCGCTGTCGATGATCGCCTCGGCGGGGCCTTGCAGCACCGACGGGTGGCCAACGATCCGCCCGGGAAACGGATAGTAGCGCAGCGGGTGATCGCGAGTGATGGCTGTGACCTCGGGCGCGCGGGTGCCGCCCAGCAGGCAATCCACATCCAGCGACACCGCCGCACGGGCAGAGGCGATCTCGCTCTCCGCATCCAGACTGACCACCTCGAGGTAAGACCGACCACCGGCCTGCCGGATGACCTGCGCCAGTTCGCGCAGCTCGTCAAAGGGCAGGCCCACATCCTTGAAGCCGATGTGACGCACGCCACTTTCCAGCACCTGCTCCAGCCGCGCCCGTGCATCCGGGATCGTGCGGTCGTTCGAGGTCAACATAAAGATAAAGTCAAAGGCCATGCGGCTCTCCTATGTGGGCGGGGGCTTCGGTCCAATGGGGCTGCGACGCAGCGATGGCCAGATGCGGCGCACCAAGACTGTGTTTGATGAGGCATTGCAGATAACCAAGGGCCTGCCCCAATGACACCCCGGCCGCCAGAAACGCCGCCAGCGCATCCCCTGTCCCATGCGGGACGCCGCCATGCCGCTGCACGGGGTAGAACGTGGGTGTGTCCTGCGCATGATCCAGAACGCCAAACCGGCCAGCCACCTCGGCCGAGGTTTCAACCACGCGTGCGGTATCCGCGCCCCGTTGCGCCAGCCAATCCGCCTCGAAACGGTTTGGGGTGATGATATCGGCGCGCGGGACCAAAGCCTTGGCAATCGCACCAGCGACAGGTTCGGGCAAATACAGCCCCCCGGGCGCATCGCCAAAAACGGGATCGACGACAACGCGCAGCGCTGGCAAATCCGCGCGCAACCGGTCGATTAACCCGACCGCAAGATCCACGTGGTCTGGTGTCGGCAAATACCCCGTCTGAAGCGCGTCGGCCCCCTTCAGCAACCCGTGATCGAACAAAGCCCCGACCATAGCGTGCAACTGGTCCACCGGTGTCACAGCCCCGCCCGGCACGCCCAGTCCGGGATGATTGGACAGAACCACGCTCGGCAGGCCGATCACCTCGTGGCCAAGGGCCTGCAACACCGGCTGGCCCGCCGACAGCCCCACGTGACCGCAGGCCACAAAGCTGGACAGAATGACAACCCGCGCCACCGCGCACTCCTTTGCAAAAGCGGCCGGAAACCGGCTTGACCGCGGGCGGCGGCTGGCTTAATCACGGCTCACCCGAGCGGGTATAGCTTAATGGTAAAGCCCCTGCCTTCCAAGCAGGTTATCTCGGTTCGATCCCGTGTACCCGCTCCAGTTCCCCCCCCGGTTTTTATTCCCGCATATGCCGCCTGCGACGCTATTGTCCGCCATGAGCGCTTGACCATATGGGCCGCTGCCCCCAAAACCGCCGGTGCATTATATCCTTGGAGGCGGCATGGCGCGCACACCGGCAGACACCACGGGCGACGAGCGCGAAAAGTCCAAAAACGTGGGCGCTTTGCGCGCGCTCTGGCCCTTTGTGCGGCCCTATCGCGGGCTCATGCTCGCAGCCATCGCGGCCCTGATCCTGACCGCCTGCACCTCGCTTGTGCTGCCGATGGCCGTGCGCCGTGTCGTGGACAATTTCAACGGCACAGACGGCGCCATGCTGGACCGCTACTTCGGAGCCGCTCTGGGCGTGGCCGCCATTCTGGCCGTTGGGACCGCGCTGCGCTATGCCTTGGTGACGCGGCTGGGTGAACGGGTTGTGGCGGACATCCGCATGGCTGTGTTTGACCGCGTGATCGGGCTGTCGCCGGCCTTTTACGAAAAGATCATGACCGGCGAGGTGCTGAGCCGCATCACAACGGACACCACCCTGATCCTGTCGGTGATCGGGTCGTCGATTTCCATCGCCTTGCGCAATCTGCTGCTGTTTACGGGCGGGCTGGTGCTGATGCTGTTCACCTCGGCCAAGCTGACGGGACTGGTGCTGTTGATCGTGCCGCTGGTGGTGGTGCCGATTGCGGTGCTGGGACGGCGGATGCGGGTGCTGAGCCGCGAAAATCAGGACTGGATCGCGCAATCGTCGGGCAATGCGTCCGAGGCGCTCAGCGCGGTGCAAACCGTGCAGGCCTACACCCATGAGCCGCTGTCGCGCGCCGATTTCGCGCGTGTAACGGAAAAGAGCTTTGACGCCGCCAAAAAGCGGATCTGGACCCGCGCCGCCCTGACAGCCATCGTGATTTCGCTTGTGTTTACAGGCATCGTCGGCGTGCTGTGGGTGGGCGCATGGGACGTGCGCGCAGGCGAGATGAGCGCGGGCGTCCTGATCCAGTTCGTGATCTATTCTGTCATGGTGGCAGGCGCGGTGGGCGCGCTGTCGGAGACGTTTTCCGAGCTGCAGCGCGCGGCGGGCGCAACCGAGCGTCTGGTTGATCTGCTGCAGGCCGAGGACAGCGTGCGCGATCCCGCGACACCCGCCCCCCTGCCCCAGCCCGTGCGCGGGGCCATCGGGTTCGAGGGGGTGCGCTTTGCCTATCCTGCGCGCCCTGCGGTGTCGGCGCTGGACGGTGTGACGCTGGACATCCAGCCGGGCGAAACCGTGGCCTTTGTCGGCCCGTCCGGTGCGGGGAAAACCACAATTATTCAACTGCTTCAGCGTTTCTATGATCCGTCGGAGGGGCGCATCACGCTGGACGGTGTGGCGCTGACGAACATGGCCCGCGACAGCTTTCGCGCGCATATGGCGCTGGTGCCGCAGGACCCGATGATTTTTGCCGCCTCTGCCCGTGACAATATCCGCTTTGGACGACCTGACGCATCGGATGCGGAGGTCGAAGCCGCCGCCCGTGCCGCCGCCGCCCATGAGTTCCTGAGCCAATTGCCCGAGGGCTATGAGACCTCGCTTGGGGAGCGTGGCGTCATGCTGTCCGGCGGGCAAAAACAGCGTGTGGCCATTGCCCGCGCCATCCTGCGGGACGCGCCGGTGCTGCTGCTGGACGAGGCCACAAGCGCGCTGGACGCGCAATCGGAGCGGCTGGTGCAGACCGCCGTGGACAGGCTGGCCGAGGGCCGCACCACGCTGATCGTGGCGCACCGTCTGGCCACCGTGAAAAAGGCCGACCGCATCATCGTGATGGAAGCAGGCCGCATCGTAGCGCAGGGCACCCACGACGAGCTGGTGGCCAAAGACGGGCTTTATGCGCAACTGGCGCGGCTGCAATTCACCGAAGGCGGTGCCGCCTGAATCGTCCCAGTACGGTGGGGTTAAAATCCAAGCCATCTAACGCTGCGCGCGGTGGGGTTAACCCACCGCTCCGTTAACCTTTGTCCCCAGACCTTGTGTCTGCCACTATGCAGATCACAAGGCTGGAAGGGTTTGTTCATCAACGTGACCGTCGGTTAACCGGTGAACCGGCCGGTTCAGGGCAAAAACCGGTCGGTTGTTAACCCTCGCACCTGACGTTACGTCATCACTTGTTAATGGGGCGCTGCCCCGTCGCAGCAGGCTGCGACTCCCCGAGGTATTTTACCCAAGAAAAAACCCCGCCCCCGGTGATCGGGAGCGGGGCCTTGGTCGTTGGCCTAAAGTGGGGGGCTTATTCGCCCGCCACCTTGATCCGGCCATCGGTGTAGGGGACGTAGGGCGCGTTTGCGGCGATGTATTCCGCCATCACGTCCGCCAGATCCGGGCCGAAGTCATAGGCGTTTTCCGCGTCCACAAACATGCCGTAGCCGTCGCCACCGTTGCGCACGTAGTTGTTGGAGACCACGCCGTAGAGCTTGTCCTCTTCGATGGGGGCGCCGCCGACCATGACGTCGGAAATGCGGCTGCCCGGCTCTGCGGAAGGATCAACGGTGAAGGACATGCCCGCCACTTGCGGGAAGCGGCCTGCGCCCTCTTCGATCTGGCCGACACCGTTTTCCAGCGCCTCGATCATGGTGGCGCCAGTGACCTGGAAGGTCGACAGCGTGTTCTGGAACGGCAGAACTGTCAGGACCTCGCCCATGGTGACTTCGCCTGCGTCGATGGAGGCGCGCACGCCGCCGCCGTTCTGGATAGCGATTTCGACGCCCTGATCCTTGACCCGGTCAAGCATCGCATCGGCCACGAGGTTGCCCATGGGGCATTCCATGGCACGGCAGACATCGCGCGAGCCTTCGATCGCTTCCGCGGTTTCGGCCACCACGGTCTGGCGCATCTCTTCGAGCGGTCCGGCCAGTTCGGCGATGCGCGCAACGGTTGCCTCGTCCTCTGCCACGGAGGCGTCGAGCAGCTTTGGTGCGCCGGTGATTTCTGTCACCGCACCGTCGTCGTCAAAGGTGACCGACAGCTCGCCCAAGTATTTGCCATAGGCATAGGCGGTCACGATCGGCACATCGTTTTGCATGGTGGGATAGCTGCCCGCTGCGCCATCCATATCGCCCAGCAAGGTGTGGCTGTGGCCACCGATGATCAGGTCGACGCCGGTGAGTTCATCGGCGAGCTTCTTGTCGCCGGGAAGGCCCACGTGGGTCAGCAGGATGATCTTGTTCACGCCGTCCTCGGACAGGCTGTCGATTTCGGCCTGCGCCGCGTCAACCATCGACGAGAAGATCACCGTGTCGCCGGGGGACGACGTTTCGGGCGTGTCTTCGGCCAGCACAGAGACCACGCCGATTTTTTCGTCACCGGGCTGCAGGACGACAGATTTTGCCACGCGACCGGCCAGCATGTTGTTCTGGCTGACGTCGATGTTGGCAGAGAGCACGGGGAATTCGACCTTGTCGAGGAAGTCGGACAGGCCTTCGGGGCCTTTGTCGAATTCGTGGTTGCCGACCGCCATGGCATCGTAGTCGAGCGCGGTCATGAATTCCGCCGCCAGATCGCCACCGTATTGGGTGAAGAAAAGCGAGCCCTGGAACATGTCGCCTGCGTCAAGCAGCAGGACATCGCCCGGTGCTGCGGCACGGGCCTCGGAGATGGCGGTGACCATGCGCGCCATGCCGCCAAAGCATTTGCCTTCGGCGTTGTCCTCAGATCCGCAGGTCGAATCGTACTTGGAGATCGGTTCGAACCGGTCGTGGAAGTCGTTGGTGTGCAGGATTGTCAGGCTATAATCGGCCTGGGCTGCGCCGGCGATCAATGCGGCGGCGGCGGTGGTCATGAGAAAACGCATGAGACCCTCTCTGTCGTCTGTTTTATGGGCAGAGCAGACACCGCGCCGCCCTGTATGTCAAAGGTTCCTGCAAGGTATCGTAGGGGAAATGCCGTTTATCCACAGCGTATTGGATCGATAGGTGATGAGATTTAAGGCGATGCTTGATTTGCCGGGTGCAACGCGGCATCCCATCGCTATGCAGATTTACAAGATTCTCCGTTCCGATGAATGGGTCGCCCTGCGCGAGGCGGGCGAGACCCAAGGTGCCCCTGTCGATATTGCCGATGGCTATATCCATTTTTCAACAGCAGCTCAGGCCCGTGAAACAGCCGCCAAACATTTCGCGGGCGAAGACGGCCTGTTTCTGGCCGCGCTGGAGGCAGAGCGGATGGATGACGGCCTGAAGTGGGAGGAATCGCGCGGCGGCGCCTTGTTTCCGCATTACTATGGCCCGCTGAAACTGGAACATATCGAATGGTGCCAACCTTTGCCGTTGGAAGATGAGGGGCACCGCTTCCCGGATGGATTTGCATGAAAACGATTGAAAAAATCGGCCTTGCCGCGCTGCATCGCTTAGACCCGGAAACCGCGCATGGACTCGCAATCAAAGCGCTACAAAGCGGGCTTGTGCCTGTGGTGGGCCGCGTGACCTCGGACCGTCTGGCCACGACCATCGCGGGGTTGCGACTGGACAACCCCGTGGGTCTTGCAGCGGGATTTGACAAGAACGCGCAAGTTTTGCAACCGCTCGCACGGGCCGGTTTCGGTTTTGTCGAAGTGGGCGCGATCACGCCCCGCCCGCAACCCGGCAACCCCAAACCCCGCCTGTTTCGCCTGACCGAAGACCACGCCGCGATCAACCGTTTCGGGTTCAACAATGACGGGATGGAGGTCGCGGCCAAACGGCTGGCGACCCGTCCTGACAATATGATTCTCGGCCTGAACCTTGGCGCGAATAAAGACAGCACCGACCGAGCAGAGGATTTCGCGAAAGTCCTGCGCCACTGCGGAGCGCATCTCGATTTCGCGACAGTGAACGTGTCTTCGCCGAACACCGAAAAACTACGCGATCTGCAAGGCAAAGAGGCGCTGGCAGCCTTGCTTGCGGGGGTGATGCAGGCCCGCGATGCGCTGCCGAAACCGATCCCCGTTTTCCTGAAAATCGCGCCGGATCTGGACAGGCAGGGATTGGAAGATGTCGCCGAAGTCGCGCTCTCGTCCGGAGTGTCTGGCGTGATCGCAACCAATACGACGCTCGACCGCGATGGCCTACAATCAACACATAAGGCTGAGGCCGGGGGGCTATCGGGCACCCCCCTGTTCGAGAAATCGACAAGGACGCTCGCACAGCTGTCCCAGCTGACAAACGGCGCGTTGCCCATCATCGGCGTCGGCGGTGTCAGCTCGGCAGAACAAGCCTACGAAAAAATCCGCGCCGGGGCGTCGGCGGTACAACTTTACACTGCGCTCATCTATCACGGCCTCAGCCTCGGAGCCGACATCGCAACGGGTCTGGATCGCCTGCTGGCCCGCGATGGGTTTGCCAATGTCGCACAGGCCGTTGGCACAGGACGCAATAAATGGCTTTGATCCTGTGGCACAATCCCCGCTGTTCGAAATCCCGCGATGCATTGTCTCTATTGCAGGCGCGCGGCCAAGACGTGATCTTGCGCCGCTATCTTGATGACCCACCGAGTTTGGATGAATTGCGCGGGCTTCTTGCACGCCTGAACTGCCCCGTACTTGAAATGGTGCGCACTAAAGAGGCGGCTTTCAAGGCGGCTGGTCTTACGAAAGACAGCAGCCAAGAAGATCTTCTGGCCGCAATGGCTGCGAATCCCAAGCTGATCGAAAGGCCGGTTTTGATCACAGACACAAAGGCCGTGATTGGCCGCCCGCCTGAAAAGGTTCTGGACCTGATCTAAGGTACGACGCCCTCGGCTGCCGTTTCATTTAGGTATTTGGCCCAAGGAAAAGCAATGCACGTGTTTGCGTTTTTCCTTGGTCAAAATACCTAAATCCGACAGAAGATCGTGCGCTGCACTCAGAGGCGAGGGATCCGCTCTGATTTGGCGGCGCGCACAAAAGCGTCGATCTTGGCGGCGTCTTTGATGCCGGGCGCGCTTTCGACGGCGGAGGCCAGATCCACCTGGTTTGCACCGGTCATTGCAATAGCTTGTGCGACATTGGCCTCGGTCAGCCCGCCTGCCAGAAGCCATGGTTTGGGCCAACGGCGGCCCGCAATCAGACGCCAATCAAACGGCAGGCCATTTCCGCCGGGCAGAATGGCATCTTTCGGCGGTTTCGCGTCGATCAGCAGTTGGTCTGCGATGGCCATGAAAGTATCGATCTTTTCAAGGTCTTCCTCGGTGGCGAGACCCACGGCCTTGATCACTGGGAGGCCGTAGCGCGCGCGGACCTCACTGACGCGCTGCGGGGTTTCCTTGCCGTGTAACTGTATGAAATCGAGCGGGACTTTGGCGGTGATTTCGTCCAGAAGGTCATCGTCGGGATCGACGACCAAGGCAACCTTGGCAAGCCCGGGCTGGCAAAGCAGCGCCAGTTCGCGGGCCTGATCGGCGGACACGTAGCGTGGGCTCTTGGGAAAGAAGTTGAAGCCCACATAGGCTGCGCCGGAACGGGTCAGCGACTCGATGTCTTCTGCACGGGTGATTCCGCAGATCTTGACGCGAATTTGGGTCATTTGGGCTCCGGAAAAGGAATGGGGACCTCTGGTTAGAGGTCCCCTGTGTCAGCGTAAGGAGATCAGGATCAGGCGCGGGACTGGTCGAGAATGGCCAGCACTTCGTCCTTATCCTTGTCGCGTTCAACCTGGGTCTTTTTCAGCTCGCGTTCAAGTTTGCGGACTTCGCCCTGTTTGGTGCGGGCTTCGACGCGGTATTTGTGCTCCCGCAGCCATTCGAACAGCTCGCCCAGCACAAAACCCAGCAAGATCGCGCCCAAGACCACGATGAACAGAGGCAGCTCTACCGCTATGGCCAGCCAGCCCATCCCCGGGATCGCTGCCATTCCGTCAGGCAGCGTGCTGAGCGTGACCATATCGCGGTTGGCCAGCGACACGATGATCAACACGATGGCGACCACCGCGTAGACAGCATAGCGAATGTAGCGCATGAGTTATTTCCCGTTCAGGCGGTCCCGCAGGAGCTTGCCGGTCTTGAAGAAGGGGACGTGCTTTTCCTCGACCTCGACCGCTTCACCCGTGCGGGGGTTCCGGCCGGTGCGCGCATCCCGTTTCTTGACCGAAAACGCCCCGAAGCCCCGCAGCTCGACCCGGTCGCCCCGGGCCATGGCATTGGTGATTTCTTCGAAGATCGTGTTCACGATCCGCTCTACATCCCGCTGATACAGATGCGGGTTCTCGTCCGCAATCTTCTGGATCAGTTCTGATCTGATCATTCTTTACTTCCCCCTGTCGCGCCTTCCGTTAGTCGAGGAGCGTTATTGGAAAACTATAAGCATACCGATCCGTTACGGGAACCTTTGAAAACGCAATAATTGTCTTATTTTGCATGCGCTTGGCAGGCTTTTCGTGGGATTGATGATGGTTTTGGCAGTGCCGGGGTCAAGATTGGGGTCAGCGAAAATTTCACCCACCCCGTCCCGTGCGGCGATTCGGGTGACGTGGCGGCGCTTTGCCCTATTGGCAGACGGCAGCGAATTCACGGCGGCTTTTGCTGTCGGGTGTCTCTGCCTTGAAGTAGATCAGTCGCATGCCCGCCTCGCCGCAGGTCAGGGCCGCGCGCTGTTTAATCTCGCCCTCGGCCCATGCCCCGCCGAAACGGCCACGCAGCTGGTTCTGCCCCTCGACGGTGATCGGCTTCATGATGAATTCGGTGCTGCCTTGAAGCGGTGCAGGACCGCCTTCAACGATCTGGCTGCCGTCATCGGGTATGACGATCTGGCCGGAGCTTTGGGCGAGGGCAGGCAGCGTTGTGCCCAATAGCAGCCCGAGTGACACCACAAACCGTTTCATACCCTGTCTCCACGCCGGTCCATTTTCCTTAGGTTAGGAAATCCTTTGGGAGAGCGCCATTATTTTTACACGCTTGAGGGATGGTTTATCGAAGCCCCCTGCCCCGCACTCCGTGCAACGAAAAAGGCCCCCGCGTGGGCGGAGGCCTTCTTTAAACGATATGGAAGAGACGATTACTCGTCGCCGCCCTTCAAAGCCGCGCCGAGAATGTCGCCCAGCGACGCGCCTGCGTCGGAGGAACCGAACTGTTCCACGGCTTCTTTCTCTTCTGCGATTTCGCGTGCCTTGATCGACAGACCCAGACGGCGCGTTTTCGAATCGATGTTCGTGACGCGGACGTCGATCTTGTCGCCGGTGTTGAAGCGCTCGGGGCGCTGCTCGGCACGATCGCGGGACAGGTCGGAGCGGCGGATGAAGGACTTCATGCCTTCGTATTCCACTTCGATGCCGCCGTCTTCGATTGCGGTCACTTCAACGGTGATGATGGCACCACGCTTCACGCCGCCAACGGCTTCTGCGAACTTGTCACCACCCAGCGCCTTGATCGAGAGCGAGATGCGCTCTTTCTCGACGTCGACTTCGGAGACCACCGCCTGAACAACGTCGTTCTTCTGGTAGCTCTGGATCGCGTCTTCGCCGCGCTCGTCCCAGGACAGGTCGGAGAGGTGAACCATGCCGTCGATCTCGCCTTCGAGACCGATGAACAGACCGAATTCGGTGATGTTCTTGACTTCGCCTTCGACCTGCGTGCCCTCGGGGTGCGTTTCAGCAAACACTTCCCACGGGTTGCGCTGGGTCTGTTTCAGGCCAAGGGAAACACGACGCTTGGAGGGGTCGATTTCCAGAACCATCACGTCCACTTCCTGAGAGGTGGAGACGATCTTGCCGGGGTGCACGTTCTTCTTGGTCCAGGACATCTCGGAGACGTGAACCAGACCTTCGACACCGGCTTCGAGCTCAACAAATGCACCGTAATCGGTGATGTTGGTCACGCGGCCTTTGTGCACGGAGCCCAGCGGGTACTTGACGCCCACCAGATCCCACGGATCTTCCTGCAGCTGCTTCATGCCCAGGGAGATACGGTGCGTGTCCTTGTTGATCTTGATGACCTGCACTTTGACAGTTTCACCGATCGACAGGATTTCGGAGGGGTGGTTCACACGGCGCCATGCCATGTCGGTCACGTGCAGCAGGCCGTCAACGCCGCCCAAGTCGACGAATGCGCCGTACTCGGTGATGTTCTTGACCACACCGTCAACCGAATCGCCTTCCTGCAGCTTGCCGATAACTTCGGCGCGCTGTTCGGCGCGGGATTCTTCGAGGATCGCGCGGCGCGACACAACGATGTTGCCACGGCGACGGTCCATCTTGAGGATCTGGAACGGCTGCTTGAGACCCATGAGCGGGCCTGCGTCGCGCACGGGGCGCACGTCAACCTGAGAGCCGGGCAGGAAGGCCACGGCGCCGCCGAGATCGACGGTGAAGCCACCTTTGACACGGCCAAAGATCGCACCTTCGACGCGCTGGTCGTCGGCGTATGCTTTTTCGAGGCGGTCCCATGCTTCTTCGCGGCGCGCCATCTCGCGGGAGATAACAGCTTCGCCACGGGCGTTTTCGGCGGCGCGGAGGTAAACCTCGACTTCGTCACCGACAGAGACTTCGGGCTGTTCGCCCGGCTCTGCGAATTCTTTTAGCTCGACACGGCCTTCCATCTTGTAGCCGACGTCGATGATGGCCTGGCCCGCTTCGATTGCGATGACCTTGCCTTTGACAACTGTGCCCTCATCGGGCGTGTCCATCTCGAGGCTCTCGTTCAGGAGTGCTTCGAACTCTTCCATGGATGCGTTAGACATATACGTCTGGTTTCCTTTTCATCGGTTTTCACTGGCCGCACGGTTGGCTCCGCCGGTCTTGGTTGGTCACTGAGCTTGCCGCAAAACAAAGAGGGCCGGTGGTCCGGCCCTGCTCGTCCTTGCCGCGGCGTTAAATGCCTTGTCGACGCTCGCGCGTATAAAGGATGCCCGTTGGCCGGTCAAGCCTTGGGGCCTTCTGATCTGTAGACCGCCCTGTCCTGTGGCCCCTGCCCTGTCACGAATAATTTACGCTAAATCCCAGGTTTTGCGATGAAAATAAGGGGTTTTCGGCGTGAATGTCACGGCCACGATACATTGCCCGATTATGCATCAGGTAACACTCATCGTCCCGAGCAGACCCATGCCAGCTTGTCTTCCTCCCCTGTGCCTGAGCGGTGCAGCCGTCCTGCGCCCCGAGGGATTCTCGGATACCCCTGTGGCCTTTGCCGATGGATTGATCTGTGATGGGACTTTTGCGCAGGTGGATCTGGGCGACTATCTGGTGCTGCCGGGGATCGTTGATCTGCACGGCCCGCTGGTGACGGAGCAGATGGGCGGCGCGGACAGCTCTGCCGCCGCTGATGCGCTGAGCCGCGCGGCCCATGACGCCGCTGCCGCTGGAGTGACCACGGCAAGCGTCGCACTGGGGTGGGGCTGGCAAGGCGGCGGCTATGCGCCTGACCGCTGCGCCGCCGCGTTGACACATCTGCACGGCGCTAAGCGAATGCCATTCTGCGATCTGCTGCCGCAACTGGTGTTGGAGACACACAGCGTCGACACGCAGGACCGCCTTGTGACCACGCTTCGGCGTCATCCGGTCGCCAGCCTGCTGTTCACCGATACGCTGGACAATGCGGCCCAAAAGGCGCTGGTCGATCCGGCCATATCGAGTCAGGCGGCGGAAGACTATCGCACAGCGCTTGACACGCGGCGGGCGCAAGCCCCTGACGTGCCACGACATTTATGCCGTGTGGCCGATATGCTTGAGGCACTGGAGGTGCCCTTTGGCAGTCTGGGTGATGCGGATGGCGAAACCCGTGACTATTACAACCAGATTGGCGCACGGCTGTGTGCCCTGCCGGTGCGCCGCGCGGCGGCGGCGCTGGCGCGGGCGGCGGATGCGCCGATCCTACTGTCTGCGTCAGAGTTATGCGAGCGCGCGCCCGGCGCGGCACCTTTGGCCACGCTGGATCTGATCCACGCAGGCCTCGGCGATGTGCTGGTCTCTGCCGGGGCGTTTAATGCGCTGGTGCCTGGGGCCTTTGCGGTGACACAGGGCGGTGGATGCGGCTTGGAAGACGCTTGGGCCATGGTATCGTGCACCCCTGCCCGCCTGCTGGGGCTTGCGGATCGCGGGCAGATTGCGGCTGGGCTGCGGGCGGATCTGGTGCTGGTTCACCGCAAGCGCCGCACTGTCGATGCCACCATTTGCGGCGGGCGGCTGACGCATGTCAGCCCGGCCTTGCGCGCGCGTTTCGCACCCTTTGCCGACCGTCAGGCCATGGCTGCGGAGTAGCCCGCTTAGGGCGACGTTAATACGTGTAAAATTCATCTAAATGTTGAAGCCATGCATAAGGTGGACAGCCGGTATGCTGCACTGGCAGTGGTCCTACGCCGCAGTGCGGCATAGATTGGTGGCACGGAGGGGAGCAATCGTTCCAACCGAAGAGGCATAAACGCTATGGCACATATTACATATGACGACAGCGCCCGTCGCGGCATCCTGAGCAGCATGTTCCACGGTATGATGGACACGCTGACCCGCGCGGCTGAATCCAGCCACCGCATGAAGGAAATCGAACGCCTGCAGGGCCTGTCCGATGCAGAGCTGGCAAAACGCGGCCTGACCCGCGAAGGCATCGCGCACCACGTGTTCCGCGACATTTACTACGTCTGAATGATGTAGCGATCCGCTGATGCGGATGTGACCAAGGCCGTCGTTCCTACCGGAACGGCGGCCTTGGTGCGTTTGGCGCTATGATCCGGCGCATTGCTGTTCCGGCAAACAAAAAGGCCACCCCAAAGGGCGGCCCCAAAGTCGGGCGGCGCATAGCACCGCCCTACGTCTGTTACGCTTAGTTCTGAGCGTAGTATTCGATAACCAGGTTCGGTTCCATCTGAACCGCGTAGGGCACGTCCGACAGGCCGGGGGTGCGCACGAAGGTCGCAGTCATTTTGGAGTGGTCGGCCTCGATGTAATCGGGGACGTCACGCTCTGCCAGTTGGACAGCTTCGAGAAGCGCGGTCATCTGCTTGGACTTCTCGCGGACCTCGATCACGTCACCCTCTTTCACACGGTAGGAGGGGATGTTGACGCGCTTGCCGTTCACTAGCACGTGGCCGTGGTTCACGAACTGACGTGCAGCAAAGACGGTCGGCACGAATTTCGCGCGGTAGACGACGGCGTCCAGACGGCGCTCGAGCAGGCCGATCAGGTTTTCACCGGTGTCACCCTTCACACGCTCTGCCTCGGCATAGATGCGACGGAATTGCTTTTCGGTCATGTCGCCGTAGTAGCCCTTGAGCTTCTGCTTGGCGCGCAGCTGCAGACCGAAGTCGGACAGCTTCTGCTTACGACGCTGGCCGTGCTGGCCGGGGCCGTATTCACGACGATTGACCGGGGACTTCGGACGGCCCCAGATGTTTTCGCCCATGCGGCGGTCGATTTTGTATTTGGCAGACGTGCGTTTTGTCACGGCTGATCTCCTTCTGTAGGTTCGAAGGGCGTTGTCCTCTTTCCGGACCGGCGAACCGGCACCCCGGATTGACAGGCATCCCCTTGCGAGGGCCACCAACACCAATGAAGGCGCTCAAATACACGGCCTGTGCGTGGTGTCAACCGCAGTGTTTGGGCTGCGGCGTGGAGGGCGGCTGAAAGCTTTCGGAACAATTTAGGACAAAGCCGCACTTTAACGCGGGCTTAATTGGTGCGGTGTCAGATGGCAGGCGGTTGGGGGCTCTGCCACAGGTCGGAGCTGGAAAATGGGAAAGATCATGACAGGTCCGCGTAATCCGCTGGATCATGCCGTAACTGCGCGTGATGCCGGTACAATTGATATGGTACGCCGCGCCATCCAGCACCGGCAGGTCATGCTGGCGTTCCAGCCCGTGGTGACCTCGGTCCATCCGGATCGCATCGCCTTTCACGAGGGGCTGATCCGCGTTCTGGACGAAACCGGCCGCGTGATCCCTGCCGCCGATTTCATTGATGCGGTTGAAAGCACGGAATACGGGCGGCTGCTGGACTGTATCGCATTGGAGAAAGGCCTGGCCGAGCTCGCCCGCGTGCCCGAATTGCGACTGTCCATCAACATGTCTGCCCGATCCATCGGATATAAAAAGTGGATGCGCACGCTCAACCGTGGACTGGCGGCGGATCCGACTGTGGCGGAACGGCTTATTCTGGAAATCACGGAACAGTCTGCCATGCTGGTGCCCGAACTTGTGGTGACTTTCATGCAGGACCTGCAGGTCAAGGGAATCACCTTTGCCATCGACGATTTCGGGCAAGGGTACACGGCGCTGCGCCACTTCAAGGATTTCAGCTTTGATGTGCTGAAAATTGACGGCGCTTTTTGTAAGGGGATTGCGGCAGACCCCGACAATCAGGTGCTCGTCTCGGCGATCGTGCAGATCGCTGTGCAATTTGATATGTTCACCGTCGCCGAAAGCATCGAGAGCGGCGCGGATGCAGACTGCTTGCAAGCCATTGGCGTGGACTGCCTTCAGGGCTTTTTCTACGGCGCGCCCACGGTCACCCCGACGTGGCGCGAGGCCAACAGCCGCAAACGCGCGTAGCCTATGCCGCACCGCCGCATCGCACGGAACCTCTTTTTCTGCGACGGCAAATGGGTTAATTCAGGGACCTGACAGGCGCGACAGAAGCACCCCGCAGGGAGCGGATCGCCAATTTCGGCAGGTGCAGACACGCCAGGTCTGGAGGACACCACATGACAAACGTCGTTATCGCAAGCGCCGCCCGCACCGGAGTTGGCAGCTTTGGCGGTTCTTTTGCGAACACCCCCGCCCACGATCTGGGCGCCGCTGTTCTGGAAGCACTGGTCGCGCGCGCCGGCATCGAAAAAGGTGAGGTTTCCGAGACGATTTTGGGTCAGGTATTGACCGCAGCCCAAGGGCAGAACCCCGCACGTCAGGCCCATGTGAATGCAGGTCTGCCCATCGAATCCGCCGCTTGGTCCATCAATCAGGTCTGCGGATCGGGCCTGCGGGCCGTGGCGCTGGCCGCTCAGCACATCCAGCTGGGCGACGCGGCCATCGTATGCGCCGGTGGTCAGGAAAACATGTCCATGAGCCCCCACGCGCAAAACCTGCGCAACGGCTATAAAATGGGCGATGTGCAGTACATCGACACGATGATTCGCGACGGCCTGTGGGATGCGTTCAACGGCTACCACATGGGCCAGACCGCCGAGAATGTCGCCGAACAATGGCAGATCAGCCGCGAGATGCAGGATGAATTCGCTCTCGCCTCCCAGAACAAGGCCGAGGCCGCGCAAAAGGCCGGCAAGTTCGACGACGAGGTGATCCCCTTCACGATCAAGACCCGCAAGGGCGAAATCGTGATGGATAAGGACGAATACATCCGCCACGGCGCGGTGATCGAGAACATGCAGAAACTGCGCCCGGCCTTTACCCGTGACGGGTCGGTCACGGCGGGCAATGCCTCGGGTCTCAATGACGGCGCCGCCGGTGCGCTGCTGATGACGGCGGACGAGGCGGAAAAGCGCGGGATCGAGCCGCTGGCCCGCATCGTGTCCTATGCAACGGCCGGTCTGGACCCATCCATCATGGGCGTGGGTCCCGTCTATGCCTCGCGCAAGGCGCTGGAAAAAGCGGGCTGGAAGCCGGAAGATCTGGATCTGGTCGAAGCCAACGAAGCCTTCGCCGCGCAGGCCTGCGCCGTGAACAAGGACATGGGCTGGAACCCCGAGATCGTGAACGTCAACGGCGGCGCGATTGCCATCGGCCACCCCATCGGCGCGTCGGGCGCGCGCGTCCTGAACACCCTGCTGTTCGAGATGAAGCGCCGCAACGCCAAGAAAGGTCTGGCAACTTTGTGCATCGGCGGCGGTATGGGCGTTGCCATGTGTCTTGAGCGCCCGTAAGCTTCTATTGACCGCATCAAAGGGGCGCCCGTGCGGTGCCCCTTTTTTGTGGCCGCGAGGGAGGAATGGAACGCGAGGATGCCTGCCTTTTACCCGACACAGCCATGCTGCAGGTGCAAAAACGCCGCACCTCGCAGACCCGATGCGCAATATTGTTGTTACTTTTGTGATATATTGATAACAAAGTTACCATAAAAAAATACGACTGGGAGGAGACCCAAATGGCAAGAGTTGCACTCGTCACCGGCGGAAGCCGCGGCATCGGAGAAGCAATTTCCAAAGCGTTGAAGGCCGAAGGCTATGAAGTTGCGGCGACTTACGCTGGCAACGATGAAAAAGCCGCCGCTTTCACCGAGGCGACCGGCATCAAGACCTACAAGTGGAATGTCGCGGATTACGAGGCCTCCAAAGCCGGACTTGCTCAGGTCGAGGCCGATCTGGGTCCGATCGACGTCGTCGTGGCCAACGCGGGCATTACCCGCGACGCGCCGTTCCACAAGATGACACCGGACCAGTGGAAAGAGGTCGTGGACACCAACCTGACCGGCGTGTTCAACACCATCCATCCGATCTGGCCGGGCATGCGCGAGCGTAAATTCGGGCGTGTGATCGTGATCTCGTCGATCAACGGCCAAAAGGGGCAGTTCGCGCAGGTCAATTATGCCGCGACCAAGGCAGGCGATCTTGGGATCGTCAAATCGCTGGCCCAAGAGGGCGCGCGCGCAGGCATCACCGCAAACGCCATCTGCCCCGGCTATATCGCCACAGAGATGGTGATGGCCGTGCCGGAAAAGGTCCGCGAATCGATCATTGGCCAGATCCCCACAGGCCGTCTGGGCGAACCCGAAGAGATCGCGCGCTGCGTGACTTTCCTTGCCTCTGACGATGCCGGCTTCATCAATGGATCGACGATTTCCGCAAACGGCGGCCAGTTTTTCGTCTAACATTTGATGGGTTTACTGCACCCTATCGTAGCCCCGGTCATTTGGCCGGGGCTTTTTCGTGCGATGGCGCACCATTCCCGCGCAAATTCCCCGAATACCCTGCGCCCAAGCACAGCCTATATTCCGCGCAAACCGGAGGATACGCCATGTTGAAACAGATCAATGGATTGCATCACGTCACCTCGCTCGCCTCAAGCGCGCAGGAGAACAACAGCTTTTTCACAAAAACGCTGGGTTTGCGCCGGGTGAAGAAGACGGTGAATTTTGACGCGCCGGACGTCTACCACCTGTATTACGGCGATGCCGCAGGCGCGCCGGGCACGGTGATGACCTACTTCCCGTTCCCCCATGCGGCGCGCGGCCGCGCCGGGACCGGCGAGGTCGGGACCACCGCCTTTTCGGTGCCGCGTGGTGCCCTGCCCTATTGGCAGGACCGGCTGGACACATTCAACGTCGCAGGGCTGACCCGCAGCGAGCGGCTGGGCGAGGCGCGGCTGGCGTTCAAAGGCCCCGATGGCGACGGCTTTGCGCTGGTCGAGACGGAGGACAGCCGCCCCCCTTGGGCCGCAGAGGTCCCCGAAGACGTGGCCATTCGCGGCTTTCATTCTGCGGACATGCGTCTGTCCCCCCGCGATGCGCAGGCCAGCGCCGAGTTGTTGCGCTTTATGGGATATAGCCGCGAGGACACGACAGACAATGTCACCCGCTTCCGCATCGAGGGCGGCAATGACGCGCAGGTCATCGACATCACCGAAGTCGACGCAGCCCCTGCCGCGCAGGGGGCGGGATCGGTGCATCACATCGCGTTCTCTGTAGATGACCGTGCCGCGCAACAGGAGGTGCGGCGCGCCCTGCTCGACACCGGCTACCACGTCACCCCTGTGATTGACCGTGATTATTTCTGGGCGATCTATTTCCGCACGCCCGGTGGTGTGCTGTTCGAGGTGGCCACAAACGAGCCGGGATTCGACCGCGACGAAGACCTCGCCCATCTGGGCGAGGCGCTGAAACTGCCCCGTCAGCACGAACATCTGCGCGACAAGCTGGAGCAGTTGCTGGAGCCGATCACGGATTAAGCCGCCTTGCCCGAGAAACAAAAAGCGCCCCCGCAGCCATCAGGTTCGGGGGCGCTTGGGTCTTTGCCAGACCGTCGGGACATATGCCCTGCGGTCAGTTGCGGCGAAGAA
Organism: Sagittula sp. SSi028; assembly: GCF_048553715.1. Classification (NCBI taxonomy): domain Bacteria; kingdom Pseudomonadati; phylum Pseudomonadota; class Alphaproteobacteria; order Rhodobacterales; family Roseobacteraceae; genus Sagittula; species Sagittula sp. SSi028. The sequence continues at coordinate 95,029 of NZ_JBLZNC010000003.1, read as the reverse complement.
ACAGCGCACGCCAGACGTCGCGCATCATGGTGCCTCGGGCGTCATGAGCGGCACGGATCGCGGCGCGGTGGCGCGTGTCGATAGCAGATTCCAGCATGTCGGGCCCCTTTCACTAAAGCCTGTCTTGATTGGGTATGAGATAGCGGCGCAGATCAAAGGCGACAAACGAGACATCTTATGCTATCAGTTAAGAATATCTTTTCTGACGGAGGATCTGATGCCGGACCGCCTGCCCCCGCTGACCGCGCTGCGCGCTTTTGAGGCTGCGGCGCGTCACATGTCCTTTGCCAAGGCCGCGCAGGAATTGCATGTGACCCCGGCGGCCCTGTCGTTTCAGATCAAATCTCTGGAGACGGAGCTGGGGGCGCCGCTGTTCCACCGCCTGAACCGCGCCGTGACATTGACGCAGGCGGGGCAGATGCTGGCACCTGAGCTGAGCGAGGGGTTCGACCGGCTCAACAGCGCGTGGCGTGCGGTGCGGCGCAGTCTGGATGGTGCGGTGTTGACGGTGACGGCGGGTCCGGGGTTTACGGCAAAATGCCTCGCCCCGCGCCTGTACGGCTTTGCGCAGGCGCATCCGGACATCGAACTGCGGTTTCTGGCGGGCTTGCGGCGGTTCGATTTCCAGCGTGACGAGGTCGATGTGGCCATTCGTTACGGCCTTGGCCCCGATGAGGGTCTGTTCTCAGAGACCCTCATCGACGAGGGGATCGCGCCGCTGATGCGTCCGGATTTGGCCGCGCGCTACCCCACTCCTGAAAGCCTGCGCATGGCGCCGCTGATCGAAGACAGCTCGCACGCGTTTCTGGACCCTGCGCCGGATTGGCAGGCGTGGTTTGCCGCCTGCGGGATCGACCACCGGCCAACGGTGGCGACCAGTTTTTCGCAGGTGGATCATGCGCTGGATGCGGCGCTGGCGGGGGGCGGCGTGGCCCTGTCGCGCACCTCGCTGGCACAAGGCCTGCTGGCCAGCGGACAGCTGGTCGCGCCATACGACATCATGCTGGCAACGCCCGCGCGGTTCCGGTTTCTTTGCCCCACAGGCACAGAGCAGCGACCGCAGATTGCCGCGTTCAAGGACTGGTTGTTCGGGGAAATCAGGGCGCTGCCTTCGGGCATCGAAGGCAAAACGCTGGTTTCCGTGCTGCGGCCATGACCACATCAGACCTGCCCCGGCCAGAGCCGAGACAGGCCACCCTCGCCCGGGGCGTCAGGCGGTGGTCGAAAGTCTCGCGATTTCCTCCTTGATCCGCAGTTTCTGCTTCTTCATGTCCGCGATGTGCAGATCATTTGTGCCAGGCGCACGTTGTGCCGCCTCGACCTTGTCCGAAAGTGTTTGGTGTTTCCTCTTCAGTTCCTGCAGATGCGAACTCAAGCTCATTGGATACTCCTTTCGTTGGGGTTCAGGAGTCCAGTGCAGCACATCACAGGCCACCTGTCACGCCGCAGCTGCAAGAATGCTTCACAAAACTTTTAGAATCGGCAAGATTCAGCTTTGCGGCGTGGCAAAATCCAACGCTTTGCCCAATAACATGACGTTGCGGAAGCTCTCGGTATAGTTGTCGGGCTGCTCGGGCCGAATCGTGTCGGGATGGATTGGGCGCGGCGTGTGGCAGACAAAGGGCGCCCGCCCGTTCTTGCGCCCACGGATCAGGAAAAGACGGGGAGGACGCCCCGTGCGCGGCAGCAATGGCAGCAATTCGAGCGAGCCCAGATGACCGTGCATCGCCGCCATCAGTTCCGGCAACCGTTCGATGCGCTGGATAAAGGTTGCATAGCCGCGCGGGCGCAGGCGTTTGGCCGCCGTGGCCACCCAGACGTCCAGCGGGATTTCGCCCGCCCGCCCCGTACCGCGCCCACTGTCTCGGGCAACCACCCCGCGTGCGGTCTCAAAGTACGGCGGATTGGCGATGACGTGGTCAAAGTTCTGCGCCCGCAGATCGGCGGGCGGGCAGGCCACGTCCCCCGTCCAGATCGTTCCGGTCAACCCATTGTGATCGAGGTTGCGCCGCGCGAGATCCGCATAGCCCGGCTGCAGCTCCAGCCCCGCTAGCTGCAAGCCCGCCACCCGCGCCCCCAGACAGCACAGCGCAACCCCGCCGCCGCAGCCCAGATCCAGCACCGACTGGCCGCTGCGCGCCTGTACGCTGGCCGCCAGCAAAACCGGGTCCGTGCCCGCGCGATACCCCTCACGCGGTTGAAAGATATGGGTTTTACCGCCCAGCATCGCATCACAGGTCAAATCCTGCGCGGCAAAGGGATCACCCCGCAAGGTTCACCCCCGCCAGTTCCAGAACACGCCGCGCGCGGTCCAGATCATCCGCTCGCACCATCAGGCGGCGCGGCAAAATGCCGATGCTGCCTTCGAGGATGCTCATATTTACGTCCAGCTCAAAGCTGGGTATATCCTCGCCATCCAGAAGGGTTTTGACCAGCGGGATCAAAGTGATGTCGGTGGTGCGTAGAAGCTCTTGCATGGGTGTGATGTAAGGACAGGACGCGCGCCTGTCGAGCCTCAAGGGGGAGAGCGATGTTGGATCAGCGAAATGGCAAACCGCACGAACGTCTGGCCCAGCTGCTGGCCCCGGAAATGGATGCGGTCAACGCCCTGATCCGCGACCGCATGGCGTCGGAACATGCGCCGCGCATCCCAGAGGTGACGGCCTATCTGGTCGAGGCAGGCGGCAAACGTTTGCGCCCCCTGCTGACGCTCGCCGCGGCCAAGCTGTGCGGCTACGACGGCCCCTATCATGTGCATCTCGCCTCGACGGTGGAGTTCATCCACACCGCGACGCTGCTGCACGATGATGTGGTCGACGAAAGCCTGATGCGTCGCGGTCGCAAGACCGCCAACCTGTTGTGGGACAACAAATCTTCGGTTCTGGTGGGGGATTACCTTTTCGCGCGGTCGTTCCAGCTGATGACCGAGACGGGCAATCTGCGGGTGCTGCGCATCCTGTCCAACGCCGCCGCCACCATCGCAGAGGGCGAGGTGCTGCAACTGACCGCCGCGCAGGATCTTTCGACGACAGAGGCGATTTATCTGCAGGTTGTGCGTGGCAAGACCGCCGCGCTGTTTTCGGCGGCCACGCAGGTGGGTGGCGTGATTGCAGACCGCCCCGAACCGGAGGTGCAGGCGCTGTTCGATTACGGCGATGCGCTGGGGATTGCCTTTCAGATCGTGGATGACCTGCTGGATTATTGGGGCGGTGACGCCACCGGCAAGAACATCGGGGATGATTTCCGCGAGCGCAAACTGACGCTGCCGCTGATCAAGGCGCATGCCAAGGCCGATGCCGAAGAGCGTGCTTTTTGGACGCGGGTCATCGAAAAGAGCGACCAGCAAGAGGGCGATCTGGACCATGCGTTGGCCCTGCTGAACAAACACGGCGCGCTGGAAGAGACGCGGCAAGAGGCGCTGGCCTGGGCGGCCAAAGCCAAAGCGGCCATGCAGTCCCTGCCCCAAAGCGAGCTGCGCGACCTTCTGATCGATCTCAACGACTATGTGGTCGCGCGGGTCAGCTAAACCGGGGCATGCCCCAGTCTGACACATCCCCCAAAAGCGCGGGCGCGACCCACCAATCGGGGTGCGCTGCGCGGATCTCTGCGGCCATCTGATCCAGATCCGCCTGTGTGGCCGCCGCGAACAGGCCAAAACAGGTGGCGCCAGAGCCGGACAACCGCGCCAGACCACAGCCCGGCAAGCGCCCCAGTGCATCCAGCACCTGACCGACCGCAGGCTCTATCCCTTCTGCGGCGGGCTGCATGTCGTTGCGCTGCGTCTGCAGGAACGCGACCAGATCCGCCGCATCGGCAAAGCGGGGCAGATGTGCGGGCATCGGCGGGTTGTCACGGCGCGTCATGGCGCGGAACACCGCAGGGGTCGACACGGGCTTGCGCGGATTGACCAGCACGGCGGGCAGCGGCGGCAGATCAGGCACAGGGGTCAGCGTCTCACCAATCCCCGTGGCGCGCAGGGGCCGGTTCATCATGCACATAGGCAGATCGGCACCCAGTTTTTGCAGGTCCAACGCGGCGGCGAGATGGGACAGCCGCGCGCCGAGTTGATCCTCGTCCAACGACAGGCCGCGCAGCAAAAGCGCCCGCAAGACCGCTGCCGCATCGGCAGAGCCCCCCCCGATGCCAGAGGCCGCAGGCAGAAATTTGGTCAGCTTGACGGAGATGTCGTCGCACACAAGGCGCGCGGCCCGCAGCACAAGATTGCTGTCATCGCAGGGCACGCCAGCGGCTTCTGGGCCGGACACCGACAGCGTCATACCGCGCGCGGAAAAACCGACCTCCAGCAGATCATGGACCGGCGCGAACACCACCAGTGAATCCAGCAGGTGATAGCCGTCATCGCGTTGGCCGGTCACATGCAGGGTCAGGTTGATCTTGGCCGGGGCGCGGACCCTAGCCTTCGTCATCGCCACCCGCGCCTGCTGCGGCCTGCTCCAGCGAGGGCGCGCCCTCTTCGGCCAGAACCTGATCCAGACCGACCTCAAGCTTGCGCTTGATCCGGTCTGGGTTGGCCTCGTCCGAGGAATCGCCCCAGTCGACAAAGGACAGGGCGCGTTTCCACATGAATTCCGCTTCGCGTTCGCGGCCCACGGCCCAATACACGTCACCCAGATGGTCGTTGACCACGGGGTCGATCGGCATCAGCTCGGCGGCGCGCTCCATATGCGGCACGGCCTCCTCATAGCGGCCAAGGCGGTACAAAACCCAACCAAGGCTGTCGACGATATAGCCGGAATTAGGCCGCGCGGCGACGGCGCGTTCGATCATATCCAGCGCCTCGTCCAGCTTGCGCTGCTGTTCGACCAGCGAATAGCCGAGGTAGTTCAACACCTGCGGCTGTTCGGGGTTCAGCTCCAGCGCGCGGCGGAAATCGGATTCGGCTGCCTCCCACTGGTCCTGACGCTCAAAGCTGATGGCGCGGGCGTAGTACAGGAACCACTGGCGCGGCGTGTCCTCGCCCATCAGGTCCAGCGCGCGGGTGTAGGCATCGACCGCCTCGGCGTAGCGTTCCTCTTGGCGGTAAAGATCGCCAAGACTGGTGTGCGCGACGGTCAGGTCCGGCTGAAGATCAGCGAGATCCTCGATCACGTCGATGGCTGCGGCCACATCGCCCTGTTCGCGCAGGGCCTCTGCCTCACCCAGAACGGCGGCGTGATAGGACGGATCCTCGGCAGGCACCTTTTCAAAGGTCTGCTCTGCCAGATCGTAGCGGCCCATGCCCGACAGCAATTCACCCGACAGCAGGATCGCATCGGTGTGGTCGGGGCGCAGATGTTCGGCCATGCGCGCATAAAGCAGCGTCAGCTCGTCGCTGCCCTCGTTCGAGAGCGCGCCCGCGAGGGTGTAGAACACCTCGGCCATGCCGTCCTTGGGGCTGCGCACATGGCTGAACGGCATGCGGTCGCCAGCGGCCAGCGTGTCGCGCATCTCCGCAAGTTCGGGGTCCAGATCCGCGCCAAAGTTCTCGTCCAGCAATTCAACGGCTGCGTCGGTCTGGCCAAGCTGGGACAGGATTTCCGCGCGGGCCATGACACCGCGTCGGGTGCCGGACATGCCGCCGGCCTGATCTTCCTCGAAGATGCTGCTGGCGGTTTCGAAATCCCCGACAGAGGCCAGCGCCAACGCCTTGTGATAAGCGGCAAACGGGGCAAGGCCCTGCATCTTGGCCACCTCGTCAAAGGCCAGCAAGGCCGCGCTCATGTCGCCGGAGCCCAGCAGTGACCACGCCTTGACCAGACCATCGGCCAGCGGACCAATGGCGCGGCCTTCATCCACGGCCTTGATGATGGCGGCGTAGCTTTCATCGGACGCGGTCTGCGTGATGATGGCCATGCGCGCGATCTGCGAGGGGGTGTCGGCGTCTTCCATCCGCTGCGCCAGTTCGGCGGCGCGGTCGAAATCGCCCAATGACATCTCTGCCAGAATGGCGCGTTCCAGCAATTCGGGGCGGGCGGGATCATTTTCCAGCGCGCGCCCGTAATACAGCGCTGCGGCCGTAAAATCGCCAAGGAAGCTGGCCTGACGCGCGGCAAGGTAGTCCCCCGCGATGCCATTGGCCTGCGCGGGGCCAAAGCCCAATGTGGCGGCTGCCACGGCCAATGCGCTGACCCGGAGTGTCGCACGAATGCCCTTTGCCCAATGCGTCAAAATCCCGCCTCCTGCGATGTCGTTTCACACCGAATCCTAGAGCGCACCGCAGGGCTTGGCAATGGACCGGCCCCAGATCACAGCCCCACGGGCCGATCACATAAACACGAGGTCACGATACTGCCGCAGGTTTTCCAGTTGCGCGGCGCTTAGCGGGCGGTCGAATTTCAATGCGGCCCCCCGTTCGGACACGCGGACCACATGCGCCATGACCGGCTGGCGCATGGCCGACAGGCGAACCGCCTGCCCCGTGGCCAAGGGCAGATCGCCCTGCGCAAAGGCCCCGCTGATCGAGACATTCACAATCTTCGCAGCGAAATCCCCCTGATCGGTACGCAGCTCGAATCCCCAGGCGCTTGGCCAACGGTCTGCACGGCTTTGCATCATGGTCACATTCCCTGTGATGCGCCCCCATGGCCAGATTGGCCACGACATCTGAAGAAGTCGTTAAGGCCCCAGATACGCAAAACGCGCCCCCGAGGGGACGCGCCTGTCTGTTTTACCGAAGCATGGCCGGACACACCCCTTACATGTTGGGGTAGTTCGGCCCGTCGCCGCCCTGCGGCACCGTCCAGTTGATGTTCTGCGAGGGGTCTTTGATGTCGCAGGTCTTGCAGTGCACGCAGTTCTGGAAGTTAATGACAAACTGCTGTTCGCCGTCCTTTTCCACAAACTCGTAAACCCCTGCCGGACAGTAGCGCGCCGAAGGCCCCGCATATTCGGGCAGGTTCACGGCCACAGGCACCGAAGGATCCTTCAGCTTCAGGTGGGCGGGCTGGCTTTCCTCGTGGTTGGTGAACGAGAAAGACACGTTCGTCAGGCGATCGAACGACAGCTTGCCGTCGGGCTTGGGATAGTCGATCGGCTTGTGATCGGTGGCCTTGCCGGTGGCTGCGGCGTCGGTCTTGCCATGGCTGAGCGTGCCGAAGAACGAGAACCCGAACAGCGAGTTGGTCCACATGTCCAGACCACCCAACGCCAGCGACGGCAGCATGCCCCACTTGGACCACATCGGCTTGACGTTCCGCACAGGCTTGAGATCCTTGCCGATCGCGCCCTCGCGCACTTCGGTCTCATAGTCCGACAGCTCGTCCGATGCGCGACCGGCCTTGAGCGCGGCAACCGCCGCCTCCGCCGCCGCCTTGCCCGACAGCATGGCGTTATGGTTGCCCTTGATGCGCGGCACGTTGACCATGCCCACGGAACAGCCCAGCAGCGCCACACCCGGTGCGACCATCTTGGGCATCGACTGATACCCCCCTTCCGAGATCGCCCGCGCGCCATAGGCCACGCGCTTGCCGCCTTCGAGCAGCTCGGCCACCATCGGATGATGCTTGAAGCGCTGGAATTCCATGTAGGGGTACAGGTGCGGGTTTTCGTAGTTCAGATGCACTACAAAGCCCACGTAAACCTGATTGTTCTCGAGGTGGTAGATGAACGACCCGCCGCCTGCGTTGGAGTTCAGCGGCCAGCCCATGGTATGGGTGACAGAGCCTTCCTTGTGCTTGGCGGGATCAATCTCCCAGATCTCTTTCATGCCGATGCCGAATTTCTGCGGCTCTTTTCCGGCGGACAGATCGTATTTGGCGATCACTTCCTTGGCCAGCGATCCGCGCACGCCCTCGGACAGGAAGACGTATTTGCCCAGCAGCTCCATCCCCGGCTCGGTGTTAGGCCCGTAAGAGCCGTCTTCCTCCAGCCCGAAGACACCGGCGATCACGCCGCGCACTTCGCCATTGTCACCGTAGACCAGCTCGGAGCAGGCCATGCCGGGGAAGATCTCGACGCCCAGCGCCTCTGCCTGTTCGGCCATCCAGCGGCAGACGTTGCCCATCGACACGATGTAGTTGCCGTGGTTGTCCATCAGCTTGGGCATGGGCCAGTTGGGAATGCGGACCTCGCCCTCGGCGCCCAGCATGTAGAAATGGTCTTCGGTCACGGGCGTGTTCAGCGGCGCACCCTTTTCCTTCCAGTCGGGGATCAGCGCGTCCAGACCGCAGGGGTCCAGCACCGCACCCGACAGGATATGCGCACCAACCTCCGAGCCTTTCTCCAGCAACACGACATCCAGATCGGGGTCGAGCTGTTTCAGCCGGATCGCGGCCGACAGACCGGCCGGGCCGCCACCGACGATGACGACATCATATTCCATTGACTCGCGTTCGATCTCGCTCATCCCTTACTCCCTTTAGAGACTGGCTGCCGACGTGGTTCGGACCGCGCCCTGTGCCACGCAACAAAATTTCAAAATTCCTATCGCGGCAATGCAGCAGGCGTCAATGCAAGCGCGGCGTCACACAGCGTCACAGTCCGCCGAAAAACATGACACTAGCACATAAATGCATCATTCGCGCCACAGCCTTCGGCGGCACAAACCGGCCCTGACGTCCGGTGAAACCAAAAACCCGTTGGCAACCGGACCCACAACGCTTTACATCAAAGGTCTCACGCGACAGTTTCCCTGCGCAAACGCGTCTCTCAGCAAAAGAAGATCCGAAATGGACAAGATCCTGATTACCCGCGCGGGCTACACCGTGCTCGAAGTCGAATTGAAACAGCTCAAATCCGTGGAGCGTCCCGCCATCATCGCCGCCATTGCAGAGGCGCGTGAACTGGGCGACCTGAAGGAAAACGCCGAATACCATTCCGCGCGTGAAAAACAGGGCTTTATCGAAGGCCGCATCAAGGAAATCGAATCCGTCATCGGCCTGGCCGAAGTCATCGACCCCAAAACCCTGTCCGGCCCGATCAAATTCGGCGCCACAGTGACCGTGGTGGACGAAGACACCGACGAGGAAAAGACCTGGCAGATTGTGGGCGAACACGAGGCCTCGATCGAAAAAGGCCTGCTCAACGTGAAATCCCCCATTGCGCGCGCGATGATCGGCAAGGAAGAAGGCGACAGCGTCGAGGTGAAGACCCCCGGCGGTGAAAAGTCCTACGAAATTCTGAACATCGTCTACAAATAAGCAAGGCACCCCATGGCCGACCCCAAGGAAACGCGCAACGCCCCGCAAAGCTTTCATGCGCGAGGTGATGCAAACGCCGTGACATCGGTCGAAATCGCCGCAGCCGCGCTGTCTGTGGTCTGGCTGGTGGTGGCCGTGTGGTATTTTCTGGCAGGGGGCGCGGCCGCCTCGGGCGGCGGATTTGCGGTGACCTTGCTGGTGGTCGTGCTGCCGGTGTCAATGATCTGGGTGGCCGCCATGGCCATCCGCGCCGCCCGCGTCATGCGCGAGGAAAGCGCCCGCCTGCAGGCGGCCATCGATGCCCTGCGCCAAGCCTATGTGGCCCAGTCGCAGGCGGGCAAGGGGCAACCGCCGCACCCGCAGGTGGTCAAACGGCTCGACGATCTCGGCGGTGGCATCCGCAATCTCGAATCCACGCTGGCCATGCTCGGCGGCATCCGGCAGGCAGAACCGCAGCCCGGCCACAGCCCTGCCCCCTCCGGCGCGGACGACCAGCCCACGCTCTCGCTGGGCACACCGGCAGAGGCGCTGCAACCGCCCCTTTCGACCGACGATCTGATCCGGGCGCTGCATTTCCCCGAGACCGCCGAAGACACCGAAGGTTTCGCCGCCCTACGCCGCGCGCTCAAGGACCGCAATGCCGCCAAGGTCATTCAGGCCGCACAGGATATCCTGACCCTCATGAGCCAGGACGGCATCTATATGGATGACCTACGCCCCGACATGGCCCGCCCCGAAGTCTGGCGCGCCTTTGCCAAGGGCGAACGCGGCCGCACCATCGCGCCTCTGGGCGGGGTCCACGACCGCTCCAGCCTCGCCCTCGCAGCAGGCCGCATGCGCGAAGACCCGATCTTCCGCGATGCCGCCCACCACTTCCTGCGCCGCTACGACCAGCTGTTCGCAAACGTGGAATCGCAGCTCAGCGATGAAGACATCCAATCCTTCGCCGCCACCCGCACCTCCCGCGCCTTCATGCTACTGGGTCGTGTCGCAGGCACCTTTGACTAGGCACCTGGTCTTTTCCTTGGACAAATACCTCCGCCGGAGGCAACACGCCCCCCGTCACGGGGGGCAAACCTGTGTCGGCGCAGCCGACACCGTATAAATCGGGCCTAAAGTCCGAAACTGCCAAAGGGGATGTAGCGCACGGGATCTCCCCGGGCGACCTCCGCCGCCGCGTCCGGCAGCTCCACCAACCCTTCGGCCCAGCTGAGCGACGACACCCGCCCCGAGCCTTCGGATTTGAACACCTCCGCCTGACCATTGCGGATGCGGGCGCGCAGATACTCGCGCCGTCCCGCCTTCTTGCGCTTGGCGAAGCCCGCGGGCACGTCGAACCCCTGCGGGGCCTGCCACCCCTGCCCGGCCATCAGCCCCATCGCAGGGCGCGCGAAAACCAGCGTGCAGACAAAGGCCGCCACCGGGTTGCCGGGCAGACCAAAGACCGGCATGCCGTCCCACATCCCTAGCGCGAGGGGGCGTCCGGGCTTAAGCGCGATGCGCCACTCCGCCAGCGCCCCGCTGTCGCGCAGCAGGGCCGAGACGTGATCCTCATCACCAGCAGACGCCCCGCCAGAGGTCAGGACCACATCCGCGACCTCGCGCGCGCCATCCAGCCGCGCCCGCAAATCCGCGCGATTATCCCCCACGCGCCCCAGATCCACCGCAACATGGCCGAGACGCGCAATCACCGACAACAGCATTGGCCGGTTGGCGTCGAAAATCTGGCCCGGCCCGGCGGTGTCCCCGGGCTCTACGATCTCGTCACCGGTGGACAGAACACCGACCCGCAGCGGCAGCCGCACCGTCACGCGGTCCACCCCCACCACAGAGGCCAGCGCCAGATCCGCAGGTGTCAGGACACGGCCCGCCGTCAGCGCAGTGTCTCCCGCGCTCAGATCCTCGCCCGCGCGGCGGGTATTGGCGCCCGCACGCACCGGCCCGCGAAAGGCCACCTCGCGGCCGTTGGTGGCGCAGTCCTCGTCCAGAACCACCGTATCCACCCCCTCGGGCAGGGCCGCCCCTGTGAGCACACGACAGGCATGCCCCTCAGGCACCACACCGTCAAACGGTGCGCCTGCGGCAGACCGGCCCGCCACCAAGGGCAGCGTGATGTCGCCGTCACCGACCGACGCGGCCGCAAACCCGTATCCATCCACCGCCGTATTGGGCTGCGGCGGGTTGCTGCGTTTGGCGACCACATCATGTGCCAGCACACGCCCACATGCCTCGGCCAAGGCGACCTCTTGCGTGCCCACAACACAGGTCAGTCGCGTGGCCAAAAGCTCCAGCGCCGCGTCCACCGGCGTCCAGTCCACCCCCGGCGGCAGGGCGAAACAATCATTCTTCAGCGGTGGCGGTTTCAAGACCATGGCGTCCAACAGTTCCCGTTCGTGTCCAAGCCCCAGAATCCAGCCTTCGTCGTGGTGGCCGGCGGGGATGTCGACCTCCAGCATAGCGGCCATCCGGTCAGGCGAAAGCCGGTTTAGCGCCTCGGCCAACAGCGTCACCTGCAGCGCGTCGCGGATGCCGCTACGGGCCTTGACCGCAGGGTCGATCAGCCCGGGCCAGACCTCGGCCAGTACCACCTGCGCCTGCGCCCAAGGCTCGAACGGCCAGACCGCCGCGCCGAAACGCCGCTTGAGCCGCGCCAGTGTCGGCAAGCCCATCAGGGTCTGGCTGCCCACAGACCCCGCCCCCGCCAATTGCCACACCGGAAAGCTGCCCTTGGCCTGCGCGTCACACAGGCGGCGGTCGGCAAAGGGGTTGCGATAGCCCGCCTTGGTGCGCGGCAACCCGTCGATGTCACGCTTCAGCAGGTTGCCCCAAAAGGGCCCCCACCCGTCAAAGCCCTGATTGATCCCCGCCGCCACATCAAAGCGGTTGTTGCATTTGGGACTGTCAGTGATGCGCTGTTCCAGCCAGTCCCACAGCGCCAGCGTATCGCCGCCACAGATCGCCTGCGCCGCCCCTGCGGGCAGGCCAAAGGCAAAGTCGAAGCCGATCAGCACGCGGTCACCTGCGGCGACGGCGGCGCCGATCCGCTCGGCGATATAGGCCTCGGCCACTTGGCGGTTGCGACAGTAGCGGGCGGGCAGGCCTGCCTCGCCGACCCAGATCGCGTCCTTTTTCGGCTGCGGCCCCCGATCGTTGCCCCCCGACCAGTCGACCACGATCACGCGGTCGAATGTGCTCACAACCCGACCTGTGCCAACACGAAATCGGCGATGGCTGCGGTGTCGTCGAGGTCGAGAACCGGCACCGACACATCCAGCGCGCAATCCGCCGCTACCGCTAGGATGCTGGGATCGCCCGGCTGGATCAACTCATGCCCCGCTTCCCTGCGCCAACATTCGATCTTGGGGTGGGGTTCGCGTTTGTAGCCCTCGATCAGGACCAGATCGCAGGGGGCGAGGCGCGACAAAAGATCCGCCAGCGCAGGCTCGGACGCGCCGCGCAGTTCGGTCATGACCGCCACCCGCTTGGGCGAGGCCAGAACCACCTCCTGCGCGCCTGCTGCGCGGTGGCGGTAGCTGTCACGCCCCGGCTGGTCCACGTCAAAGCTGTGATGCGCGTGTTTGACGGTGCTGACCGTGAACCCGCGTGCGGTGATCTCGGCCACCAGCCGTTCCATCAGCCCTGTCTTGCCCGCGTTTTTCCACCCCGTGACGCCAAAGATCTTCATAGCATCGCCTCGGCCTGTTGCAGATCCTCGGGCGTGTTGACGTTAAAGAACGCGGCCTCATCGGGAAAGACCGCCTCGCGTCCGCCGTGGCCTTCGGTCCAGAGCACGACCTTTTTCAGACCATCTCTGAGCGCTGCGCGCAGATCATCACGCAGGGCGACAGGCCAAAGGCCAAAGGTCGGGTGCCGCACCAGCCCCCCCTTGGCGGAGCGTGTCACGGTCTCCCCCCGGGTGGCGGCCAGAACCAGCGGGTGTGCCTGCCCCTCGGACGCAAGCTGCAGCACGGGCACCAGATCACAGGGCAGAAACGGCGTGTCGGCGGCCACGCTGACCACGGTGTCTGCCCCCTGCTCCGCCGCCCAGTCCATGCCCGCCAGAACGCCCGCCAGAGGTCCGGCGAAACCGGGGATGCTGTCGGCCACCACTGGCAGGCCCAGATCAAAGCGCGCCGCATCGCCATTGGCGTTCAGGCACAAATCGGACACCTGCGGCGAGATCCGTTCGATCACCCGATCCATCAGGCTTTGCCCGCCCAAGGTCAGCATGCCCTTGTCGCCGCCGCCCATGCGGGTTGCCTGCCCCCCTGCGAGGATCACCCCAACCGGAGCTTTCATACTTTATCCTTCCTGCGCCGCGCTTTTGCGGCGATGTTTGCGATCTTCTTCGGCGACGCTGGCGGGATCAACGTCCCAGTCCAGCCGCTCGGCTCCGGACAGGCAGGTGAACCGCCGCCCGCGCATCCGCCCGATGCAGGTCAGCCCGACCTGTTGCGCGATGTCGACGCCCCATGCGGTAAACCCCGAGCGCGACACCAGTACAGGCACCCCCATCAGCGCGCATTTGATCACCATTTCCGAGGTCAGCCGCCCCGTGGTGTACATGATCTTGTCGTCGCCGGAGACGTCATTGGCCACCATCCAGCCCGCGATCTTGTCGACGGCGTTGTGGCGGCCGACGTCCTCCATGTAAACCAGCGGGCGGTCGCCCTGACACAGCACTGACCCGTGGATCGCCCCCGCCTCGAGATAGAGCGACGGTGTGGTGTTGATCTTATGCGCCAAGGCATACAGCCAAGAGGTGCGCACAGGCGTGGCGGGGAGCGTCAGCCCCTCGAGCCCCTCCATCATGTCGCCAAAGACCGTGCCCACCGCGCAGCCGGAGGTGCGTGTCTTTTTCTTCAGCTTTTCTTCGTAATTGGTCTGCCCATCGGTGCGGACCACGACCACCTCTAGCTCTTCGTCGTAATCGACGCCGGTCACGGTCTCGCCCACGCGCAGCATCCCCTGATTTTTCAGAAACCCGAGGCCCAGATATTCGGGATAATCCCCGATGGTCATGGCGGTGACGATCTCCTGACCGTTGAGATAGATGGTCAGGGGGCGTTCCTCGACCACGTTGATCTGCACCGGCGCGCCGGTCTGGTCGAAGCCCTGCACCCCGCGGGTCAGCCGCGCCGCCTGCGGGTTCGGGGCGATGATATAATCCGTGCCGCTGTCATGCGATTGCATCTGCCGTGGTCCCCCGCTACGTCATATCCGAAACTTCGGAGGTCAGACCATGCCCCAGCACAACGCGATGTCAAGCTTCCGGCGGGGGCTAAGGGACGGGCTGCCGTTTCTGTTTGTGATCATTCCCTTCGCGATGCTGTTTGGCGTGCTTGCCACCGAAGCGGGTCTGAGCGTGTTTGAAACCCTCAGCTTTTCCGTGGTGGTGATTGCCGGTGCGGCGCAGTTTACCGCCTTGCAACTGCTGCAGGAAAACACGCCCACGGTGGTGATCTTGCTGTCGGCGCTGGCGGTGAACCTGCGGATGGCGATGTATTCCGCATCCATCACGCCACATCTGGGCGGGCTGCCGCTGTGGAAACGCGTGATGACCGCCTATTTCCTCGTCGATCAGACCTATGCCGCGGCGATGCTGGATTACGAGAAACACCCGCAGCAAACGCCCGCGCAGAAGTTCGCCTTTTTCATCGGGGTGATGCTGCCGATCTGCCCGTTCTGGTATCTCTTCACATGGCTGGGGGCCTGGGTCGGGGGCACGGTGCCTGATACGCTGGGCTTGGATTTTGCGCTGCCGCTGACCTTTATCGCGATGCTGGGGCCAAGCCTGCGCACCGGCGCCCATCGGGTTGCGGCCATCGTCGGCGCCACAGCGGCGCTGGTCTTTGCGTTTTTGCCGTTCAACCTTGGCCTGATCACGGCGGCGGTGATGGGCATGGTCGCCGGAGCCGAATTTGAACGCCGCACCACCCCGCCGGAGGCACAGCCATGATTGACCGCACTGAACTCTGGACGATTATCGTCCTGCTTGGGCTTGGCTCTTTCGGGCTGCGGTTTGTGTTTCTGGGGCTGGTGGGCGACCGGCCGCTGCCCGAATGGGTGCTGCGGCATCTGCGCTACACCGCCGTGGCGGTGATCCCTGCGCTGATTGCCCCGCTGGTGGTCTGGCCTGCTGCGACCGGCGGGCAGACGGACCCGCTGCGGCTGAGCGCTGCGGCGCTGGCACTGGCCGCGGCGGTGTTGACCAAGAACCTGTATGCGGCTCTTGGCACCGGGATTGTCGTGATGTTGGGGGGCGGCTGGCTGATCGGGTGATCAGTTGTTGCTGTAACGCCCCTCTTCTTCCCACGCCATTTCGATCCGCTGCACGGCGAGGTCTTTGTCATCCTCGTCGGTCTCGCGCAGCTCGCGTTCCTGCACGCCGGGCAGTTCGGCAAACGCTTCCATCAGCTTGTCGGGGAACAGCGCCTGTGGCAGCGATTGGAACCCCGGCAGCTGGCGCAGGATCTTGGACGTGGCCGTGGTGCAGGCGGCTGGCGCGACAGAGCCGTTGGCCTGCACCAGACGCAGCGCCTGTTCGGCCACCTCCGGCGCGACCTGCACGCGCTGGATCTTGACCCGATAGGTCGACCGGGCGTGCGCGCTTTCATAGGCCTGTTCGACCGCCGGAGTGATGCCGTAGAGCACATCGTTCACCTCTGGCACGCCTTGGAAGCGGACAGACCCGGCAGGATCAAAGACCACCCGCTGCGACGGGGCATTCACCATGATCGAGGTATGCGCACCGTTGTTGGTGCGGTTGTTGATCATCGTATAAAGCGTGATCGACGGCGGCTCGGACGAGCGGTAGGCGGCCTGTGCCGCAGCCTCGGGGGTGGCATTCGGGCCAGACATCTGCCCACCGGCACAGGCCCCCATCACCATCAGCGCCAACAGCGCCATTCCTGCCCGAAGGCCCGCAAAACGTATCGTCATATCCCACCGTTCTTTGTTGTCGCGCCGCCCCCATGGGACATCCGCGTCACAGACATTGTGTCAGAGCCATGCACAAGGCCCAGGTCACATTCAAGTGATCCCGGGCCTGCGCTTGGATATCGTCCCGCCACGGGGCGGCACCTGTCAGATCAGGTGGTGAAAATCGCCATAAAGACGACGATTGCAAGAATCACCATGCAGGTTTTCATGGTGAAGTTCATGAAACCGTCAAAGGTCTTTTCCTGAACCGTGATGTCCATTGTGCCGTGCTTGTGCTCTTCGGCCATGTCCGTCCCTTTCGCTAAGGTGTTCTGCGTGTCGACGCAGACAGATAAAGGATAAATTCAGCGCTGTCACCGCGAGAAAATGACTCAAATGTCGCGGCTGACTGTCTCAGGCCGGATCGATCTGCGAGACCAGCGAGAAACCGATGCGCCGGGGCGCTTCGCGTTCGGGCTGTTTGGGCAAGGCGCGCAGCACCACCGACAGTTGCGAGACATGCTGAATCAGCTGCATTTTCGCCCCCGACGGGTCAGATCCGTAAAAGGTGACGATGTCGGGATCAAAATAACCGATGCCTTCGATGCGCAAAACACCGGCGTCGCTGCCGGCGTAGCCCATGGCGATCTCGTGCTCGGCGTCGAGCTGTTCCTCGAAGTTCTGGATGTACAACGCCAGTCGCTCATAGGCCCAGCGGGCGGGGCTTTTCTGATCAACCGGAGTTTTGGTCATCGATTCGGGCAGATCCTGCGGGGCGGGCGCGTCCTCGGTATGGGTGTCGCAACGACGCGGCAGGGCGCTGGCCTCAAAGGCTTCGGCAGAAGTGGAAATCGTGTCGTCCATGGGGCTGGCCTGTTGCTGGATCATGTGGAAGTCAGAGAAAGCAGGGACGCGGCAATGCGTCAACCGGCGCAGGCGGCAAAGCGCCATCTACCATCGGTGGTGATCTCGCGGGTGACGCGGCCTGCGTGCCACAGATGCAGGCAATGGGCCATCGCCTCGACCATGGCGAGCCCGTATTCCGCATCCCCGATGCGCCGTTTGAACAGCGGAGTAAAACACTCTGTCGCCACAGAAGGCGTGGCCAGATGCGCCTCCAGCCGGTCGAGCGCGTGGTGATGGTTGGAAATCATCTGCTGCAAGCGTAGGGGGACGCCAGTGAACGGCAGTTTATGCCCGCCCAGTGCGAGGTGGTCGTCGCGCGCGATCTGCGCCAACCGCGTGCAGCTTTCGATCCAGTCTGCAACGGGATCGGCCTCTGGCTCTGTGGCATAGGCCCCCAGATTGGGCGAGATCGACGGCAGGATCTGGTCACCGGCGATCACCAGATTGCAATCGCGTGACCACAGGGTCAGCTGTTCGGGCGCGTGGCCGCCGCCCTCGTGCACGTCCCACGTGCGCCCGCCCGCCACAAAGCAGTCCCCCTGTTTGAGCCGTTTGTGCCCGTAGGGCATGGGCGCGACAGTGGCGCGAAACATATAGGGCGGCTCGGACATGCGGGCGTCGATCAGCCGTTGTTCCATTCCGGCGGCGCGCCAGTAAGCGACCACCTCCGGCGGGGGCGTGTCATGGGGGTCCTGCTGCAACATCCGCGCCAGCAGCCATGCGGTGCGTGAACAGACCAGCTCTGCGCCGTTCTCCTGAAACCAACCGGCGAGGCCCACATGATCGGGATGATGATGGGTTACGAAAACGCGGGTGACGGGTTTGCCCGCCAGCGGCCCGTCCAAAAGCGCCTGCCAGACGGCGCGCGCCTTGGTCGAGGCCATGCCGGTGTCGACGATGGTCCAGCCATCGCCGTCATCCAGCGCATAGACATTCACATGATCCAGCTTCAGCGGAAGCGGCAAGCGCATCCACAGCACGCCCTCGGCCACCTCGACCGCCGCGCCGGTGTCGGGCGGCGTGTCGAAAGGGGTCCGGATAGGCGCGCGGGTGCCGTCCATCACGCGGCGAAATCCTCCGCCGGGATCAGATCGCCCGCCCGCGCTTGCGCACACAGGCCGGTGTGTTCGGGCAGCAGCCGCGAAATGTAGAACCGTGCAAGACGCTCGACCTCGCCACCGGGCTCGGCGCAGGCCGCGCGCAGATGCGCATCACCGCCCAGCACACGGGCAAAGGCGCGCAGGTACGGCACCGCGCCGCCAAAGCGGTCGGCCGTATCCATCGCCAGCAGCGCCTCGGTGGTTTCGCGCAGCGTCTCGGACGCCTGCCAGACCGCATCGGCCAGATCGGGAAGCTCGGCCTTGCGGGCCTCGGCATAGGCTTCGATCTCATCGAGCAGGGCAAAGATCGCCTCGCCGCCGTCCATCAGTTTGCGGCCCACAAGGTCCATGGCCTGAATGCCGTTGGTGCCTTCGTAGATCGCGGTCACACGCACGTCGCGCAGATATTGCGCCGCGCCGGTTTCCTCGACAAAGCCCATGCCGCCGTGCACCTGAATGCCCTTGGACGCCACATCAATGCCGGTGTCCGTGCCAAAGGCCTTGGCGATGGGCGTCAGAACACCTGCGCGGGCTTTCCATGCCGCCTCATCCGTGGCGCGCCCCATGTCCAGAGCCACCGCCAGCGCAAGAGAAATCGCACGCGAGGCAAAGACATCGGCCTTCATCTCGGCCAGCATGCGGCGCACGTCCGCGTGGCCCAGAATGGTGCCGGTCTCGGACCGGCCCTGTTTGCGCTCATTGGCGTAGGCCAGCGCGTGCTGATAGGCGCCTTCGGCGACGCCGACACCCTGCACTGCCACGCCAAGACGGGCGTTGTTCATCATGGTGAACATGGCGCGCATGCCGTCGTTGGGTTCCCCCACAAGCCAGCCCTTGGCGCCCTCATAGCTCATGACACAGGTGGGCGAGCCATGCAGGCCCATCTTGTGTTCAAGGCTGACCACACGCAGGTCGTTGCGCGTGCCCGGCTCGCCGTTTTCGTCGGGAATGAACTTGGGCACGATAAACAGCGAAATCCCCTTTGTGCCGGGCACCGCGTCGGGCAGGCGCGCCAGAACCAGATGGCAGACATTGCCGGTAAAGTCGTTGTCGCCCCAAGAGATATAGATCTTCTGGCCGGTGATCGCATAGCTGCCGTCATCCAGCGGCTCCGCCTTGGAGGTCAGCGCACCCACGTCCGACCCCGCCTGCGGCTCTGTCAGGTTCATGGTGCCCTGCCATTCGCCGGTCACCAGCTTGGGCAGGTAGGTTTGCTTAATCGCGTCAGAGGCGTGATGTTCCAGCGCCTCGATCTGACCTTGGGTCATCAGCGGGTTCAACTGCAGCGCAAGGCAGGCCCCCGACATCATGTCATTCACGCAGGTGGTGACCACCATCGGCAGGCCCATGCCGCCGTTTTCAGGATCTGCAGAGGACGCGATCCAGCCGCCTTCGGCGATCGCCTTGTACCCTTCGGCAAACCCTTTGGAGGTGCGCACCACACCGTTTTCCAGAACCGCCGGATAGAGATCGCCGTTGCGTTGCAGCGGGGCCATGACCTCGTCGCACATCTTTGCCGCTTCGCCCAGCACTGCCTCGACCGTGTCAAAGGAGGCCTCTTGGAACATCTCGGTGGCCGACACGCGGTCGTAGCCTACGACATTCTTCAGAATGCGGGAAAAATCGCTTAGGGGTGCGCGATAGGTCATGCGAAATACTCCTCCGACTTGGCAAGCCCGCTCCTACCTAGTAGCAAGCGGTCCGGTATCGCAAGCGTAGGCTGCCCCACCGTGGCGTCTACCGAAACGCCACGTCACGGCAAAAGGTCCCTGAGGTCACTGTATGACAGAGCAGTTTTCTTCCTCCCCAGACGGGCTGGACAGCGCCGCAGAGCATCTGCGCAACGGCCATCTGATCGCCTTCCCGACAGAGACCGTCTACGGGCTGGGGGCCGATGCGCGCAGCGATTCCGCCGTGGCCCGCATCTATGAGGCCAAGCAGCGCCCGTCGTTCAATCCGTTGATCGTGCATGTGGCCGATGTGGCCGCCGCCAAGGCGCTGGTCATGTGGTCGGACGAGGCTGAGGCGCTGGCCGAAGCCTTCTGGCCCGGCCCGCTGACGCTGGTGTTGCCGCTGCGCGAGGGCGCAGGCATCTCCAAACTGGTGACCGCCGGACTGGACACGCTGGCAGTGCGGGTGCCCGCCGCCCCGCTGGCGCGCGATCTGCTGGCCCGCGCCGCTGTGCCGGTGGCGGCCCCTTCGGCCAACCGGTCCGGCCAGATCAGCCCGACCCGCGCCGCCCATGTCCTTGAAGGGCTGTCAGGACGCATCGATGGCGTTGTGATGGGCGGTCCCTGCACGGTTGGGCTGGAATCCACCATTCTGGGCCTTGCGGGGCGTCCGACCCTGCTGCGCCCCGGTGGCGTCACGCGCGAGGCCTTGGCGCAGGTGCTGGGCCGCAGCGTGGCCGAGCGGCACGCCACCGACGGCATCACCGCCCCCGGCCAGACCCGCAGCCACTACGCCCCCAAGGCGCAGGTGCGTCTGAATGCGGTGGAATTCGCGGCGGGCGAGGCGCGACTGGGCTTTGGCCCCGTCGATTGCGATCTGAACCTGTCGGACGCCGAAGACCTGACAGAGGCCGCATCCAACCTGTTTGAATACCTGCACCGACTGGATGCCACAGGGGCTGCGCATATCGCGGTCTCGCCCATTCCGCACCTCGGCCTTGGCGTTGCGATCAACGACCGGCTGAGCCGCGCCGCAGCGGACCGTTAGACGATCAGGCGCGCCCGCCCTCTGACGACAGCATCATCGGGCTGACGCCCAGTGTTTCCAGTGCCGCCTCCCACTTGGCCTCGTCTTCAAGCTCAAAGATCATCTCAGGCGTGGCCTGACAGGTCAGCCAAGCGTTCTGGGTCAGCTCTTCTTCCAGCTGGCCCGGCCCCCAGCCGGAATAGCCCAACATCATCAGCCATTTGCGCGGCCCCTCGCCGCGACCGAGGTCCTCTAGGATGTCCAGCGTTGCGGTCATGCGCAGCTCTGGCGTGACCTCCAGCGTGGTGACGACCGACCGGTAATCGGGCGAATGCAGCACAAAGCCGCGCCCCATCTCGACCGGCCCGCCATAGCGCACGGGACGCTGCCCCAGACCGGCGGTGTTTTCGATGTCGAGCTGCGTCAGAAGCGCGCCCATGTCCACGTCCTGCGCCGGTTTGTTGATGATCAGCCCCATCGACCCTTCGGCGGAATGGTCGCAGATGAACACCACGCTCAGCTCGAATCGCGGATCGCCCATGCCCGGCATGGCAATCAGGAAATGCCCTGTCAGATTTGTTGCGTCCGCTGCGGTATCGTCTGCCATGACTGCCTCTTGTTGCGCTTGCCCCACCATGCGCGCTGCGCAGCGCTTGTGCAAGAACGTGGCCATTGCGGCCCCGCTGACAAGGGTCTCACCGCAAGGTGACTTCCATTTCAGCAGGATTCGTCCCATCTCAGGGGCATGAAACGACTTTTGACCGCCCTGCTGTGTGCCGTGGCCCCTGTGGCCGCCCTTGCCGATGATTTCGACGGTGTGATCCGTGCCACGGTCCTGCCCGGCTGGCGGATGGAGAACGGCGACCACATGGCCGGTCTGCGGCTGGAGCTTGCGCCCGGTTGGAAGACCTATTGGCGCAGCCCCGGCGATGCGGGCATCCCCCCCGCCTTTGACTGGGCGGGGTCGCGCAATCTGCGTGCGGTGGATGTGGCATGGCCCAGCCCCGAAGTGTTCTGGCAATCCGGTATGCGGTCGGTCGGATACACCCAAGAGGTGATCCTGCCGCTGCGTGTCGATCTGGCGCAGGCGCAGCGCGACGCGCGGATCAATGCCACAGTGGACATCGGCGTGTGCAAGGATGTCTGCCTGCCGGAGCGGCTGCATATCCGCGCCGATCTGCCCGCGTCCACCCGCGCCCCCGATGCGCGGATCGCCGCAGCGCTGGCGGACCTGCCCTTTACGGGCGAAGACGTGGGCGCAACAGATGTGACCTGTTCGGTCTCGGCTGCGGATCGTGGCATCGGTCTGACAGTCTCAGCGCAGCTGCCGCAGGCCACGGGCCGCGAGGATACGGTGATCGAATTCGCCGACCCCGCGCTGTGGGTGGCGGAGCCCAAAACGTCTTTGGAAAACGGACGTCTCGTGGCGCGCACCCGCGTGATGCACACGTCTTCGGCGGGGTTTGCGCTGGACCGGTCGACCATGACGCTGACCGTATTGGGCGGTGCCGTGCCGGTGGAAATCACCGGCTGTCGCTGACGCTCAGGCGGTGCGACGCCGCGCCAGCAACACCAGCCCCGCCCCCAGATACATCCCCAGCGACAAGACCGCGATCCCGGCCACAAACAGGCCCAGCGCGGCCCCTGCCCCGCCGCCGCCAAGTAGCGCAGGCAGCCCGCCAGTGATGGCCACATGGCCCAGTGTGGCCGCCAGCCATGCCAGCGTCAGCGCCGCCGCACCGCTCAGCGCCAGCCGCACGCCCAGCGCACGGAACCGCCAGCCGCGTTTGAGGCTGGCCCATGCCACCGACACGTCATGCTGCACCGCCACCAAAGACGGCACCACCAGCAAAACCAGCACCATGCCAAAGCCCAACCCGTAAACCAACGTGATCACCGTGGGTTTGAGAAACTGCGCATCGGCCGATCCCTCGTACAACAGCGGTGCCAGACCCAGCACCGTGGTGGCTGTGGTCAGAAACACCGCGCGCAAACGGTCACAGGCCCCGTCGATGATCGCAGGCAGGATGCCGCGCTCCTGTGCATGGCTGTCGATCTGTGTGACCAGAACGATGGAATCGTTGATGATGATGCCGGTCATGCCCAGCAGACCCACGACCGTGAACATGCTCGCGGGCACATCCCACAGCCAATGCCCGTAGATCGCCCCCACCAGCCCGAAGGGAATGATCGCCATAACCACCAAGGGGCGCGCCCAACTGGCAAAGACCCAAGCCAGCACCAGATAAATGCCCAGCAGCACCATCCCCAGACCAAAGCCCGCATCCGACAAGAACGCATCTTCCTGTTCCGACAGCCCCGCCATGCGATAGGCCACCTGACGGCTGTCTGCGATGCGGGGCAGGATATCGTCTTCGAGCTGTTGCATGATTTCGGTGGCACGGGCGGGATCGTCTTCGGAGATATCGCCGGTCACGGAAATCAGCCGCACTCCGTTCTCGCGCCGCACCGTGCTAAAGCCCGAGCGTTGCTCAACCCGCACAATATCGGCCAGCGGCACATATTCCCCCTGCGGCGTGCGCAGCAGGGTGCGTTCAAGGAAATCAGCGGTCAGTTCGCTGTCCGGCAGCTCGACCCGGATCTCGGCCGACCGTGGGCCAACCGGGAAGGTCGCCGCCTCGATCCCGCCCAGACGGTTGCGCAGGGCAGAGCCCAGCCCGTCAATGTCAAAGCCCAGCGCCTGCCCCTGCGGGGTCAGCTCTAGGATCATCTCGGATTTGTCGTAGGACAGGTTATCCTCGACGGCGGAGACCTCGGGGAATTGGGCGACGGCGGCTTTCAGGTCTTCGGCGGCAGCCTTGAGCACCTCGGACGAGGCACCAGAGAACTGCACATCCAGCGCATCGCCCCCCGGCCCCGACCGCCAGCCCCGAAACGAGATCGTCTCCACCTGCGGATGCCGGCCTGCGCGCTCCTGCAGATCTCCGACAAAGGCAAAGGAGGAATAGGGGCGCAAGTCGGCCTCGATCAATTCGATGGAAATCGCGCCAAGCTGGTCGGGATCCTTTGTATCGGCCCCTGCCAGCGACGGGCCGGAATTGCCGCCGATTTCCGCGATCACATAGGCCAGCGGATTGCGTCCGTAGCGGTCTTCGTATTCGGCGGCGAGATCCTCGGTGGTTTGTTGCAACAGCCGCAACTGCGCCAGCGTATCTGCGCGGGTTGCGCCGGGGACCATGGCGAAATTACCGGTCACGGATGCCCGTTCCGGCGCGTTGAAAAACCGCCACTGCACCTCGCCTGAGATGAAAAACACCACGATGCCGCTGAGTGCGACAACGGATGCCGACAGCACCACGTAACGGGCGCGGATCACCAGTGCCATCAACGGGCGAAACAGCGTCTCGCGCACCCAGCGAAAGCCCCGGTTCACCAGTTTGGAGGCACTGTCGATGCCATTGTCGGACAGGCCGCGCAGTTTGGCCTGTCGTGCCTGTGCAGGCTGGCGGGCCAGACGCAGCGCCAGAAGCGCTACCATCGCCGCCCATGCCACCACGCCGCCAATCCACCCCTGCGCAATGATTGTCTGCCGGAGCGCCACGGCCTGTGCCTGTAGCCCTGTCAGCGCGTCGGGTGCCTGAGCAAACAGGCCCGAGATCGCAACCAGCACCGCAGGCAGCGACATCACAGCCAACACGATCAACCCCAGCGCAATCAGCGCCACCAGCGCCTCTGCCAGCAGGCCCAGCACCGCACGCCACGGTCTGTAGCCGCCCGAGGCACGCGGTTTCAGCGCATAGGCCATGTGGTTCGGCAGGATCAGGAAGCATTCCACAAGCGAGGCCAGCAGCACCATGATCACGGTAAAGGGAATATCAGAAATCAGATCGCCAAACCGCCCGCCGATCGCCACCAGTCCGAAAAAGGCGATCACGGTGGTCAGCGTGGCGGAAAACACCGGCATGGCCATACGCTGCGCCGCGCGCTCTGCGGCCTCGAACGGGCCGTGGCCGTTGCGGGACAGATGGTCTGCATGCTCTCCGACGACGATGGCGTCATCGACCACGATCCCCAACGTGATGATCAAGGCAAACAGCGAGATCATGTTGATCGTCAAACCGCCCAGATACATCAGCGCAATCGCCGCCAACAGCGCGGTCGGAATGCCCAGCGCCACCCAAAAGGCCGTGCGCGTGTTCAGGAACAAGAACAACAGCCCCACCACCAGAACCAAACCCATTGACGCGTTGTCGAGCAGGATGTTCAGACGGCCGGTGATTGCCTCCGACCGCGTACGGATCAGATCGATGCTGACCCCTTCGGGCAGGGTTGCGGCATAGGCGGCGGCCACCTCTTCGACCTGCGCCTGAATGGCGATGGCATCGCCACGATCCGAGCGGTCGACGCGAACCGAGATGGCCGGATTGTCCCCGACAAAATAGCTGCGGGCGCGGTCCACGCCCTCGGACCGGACGCGGGCGACATCGCCCACCGTCAGCTTGGTCCCGTCGGCCAAAGCGCGCAGCGAAATGCCCGCCACGTCCTCGGCGCTGCGTTTCTCGATGCCTGTGCGCACGCGTGCCCCCGCGCCGTCCACATCGCCTGCGGGATCGGCGTCAACCTCGGCGGCGATGGCATCGGCGATATCGGCCATGGTGATGTCATGTTCGATCAGGCTGGCAGAGGTAACCTCGACCACGATTTGCGGCGCGGCAATGCCACGGATCGTGGTGCGGGTGACACCTTCGGCAAACAGGCGGACCACAAACTCATCGGCAAAGCGCGCCAGCTGGTCAACGCCCACAGGCCCCGTGACCACCACATCCGTGACGCGGTCCCGCCACCCCCCGCGCGACACGGTGGGCGCCTCGGCCTCATCCGGCAGGCCTGTGATGCCGTCCACCGCCTGTTGCACATCATCCGCCGCGCGACCCATGTCCCAACCGGGGTCGAATTCCAATTCGATGCTGGCGCGCCCTTCGCGCGATTGCGCCGTCGATGCGGCCACACCTTCGACGGACAACAAGGCCGGTTCGAGAAGCTGGACAATGGCGGCATCCACATCCTCGGCACCCGCGCCATCCCATTGCACCGATACGTCGATTTCGTCGCTGACCGTATCGGGAAAGAACTGCGCCCGCATGTTCGGCACGGCCATCAGACCCGCCGCCAGAAGGATCACAAGGATCAGGTTCGCCAGCGTCGGGTGGCGCGTGAAATAGGCGAACAGACCGCTGGCGGATTTGGGCAATTCACGCGACATGCTGTCCCCTCCTGATGCGGGCGGCGCGGCGGTCAGCCGCCCATGCGCCCTTCGAGACGCGCCACCACATCAGCGGGCACGCGGTCTTGTTGCAATTGCGCCAGAACGCGGGTTTTGGCCGCCTCCGGCATGCGGGTGTTCGACTGAACGAAGGCGACAAGGGCTGCGCGACGTTCCGTGGACAGTTCCAGCAGCTCCGGCTCGGCAGAGGCTTCGCCGCCCTCGGGCACAAAGGGCTGAACCTTGATCCCCGCCCCCAAAAGCGGCGTGCGTTCGGCCACCACCTGCCGCCCCGTCAGGCGCGGCGCGCGCACCAGAATGTCATCGCCCTGACGCCGCTCCAGCGTCACATCGACCAGTTCCAGACGATCCTCTGCCCCCAAGGCCAGAACCGCCCCGTCCGCGCCCAGCGCGGTCGCGGGCAGTCGCGCGACATTGTCCAAGGCAGGCTCCTGAATGCGGACGGTGACGAAATCGCCCGGTTTGAACCCGCGCGGCGCGTCCAGCGTGGCAAACAGCAACCGGCCGGTCTGCCCCTCGCCCACAGATGCGCTCTCGCGCGAGATCTGGCCCGTGGTGGTCAATTGCGCATCATAGCTTTGCATCACCACCTCGACCGGCGCGCGGCGCAGATCGCCCGCCCCGTCCAGAAGCCGCGCGTATTGCCCCGTGGACACGCGAAAGGCCACCTCCAGCGCGCTGGGATCGACCAGTTGGGCAAGCTGTTCGTTCGCCGAAACCAAACGTCCGGAGACCACGGTGACATCCGTCAGCACCCCGTCAAAGGCCGCGCGAATTTCGGTATCCGCAAGGCGGCGCTCGGCCTCTTCGCGGGCGATTTCGGCGCGGCGCTGCGCGGTGCGGGCCTGATCAATGCGCGCCTCGGCGGTGGCCAGCGCCTGCCGTTCGCTCAACACCGCCGCGCGGGCCGAAGACAGCGCCAGCTCGGCGGTCTCGACCGAAGCCTCGGTGCCCACGCGGCGGCCCAAAAGATCGCGCGCCCGCTGCAAAGCCTGTTCGCGCAACATCACCTGATCCTCGGCGGCGGCAAGTTCATCGCGGGCAATGTCGATGGCGCGGGCGGCCTCGCGCCCTTCGGCCTGCGCATCCAACAGATCGCTTTCCACACGGTCCAGCGCCGCCTGCGCATCTGCCGGATCAATGCGCCCCAAAAGCTGGCCTTGGGTGACGCGCCCGCCCTCGACAAAAGCGGGGTCGAGTTCGCGCAGCGGCCCACCGGCGGCGGCGCGCAATTCCAGCGTGCGGGCGCTTTGCACCTCGCCAAAAACGGACAGAACCGGCGTGATGGTCTCGGGCGTGACGGTGATGGTGTTGACGGTAAACACGCGTTCGCGGGCGGGCCTGCGGTTGGGTTCCTCGTTCATCCGCGCCTGCACCGCATCGCGCACCATGATCCCCGCCCAAGCCAACAGGCCCAGCGTCAAGCCAAACAAAAACAGCCCCGTCAGGCTTTTGCGGAAAAAGCGCATGGCTCTACTCCTGTTTGGGGTGCAAAGGCGCGCCCCGCCCACATCAGCGGGCCAATTCACATAGCTATATACGGCTTATACGCCGCATTGGGTCATTTGCGTCGTTGATGTTCATCAAGACGCGGTAAAATCTCGACAAAGTTACAAGGCCGGTGCCGGTAATCGAGCTGCCAGCGCAAAATTTCATCCCAGGCGTCCTTGCACGCACCGGTGGAGCCGGGCAGCGCAAACAGATAGGTGCCGCCTGCGACACCGCCTGTGGCGCGGCTTTGCACCGCAGAGGTGCCGATTTTCTGGAAGGACACCATGGTAAAGACGGTGCCGAAGGCGTCGATCTCTTTCTCGTAGACGTCGCGATGGGCCTCGACCGTGACATCGCGGCCGGTCAGACCGGTGCCGCCGGTGGAAATCACCACATCCACATCGTCGCGCGCGATCCAGAGCCGCAACTGGTCGGCGATTGCCGCGCGGTCATCGCGCAGGATCGCACGGTCGGCCAAGCTGTGCCCCGCCTCGGTCAGACGCGCCACCAAAGTATCGCCCGAGCGGTCATCCTGCAGCCCGCGCGTGTCGCTGACGGTCAGGATGGCGATGCGGACGGGGATAAATTGCTGTGTTTCGTCAATGCGCGACATGCGTCATGGGCCTTTCATTGCGGCGGCGATTGCGCGGCGGTCTTAGAGGCAGGGATTGTCTACCGGTAATCTTGGCACCGCCAGCGCGAAGTCAAGCACCCCCTCGAAGGCGTCAGAGGCCAGGGCCCCCGCAAAACCCTGAATGCCGTGATCGGGGTCTGTGCAGGCCTCGGCCCCGCCCGTCTCGCGCCACTGCTCCAGTTGCGCGGCCAGATGGGCGTCGACCTCTGCCGGGTCCAAGGCGGGCTGCGCGTTTGCCATCACAAAGCGGGTGATGCGGCGCAAGCGCTGTTCCAACACGCGTGCGTCATGCGGCGATGGCGTCCAGCGACAGCTTTTGGCCAAGGCGTTGAGTTCGAAATACAGATCATACAGGCACCCGACGGCGCCACGCCCGCTGACGTCCATCCCGTCATAGCGGGTCGCCCCGTCGGGATCGGTGTAGCGGTAAAGCTCGATGCCTTCGGGCATTTTCAGCACGTCGATGTCTGACCCGTCGCGGGTCCCGCCCTCGGTGATCTTGTCGGCATGGGTGTCAAACAGCGCGGGATAGTCGATCGCCCCCGCCTGCGCGCCAAGCGGCCACAAAGCCATCAGCCAACACAGGTGCCGCTTTGTCATAGGGCCAACCGCAAGGCCAGACCGCCAAACAGCGTGGCGCAAAAATAGCGCAGGCCACGTTCCGTGCGGGTTCCCCCCTGAAGATGTGCGCGCAAACGGCCCGCGAATTGGCCCACAAGCCCGTTCACCACAAGACCACCCAGCGCCATCATCGACCCGAAGATCAGGAATTGCGGCAGAACCGCGCGCGACGGGTCCACGAATTGCGGCACAAAGGCCAGGACGAACAAGATGAATTTCGGATTGGTGAGGTTGACCACAAAGCCCTGACGCGCCGCATCGCGCGCACCCAAGGGGGGCGCATCCACTCCGGCCAA
Organism: Sagittula sp. SSi028; assembly: GCF_048553715.1. Classification (NCBI taxonomy): domain Bacteria; kingdom Pseudomonadati; phylum Pseudomonadota; class Alphaproteobacteria; order Rhodobacterales; family Roseobacteraceae; genus Sagittula; species Sagittula sp. SSi028. The sequence continues at coordinate 65,981 of NZ_JBLZNC010000003.1, read as the reverse complement.
CGGCGTGCGTAAAGTGCGCACCGCAATCCACGCCAGATAGGCCGCTCCAGCCCAGCGGATCACGTCGAATGCCCCCGGCAGGGCGGCGACCAGTGCCCCCAGCCCCAGCCCTGCCAGAACCACATGGACGATCCCGCCCGCAGACACGCCGGCGGAGGCCGCCCAGCCGCAGCGTGCCCCGCCCCGCAGCCCTTGGGCCATGCAGAACAGCATATCCGGGCCGGGCGTGATATTCAGTGCAAGCCCCGCAGGCAGAAAGGCCAGTAGCATGACGGGATCGACGATCATGACAGCTCCTTCAGGCGGGCCTTGACCGACAACAGATCGGCCCATGCCTCTCGCTTCAGGGCCGGTTGGCGCATCAGGGCCTGCGGATGCATCATCGGCAAAGCAGGTTTGCCGCCGATGTCAGTCCACTGGCCGCGCAGACGGGTGATGCCGCGTTTGCCCAGCAGCGACTGGCAGGCGGTGTTGCCCATGACAATGACCACCGCAGGATCCACCAGCGCGATATGGCGCTCCAGAAACGGCTTCATCATGGCGATGTCTTCGGGGCGCGGGTCACGCCCCTGCGGCGGACGCCATGGCAGCACCGTGGTCAGATAGGCGTTTTCCGCGCGGCTCAGCCCGATGGCGGCCAGCATCTTGTCCATCAATGTGCCCGACGCCTCGACAAACGGTTTGCCAGAGCGGTCCTCATCCCGGTCGGGCGCTTCGCCCACGACCATCACCTTGGGGTGCGCGGCCCCCTCGCCAAACACCAGATTGCGCGCGCCACGTTTCAGCTCGCACAGCTCGAAGGCGGCCATGGCGGCCTGCAGCGAGGACAAGGTTCCGGCAGCGGCGGCGGCGGCCTGCGCCTCGGCCACGGGGTCGATCTGCGGCTCCAGCGCGGGGGCGGCCTGCCCTGCGGCCCCGGTTCCGGCACGCTTTTTGGCGGCGCGCGCCTCCTTGGCGGCGTCTTCCAACGCGAAACGGTCAACGGGAGCATCGCAGAGCACCTCTGCCACGCCCATTTCCATCTGCCATTCCAGTGCCGCGCGCGCGGCGTGCCAATCCAGTGCCGATTCCATGAAAGCCACCTTAGACCCCCGCCGCGCAAAGGAAAATCACCCGCCGAGGCCCAAACCGCATTTTCCGCGCAGCCGTGGACGGGCAAGCGCACCCTTGCGGGGCGGGCGTGTGCTTCGTAAACACGGGGCAACCACATCAGGGATGACCATGCGCTTCGACCATCGCCACCTTCTGGGGATCGAACCCCTGCGCCCCGACGAGATCACCACCATTCTCGATCTTGCGGAACAATACGTCACCTTCAATCGGGGCCGTGACAAACATGCGCAGGCGCTGGCGGGGCTGACACAAATCAACATGTTCTTTGAAAACTCCACCCGCACGCAAGCCAGCTTTGAGCTGGCAGGCAAACGGCTGGGCGCAGACGTGATGAACATGGCCATGCAGGCCAGCAGCATCAAGAAGGGCGAAACCCTGATCGACACCGCGCTGACGCTGAACGCGATGCACCCGGACCTGCTGGTGGTGCGCCATCCGCATTCCGGCGCGGTCGACCTGTTGGCCCAAAAGGTGCATTGCGCGGTGCTAAACGCAGGGGACGGGCGGCACGAACACCCCACACAAGCCCTGTTGGATGCGCTGACCATTCGCCGCGCCAAAGGCCGCCTGCACCGGCTGACCATCGCGATTTGCGGCGATGTGGCGCACAGCCGCGTGGCGCGGTCGAACCTGCTGCTGCTGCATAAAATGGAAAACCGCATCCGTCTGGTGGGGCCGCCGACCCTGATGCCATCGGGGATCGATGCCTTTGGCGCCGAGGTCTATGACGACATGCGCGAAGGGCTGCGCGATGCGGATGTGGTGATGATGCTGCGCCTGCAAAAGGAACGCATGGACGGCGGCTTTATCCCGTCGGAGCGCGAGTATTACCACCGCTACGGGCTGGATGCGGAAAAGCTGTCCTATGCCAAGCCCGATGCCATCGTCATGCACCCCGGCCCGATGAACCGCGGGGTCGAGATCGACGGCACCATCGCCGATGACATCAACCGCAGCGTCATTCAGGATCAGGTCGAAATGGGCGTGGCCGTCCGCATGGCCGCGATGGACCTGCTGGCGCGCAACCTGCGGGCCAATCCCAAATCGGTGCTTGTCTGACGCCTATGCCCCAAAACGGCGGAGCCTGCTCCGGCCTGATATTCACACCCAAGCGCCTGAGGCCCCATGACCGAAATCGCGATCAACGGCTCTGACACCGCAACGCTGCATGTGTTGCATCTGGACCTGCCCCCCCAAGCCGTCGAGCGGTTCACCACCATGGCAGGCACCGGCGAATGGCCCCTGAAATACGCGGTCGGCGCGACGAAGCTGCGCCCGGCCTTTGTGGAAACCGTCGATCTGCGCGATCTCGAAGGGCTTGGGCTGTCGCATTATCTGGGGCAGGCCTACGACATATCCTCGGCCGCGTTGGGGGGTGACAAGGCGCGGCTGGATGCGCTGACCGGCCATGTGGTGATCCTGCCGCCGCAAGCCTTCGAGAACACCTCGCAGACGTTGCATATCGCCCAACCCCTGACCCACATCGGAAGCTACAAGGCGCAGGCCCCCGCCGCCAAGGGGGCCCGTCTGCGCACATCTGCTGCGCGTGGTGAAGGCTCTGGCGGGCCTGCCAGCGCGATGGGCAACCTCACGCGCCCCGCCGGTCTGGTGCTGGCCGCCTTGGCGCTGTTGTTGATCGCGGGCCTTTTGGCCGTGCTGCTCTAGCGTCGTGACCGCTTTCCCCGCGCCCCGAATTGCCTTAGACCAAAGAAAATCCCAAACATCCTGGCCCGCATGACCCATACGCTGTTTACCAATGCCCGCCTGATCGATCCCGAAGGCGACACTGACCAAGCCGGCGCGCTTTTGGTGGTGGATGGGCGCATCGAGCGCATCTTTGACGCCACTGCCGCGCTGCCGGATCACCCTGACATGGTCGTGGTCGATTGCCTCGGAAAATGTCTGGCCCCCGGCATCGTCGACATCGGCGTCAAGGTGGGCGAGCCCGGCGAGCGGCACAAGGAATCCTTTGGCTCTGCGGGGCTGGCGGCGGCGGCGGGCGGTGTGACCACGATGGTCACGCGCCCCGACACCGACCAGACAGTCGACACGCCCGAACAGCTTGATTTCATCCGCCGTCGCGCCAGCGACGAGGCGCGGGTGAACGTGCTGCCGATGGCTGCGCTGACCAAAGGCCGCGCGGGCCGCGAGATGACGGAGATCGGCTTTTTGATGGATGCCGGGGCCGTGGCCTTTACCGATTGCGACCATGTGGTGACCGACACCAAGGTGCTGTCGCGTGCGATGACCTACGCCCGCTCGCTGGGCGCGCTGATCGTGGGCCACCCGCAGGACCCCGGCCTGTCCCGTGGCGCGGCGGCCACAAGCGGCAAGTTCGCGTCGCTGCGCGGCCTGCCGTCGGTGTCGCCCATGGCCGAGCGCATGGGGCTGGACCGCGACATTGCCTTGGTCGAGATGACGGGCGTGCGCTACCACGCCGACCAGATCACCGCCGCCCGCGCCCTGCCCGCGCTGGAACGCGCCAAGGCCAACGGCTTTGCCATCACGGCGGGCACGTCGATGCACCACCTGACCCTGAACGAAATGGACCTTGCGGACTATCGCACCTTCTTCAAGGTCAAGCCGCCGCTGCGCGCCGAAGAGGATCGCAAGGCCATCGTCGAGGCGGTTCGCACCGGCCTTATCGATGTGATTGGGTCATTTCACACGCCGCAGGACGAGGAATCCAAACGCCTCCCGTTCGAGGAGGCCGCATCGGGTGCGGTGGGTCTGGAAACCATGCTGCCGGTGATCTTGCGGCTGTATCATGCCGAAGAGCTGTCCCTGCCCTGCCTGTTCCGCGCGCTGTCGTTCAATCCGGCCCGCCTGCTGGGTCTGGACAGCGGACGTATGACGGCGGGCGCACCGGCGGATCTGGTGCTGTTCGATCCCGACAAACCCGTCGTGCTGGACCGGTTCAAACTGCGGTCCAAATCCAAGAACACCCCCTTTGACGGCGCGCGCCTGCAGGGCCGTGTGCTGGGCACATGGGTTGCAGGCCACCGCGTTTTTGACGAGGCCCGCCCATGACCGCTTTGCTTTGGACCCTGTTTGGCTACCTGCTGGGGTCGATCCCCTTTGGCGTCCTGGTCACGCGGGCCATGAACCTTGGCGATCTGCGCAACATCGGCTCTGGCAATATCGGTGCGACCAACGTGCTGCGGACCGGAAACAAGGCCGCGGCTGCCGCGACCCTGCTGCTGGACGGCGGCAAGGGCGCGGTCGCGGTTCTGCTGGCGCGCTGGTTGGCGGGCGAAGGCGAGGTCGCGCAACTGGCAGGGCTGGCCGCCATGATCGGCCATTGCTTCCCTGTCTGGCTGCGGTTCAAGGGCGGCAAGGGCGTGGCCACCTTTCTGGGCACCATGCTGGCACTGGCTTGGCCCATCGGCTTGCTGTGCTGCGTGACGTGGCTTGTGGCCTTTGCCCTGTCGCGGATTTCCTCTGTCGGGGCGTTGGCGGCTGTGGCGTCGGTCGCCCCATGGACGCTGCTGTTGGGGCGCACCGATCTGACGATCACCGCGCTGGCGCTGACCATTGTGGTGCTCTGGCGGCATAAGGAAAACATCGCTCGCCTGCAGGCAGGAACCGAACCCCGCGTGGGCCGCAAGGACAAGACCTAAGCGGTCTGCCCCGCTGCCAAAAGCTGTTGCGACATGACGCGGGCCACATCGGCCCCATGGGTCAACAACAGCATATGTCCGGCCCCGTCGACCACAGTTTCGCGCGCGTTGCGCAGGCGCGCCATCAGGCCGCTATGGATGTCTCGCAGCATCGGATCGGTCTTGGCCCCCCGCAGGAAATGCACCGGCGCGGCCAGCTGTTCCAATCGTCCCTCGGCCAGCAAACCGGCCCGATCCTCCCACAGCGTCGGGGCGGTTCCCAGGACAAAGGGCATCTGCCGCGCAAAGCCCTGTTGCATTGGCTCCGGCAGATCCTCCCACGCGGCCCCGCCCCAGCGAGCGTTGAACATCTTGGCACAGGCCATCCAGTCGCCCTGCTGCGCGGTCTTCTGCAACAGCTTTTGTTCCGCACGCTTTTCGCGTTTCAGCGGGCTGTCCGCAGCCGCCGCAAAAAGCACCGGCTCGATCAAGGTCAGTGACAAGACCTGCTGCGGCGTCTCCAGCGCGAGGCGCAGCGCCACGGTGGCCCCGAAACTGTGACCGATCAGATGCATGGGCCCGTCAAACAGCGGGCGCATGGCGGCGGTGGCCACGTCATGTACATCCTCGCCGTCCGGGAAAGGATCGCTGCGGCCATGGCCGGGCAAATCCGGCGCCGTGACGCGCAGCTGTGGCAGGCCACGCGCCAGATCACGCCACATGCTGCCAACCCCCTGCCCGCAGTGCAACGCCAGCAGGGAGACCGTTCCTTCACCGAAGTGACGCAGATGGACCGAGGTCACAAATCCCCCGACAGATGCGCGTCGAGATCATCCAGCCGGTCGCAGCCCCAGAATTTCTCGCCATCGTCGCAAACAAGGAAGGGCGCACCAAAGACGCCGGCCTCGACCGCTTCGTCAAGGTTGCGGGTATAGGTTTCGGCACCGGCCAAAAGCCCCGAATCCTTGAGCCCGCGATCAAACCCTGCCGCTTCGAGACAATCGCCAATCACGCCATCATCGGCCACGTCGCGGTCCTCGATCCAACAGGCCCGCAACAGGCCAAAGACCAGCGCCTGCATATCGCCGCCACCGGCCTGCTGTGCTGCGATCACCGCATAGGACGCAGGCGCCCCATTGGCAGGGAAAAACGCCGGTTTGGGGTTATAGGGCAGTCCGGTCTTCTTCGAGGTGCGCGCCATTTCCTGCAGGCGGTATTCCTGCCGCGACACATGGCGCTGCCCCGGCGGCGTGCCGCCCGTGCGGGCAAACAGCGACATGATGTCCACGGGTTTGTAGGTCAGGGTCGCGCCGTGCTTTGCGGCGATCTCTGCCACGCGGGTGCCCGCGAAATAGGTAAAGGGCGAGATGACCGAAAAATAGTAATCGATATGCGCCATGTATCACGTCTCCTTGTTGCGGTCCCTGACCGTGCTGGCGCCGACGGTAGGCGCGTGTTAACGGGTGCGCAACCCGTCACGAATCCGTCATCATCCTCACGGAGCAAGCTGCCCATGCCCACCGTTATCGAACCCAAGCTGATCGCCGGCAACGCCAACCGTCCGCTGGCCGAGGCCATCGCCCGCCGCATGTCGCTGTACCGCGGCATGTCCGTGGGCCTTGTCGATGCCCGCGTCGAAAGGTTCAACGATCAGGAAATCTTTGTCGAAGTGTACGAAAACGTACGCGGCGAGGACATGTTCATCATTCAGCCGACCTCCAACCCGGCCAATGACAACCTGATGGAATTGCTGATCATGGCGGACGCGCTGCGCCGGTCGAGCGCGTCGCGCATCACCGCCGTGATCCCCTACTTCGGCTATGCCCGTCAGGACCGCCGCACCAAGGCACGCACCCCCATCACCGCCAAGCTGGTGGCCAACATGATGGTCGAAGCGGGCATTGAGCGTATCCTGACGCTGGACCTGCACGCGGCGCAGATTCAGGGCTTTTTCGATATTCCGGTGGACAACCTCTATGCCTCGCCGATCTTTGCGCTGGATATCCAGAACCAGTTCGACGACCTCAGCGATGTTATGGTGATCTCTCCGGACGTGGGCGGCGTGGCCCGCGCCCGCGAGCTGGCCAAGCGGATCAACGCGCCGCTGTCCATCGTCGACAAACGCCGCGAAAAGCCCGGCGAGATCGCCGAGATGACTGTGATCGGGGATGTGACCGGCAAGAAATGTATCATCGTCGATGACATGTGCGACACCGCCGGCACCCTGTGCAAAGCGGCCGAGGTCATCATGGATCACGGCGCGACCGAGGTGCACGCCTATATCTCGCACGGGGTGATGTCCGGTCCCGCGGTCGAGCGCATCACAAATTCCGTGCTCAAAACCTTGGTGCTGACAGATTCGATCCAGCCCACGGGTCCGGTGGCTTCTGCCCCGAACATCCGCATCCTGCCCACTGCGCCGATGTTCGCGCAAAGCATTCTGAACATCTGGAATGGCACCTCGGTGTCGTCGCTGTTTGAAACCGACACGCTGGGCCCGATCTACGAAGGGATCCTATGATCCCTACGCCATAGCGCAATACAAACCGGGGGCCGCAGTGGCCCCCGGTTTCGTTTCAGGCAATCAATACAGATCCCAGTCGTCTTCGTTCTTCAGCGCCCCCATGGCGAGCCAGTTCATCCGAACCCGCGCCACTTTGGTGTCGCTCCACGTGCGAAAGACCAGCTCGAAGCCGGTGGTGGTCACGTTCTCCGCGCTGATGTCCGCACGCACATTCGCACCCTGATCCATGTCCCACAGCGACAGGCCGACATGCACGACGGGCACCTCGGCGAAAGGATCTGAGAAGATCACGGCGCGACGACGCTCGCGCGCGCCCTCGCCCGTCCACATCGGCCCGCCATCTTTGAAGTCGGTAAAGACCTCGGCATTGCCCTGATCAACGCCCAGTGTGGCGCCGCTAAATTTTCGCATCTTAAATCTCTTGCAACTTTGGCAAGGGTATAGCGGCTTCGGTTGATGAAATCACTCGGAAATTGTTTCAGCCGCAGGAACCTCGCCCGGGATACTGTCGAGACGCATCGCCCCCACCGCATCCAGACCGCCCAGAACCGCGTCCACCGCCACGGTGGCAAGGATAATGCCCATCACGCGGCTGATCACGCTGGCCCCGGTGGACCCCAAGACCCGTTTCAGCCGCGCTGCCAGCAAAAGCAGCCCCAAGGTGACCAACAGCACAAGCGTCAGCAAGACCGCCGTGACGATCTGGTCGGGAATGGAGTTGGCGTTGTTGTCCGTCAGCACAACGATCGCCAGCATCGCCCCCGGCGAGGCAATGGAGGGCATGGCCAAGGGGAAGACCGCCCCCGCCAGATGTCCCTTTTCCGCCTGATCAATCTCGTGCTCGGGCTTGCTGTCGCCAAAGATCATCGTCAGCGCGAACAGGAACAGCACGATCCCGCCCGCAATCTGGAACGAGCCGAAGCGCAGGCCAAGCGCCTCCAGCAGGACCTGCCCCGCGACAAGAAAGCCCAGCAGGACAATCCAGGCGACGACAACAGCGCGCAGGGCAAATTTCCAATGCAGCGCCGCGGGCACCGCTGCGGTGGCAAAGTAGAAGACCGGCAAGGTCCCTATCGGATCGACCACGACGAACAGCGTCACGAAATCGCGTAAGATGCTGGTGATGTCGATCGCAAAGTCCAAGGTCAGGGCTCCTCCGGGGGCTGGTGGGGAAAAAGGGCTGTCAGGGCTGATCTACGCACTGTGAACGACGGTGCAAGATGGTTTCGTGAATGTTTCACACGATCGGCGCCGGGACGCCGCAGCCGCGTGTATTTTGGCACAATATAGGGCGCAAAAGCAAAAAACCCCGCCGAGGACGACGGGGTTTTTCGATCTGTCAAAGCGGCAAAGCTCAGAGAGCGGGCTGCTTGGGGTCAAGACCGATATGCGTGCCAACCGCGACCATGTCCTGCAGCAGCTTGGCTGCATCGTCCACGGGGCCGGGCTCGTTCTCGAAGGTCACCTTGGTCTGCTCGTAGGCGGCATGCGCCTCGTCAACCAGGGCCTCGTAGGTGGTCTGATCCACGTCTGCCGCCGGAAGCGCCTTTTCGGCAAGCACAGAGATGCTTTCGCCGATTTCAGCAAAACCGCCGGTGACCACGAATTTCTCGGTGCCTTTGTCGGTTTCGACGGTCAGCACACCGGGACGCAGGGTGGTGATGGTTGCAGCGTGGTTCGGCATGGCGGTCAGATCGCCTTCGGAACCGGGAATCTGAACCGACTTAGCCTGCGCCGACAGGAGCTTGCGCTCCGGCGAGACGAGGTCGAATTGCATCGTGTCTGCCATGTGAAACTCCTTTGTCGGGAGACGGTGGGGTGAAACCCCACCCTACCCAGGATGGTGAACCGGCAGGTAGGGCGGGATTACATCCCGCCTCACCCGTTCGGATTAGGCAGCGTCTGCGGCCATTTTCTCGGCTTTGGCGAGCACCTCGTCGATGCCGCCAACCATGTAGAAGGCGCCCTCGGGCAGGTGGTCGTATTCACCGGCCACAACAGCCTTGAACGACTTGATGGTGTCTTCCAGCGGAACCTGAACACCGTCAGAGCCGGTGAAGACCTTCGCCACGTCGAACGGCTGCGACAGGAAGCGCTGGATCTTACGGGCACGGGCCACGGTCAGCTTATCCTCTTCGGACAGTTCGTCCATCCCGAGGATGGCGATGATGTCCTGCAGGGATTTGTAACGCTGCAGGATACCCTGAACGTCGCGTGCCACCTGATAGTGCTCTTCACCCACGATCTGCGGGTCCATCAGACGCGAGGACGAGTCCAGCGGGTCAACGGCCGGGTAGATGCCCAGTTCCGAGATCGCACGGTTGAGAACCGTGGTCGCGTCGAGGTGGGCAAAGGTCGTTGCCGGTGCGGGGTCGGTCAAGTCGTCCGCGGGAACGTAGACAGCCTGGATCGAGGTGATCGAGCCGTTCTTGGTCGAGGTGATGCGTTCCTGCATCGCGCCCATGTCGGTCGCCAGCGTCGGCTGGTAGCCCACAGCGGAGGGGATACGGCCCAGCAGAGCGGACACTTCGGAACCGGCCTGCGTGAAGCGGAAGATGTTGTCCACGAAGAACAGAACGTCGGTGCCGGACGCGTCGCGGAACTGTTCCGCCAGCGTCAGACCGGTCAGGGCCACACGTGCACGCGCACCCGGAGGCTCGTTCATCTGGCCGTAGACCAGAGCCACCTGCGACTCCTCGAGGGCGTCGGGCTTGATGACGTTGGATTCGATCATCTCGTGGTACAGGTCGTTGCCTTCACGGGTCCGTTCACCAACACCGGCGAACACGGAGTAGCCCGAGTGCACCTTTGCGATGTTGTTGATCAGTTCCATGATCAGAACGGTCTTGCCCACGCCGGCGCCGCCGAACAGGCCGATCTTACCGCCCTTGGCGTAAGGCGCCAGCAGATCGATGACCTTGATGCCGGTCACGAGGACTTCGGATTCGGTCGACTGGTCGATGAATTCCGGGGCCGGTGCGTGGATCGGGCGGTATTCGTCCGCGGTGATCGGCTCACCTTCGTCGACGGGCTCGCCCACGACGTTCAGGATGCGGCCGAGGGTCTTCGGACCAACGGGAACCGAGATCGGTGCGCCGGTGTCGGCCACTTCCTGGCCACGAACGAGACCTTCGGTCGCGTCCATCGCGATGGTGCGGACGGTGTTTTCGCCGAGGTGCTGCGCCACTTCGAGAACAAGCGTCTTGCCGTTGTTGTCGGTGGTCAGCGCGTTCAGAATTGCCGGCAGGTGGTCGTCGAACTGGACGTCGACCACGGCGCCAATCACCTGGGTGATCTTGCCTTGTGCTGTCATTGGTTTCTCTCCGGGTTCCTTAGAGCGCCTCGGCGCCCGAAATAATTTCGATCAGTTCGTTGGTGATGACGGCCTGACGCGAGCGGTTATACTCGATCGTCAGTTGGTCGATCATCTCGCCCGCGTTGCGGGTCGCGTTGTCCATTGCCGACATACGGGCACCCTGTTCAGAGGCCGCATTTTCGAGCAACGCCGAGAAGATCTGCGTTGCCACCCCACGCGGGAGCAGGTCAGCCAGGATCGCCTCTTCGTCGGGCTCGTAGTCGTACAGGGTGGACGCGCCGTCCGCCGCGGTCTCCTCAGCGGTTTCGTAGGACGCCGGGATGACCTGAAGGGCCGTCGGATCCTGCGAAATCACCGAGTTGAACTTGGCAAAGAAGATCGTCGCCACGTCGAACTCACCGCCGTCAAAACGGGCCAGCACATCACGGGCAATGCCCTGTGCGTCGCCGTAGCCGAGGCGTTTGACCTCGGACAGGTCCACATGACCCACGAAGAGGTCGCTGTATTCCCGCTTGAGCTGCTCGCGACCTTTCTTGCCGACCGTCAGGATCTTCACGGTTTTACCCGCGGCCTTCAGTTCGACAATCTTGGCTTTGGCCAGCTTGACGATGTTTGTGTTGAAGCCGCCGCACAGACCGCGTTCGGCGGTCATGACCACCAGCAGATGTACGTCGTCTTTGCCGGTCCCCGCCAGAAGGCGGGGGGCCGTGTCGCTGTCGCCGACAGAAGCGGCCAGGGACGCCATCACCGCGTTGAAGCGTTCCGCGTAGGGGCGGGACGCTTCGGCCGCATCCTGGGCGCGGCGCAGTTTTGCAGCCGCGACCATCTGCATGGCCTTGGTGATCTTGCGGGTCGATTTGACCGACGCGATCCTGTTTTTGAGATCCTTAAGATTGGGCATCGGATGATCCTCTTACGAGAAGTCCGCTGCGTATTCGTCAAGAACCGCTTTCATTTTCTCAACCGGCTCGCCCTTCTTGAACTTGGGATCTTCTGTTTCGATCCAGTTCAGGAAGTCAGCTTTCTGCGAACGCAGGAACTGCAGCAGGCCTTTTTCGTAGCGGCCCACGTCGGACACGGCGATCTTGTCGAGGTAGCCGTTGGTGCCGGCGAAGATCACGCAGACGATTTCCGCGTTGGTCAGCGGCGAATACTGCGGCTGCTTCATCAGCTCGGTCAGGCGCGCACCACGGTTCAGCAGCTGCTGCGTCGCGGCGTCGAGGTCGGAGCCGAACTGCGCAAAGGCGGCCATTTCGCGGTACTGGGCGAGCGACAGCTTAACCGGGCCGGCCACGGAGGACATGGCGTCGGTCTGAGCGGAGGAGCCCACACGAGACACGGACAGACCGGTGTTCACAGCGGGGCGGATGCCCTGATAGAACAGTTCGGTTTCCAGGAAGATCTGACCGTCGGTGATCGAGATCACGTTGGTCGGAATAAACGCGGACACGTCGCCGCCCTGGGTTTCGATGATCGGCAGAGCGGTCAGCGAGCCCGAGCCGTTGTCTTCGTTCAGCTTCGCCGAACGCTCCAGCAGACGCGAGTGGAGGTAGAAAACGTCGCCCGGGTAAGCTTCGCGGCCCGGCGGGCGGCGCAGCAGCAGGGACATCTGACGGTAGGACACGGCCTGTTTGGACAGGTCATCATAGATGATCAGGGCGTGCTTGCCGTTGTCGCGGAAGTACTCGGCCATTGCGGTCGCGGCGTAGGGCGCGAGGAACTGCATCGGTGCCGGGTCGGACGCGGTTGCGGCCACCACGATCGAGTAGTCGATCGCACCGGTTTCTTCGAGCTTCTTCACCAGCTGGGCAACGGTCGAACGCTTCTGACCAACGGCGACGTAGATGCAGTACAGCTTCTCGTCGTCGGACTTGGCGGCGTCGTTGTAGGACTTCTGGTTGAGGATCGCGTCCAGAGCAACGGCGGTTTTACCGGTCTGACGGTCACCGATGATCAGCTCGCGCTGGCCACGGCCGATCGGGATCATCGCGTCAACGGCCTTGAGGCCGGTCGCCATGGGCTCGTGCACGGATTTACGCGGGATGATGCCCGGCGCTTTGACGTCGGCGATGCGGCGCTCTTCGAAGGAGATCGGGCCCTTGCCGTCCAGCGGGTTGCCCAGACCGTCGACAACGCGACCCAGCAGGCCGTTGCCCGCGGGCACGTCCACGATGGAGTTGGTGCGCTTGACGGTGTCGCCTTCCTTGATGTCACGGTCGGAGCCGAAGATCACGATACCGACGTTGTCGGTTTCGAGGTTCAGCGCCATGCCCATGATGCCACCGGGGAATTCGACCATCTCGCCGGCCTGAATGCTGTCGAGGCCGTGGACACGGGCAATACCGTCCCCAACGCTCAGCACGCGACCCACTTCGGCGACTTCGGCATCTTGCCCGAAGTTCTTGATCTGGTCCTTTAGGATCGCAGAAATCTCTGCTGCTTGGATACCCATTTATCCGACCTCTTTCATTGCATTCTGAAGGGAGTTGAGCTTCGAGCGGACCGACGTGTCGATCATCTTGGAGCCCACCTTGACGATAAGACCACCGATGAGGCTTTCATCGACGGTGGCATTGATCTTTACGTCCTTGCCGACCTTCTCCTTGAGGGTCTTGGCAAGGTTGGCCGACTGTTCGTCGGTCAGCGGCTGCGCTGTCTGCACCTCTGCGGTGACTTCGCCCTTTTCGTCGGCGAGCATTTCACCAAGGCGACGGACAAGCGCGGGCACCACAAACAGGCGACGCTTCGACGCCATCAGGCCCAGCACGTTCTGCATCGCGGGGATCAGGCCCATGGCCTTTGCGACAGCGCCGATGGCGTCTGCCTGCTCCTCGCGCGTGTAAACCGGGTTCACCAGCAGTTCACGCAGATCGTCGCTGTCCTTAAGGGCAGCGCTGAGGTCATTAAGGTTCGTTTCGAGCCGCGGGAGATTATTGTTCTCCTTCACGATCTCGAAAACGGCGGTGGCATACCGTTCGGCGATGCCGGAGGAAATCGAGCTGTCAGACACGTCCACCCTTCCGGTTTTCGGCCCCCGTCACGCTCCCGCCGAATGGCGAGGCGTCCGAAGGCATCTTAAAGCCCTGATTTTGGCCAAGGCAGGGAAATCGTGGCGGATGTAGCAGAGCCTCACGCACGTCGCAACATCCTTAGGACTCGGGCCGTTTCCGGCTAAAGTTAATAATATCATAAGGTTGCTTGAATTCGCGACGCCAGCGCCCAAGTTTACGTCGATAAAAGAACAATTTTTTCACGTTCTTGCGACGATTCCTCACAGGTTTTTTGACGGATCAACGGCCGGGGTGGGACGAATTGATGCAGCTGGCCGGCATTTTGCGTCACACAGAGCCGACAGCCTTACCCGGTTTCGGGGCCAGAACGCCCAAAGGATTGCTGACACGCTTTTGTTCGCCCAGCCCCGCGCGGGTTGGCGGATACCGCTTTGCCGCCTCGACGATCATCACGCCGCCCGCAGCCACAGGCACCATACGCCCCAGTTTTTCCCACAAAGGACCGGTTTTCATCCAGAACCGTCGCCCCGAGGGCGGCTGATACAACACGCTGACAGCGCGTTCGGGGATAAAATCATGTTTCTTGAGCTGCGATTCGAGCTGGCCCAGCGAATAGGGTCGCCCGTAGCCGAAGGGCGTCCAATCCGCCCGCGCCCACAGCCCCGAGCGATTCGGCAGCACGAACAGCGCCTTGCCGCCCGGTCCCAGCACCCGATAGGCCTCGTCCAACAGATCCGAGGGGCGCTCGGACGTCTCCAGCCCGTGCATCAGGATAAGCCGGTCCACATGGCCGGTTTCCAGCGGCCACAGGGTTTCCTCGCACAAGACAGACACATTCGGCAGACCCGCAGGCCAGGGCATCACCCCTTGCGGCGCGGGCATCAGCGCGCTTACCCGTCGCGCCTGTTTCAGGTAGGGCCGCAGCAGCGGCGCGGCAAAGCCATAGCCCACAACGGTCTGGCCCTGCACATCCTGCGCCGACCAGCTGCGCAGCACCTCTGCGCGCACGATCTTTTGCGCCGCACGCCCCAGCGCACTGCGGTAGTAGAAATCGCGCAACGCCTGAACGTCGAGGTGCATGCTCTCTCCCTAAGAACTCCGGTTGAAGCGCCCCCGAAGATCGGTCACGCTGACGCTATCTTTACCAAGCATACGGGGAAACACCATGCCTCTGGACGTTGTTACCGTCCCCTGCCTCAGCGACAATTACGCCTACCTCGTGAATGGCCCCGACGGGGTGGCCGTGATCGACGCCCCCGAAGCCGCGCCGCTGATCGCCGCGCTGGAGGCGCGCAACTGGCATCCGTCGGTCATCATGCTGACGCACCACCACCACGATCACGTGGGCGGCGTGGCCGAACTGGTCGCGCGCTACGGGTGCAAGGTCATGGGCCCCGCGTCCGAGCGCGACAAACTGCCACCTCTGGATCACGCTCTGGAGCCGGGTTTCGCCGGCGGCACCGGCGCAGGCCGTGTCGAGGTGATCGATGTGGGCGGTCATACCCTTGGGCATATTGCGTTCCACTACCCCGAAGGCGGCTATGTCTTTACCGCCGACAGCCTTATGGCGCTGGGGTGCGGGCGCATCTTCGAAGGCACGCCCGCGCAGATGTGGGACAGCCTGCAACGTCTGGCCGCCCTGCCCCCCGACACCATCGTCTGTTCGGGGCACGAATACACGACATCGAACGCCGCCTTTGCCCGCACTATTGAACCGCAGAACGCAGACCTTATCTCTAGGACAGAACAGATCGCTGCGGCCCGCGCCGAAGGGAAACCCACCGCGCAGGTGCCGCTTTCATTAGAACTTGAAACCAATCCCTTTTTGCGTGCCTCCCAACCGGCGGTCAAAGCCGCGTTGGGCATGCAAGATGCCTCGGATCTTGATGTCTTCACCGAGATTCGCGCCCGCAAGGACCGCTTTTGAAACGGCCCTGTCCCGCGCTGCCCGATCCGGGCCGCGCTGGATGATGAAGCGACTGGCACGGGACTGGCGTTTGGCCGAATGTGACATGGCTGTGAAAAGAAAAAACTTGAAGCCGCGGATTAATCGACCAAACTTTAACCTAACGGGGCAATGCTGATCCTGATGGACAGCGCAGACAAGAGGAGCACACAGTGCCTTCATTCTCGAACACCCTTGAGCAGGCCATTCACTCTGCGTTGGCTTTGGCAAATTCGCGCAGCCATGAATTTGCAACGCTTGAGCACCTGCTGCTTGCGCTTATCGACGAGCCGGACGCCTCCCGCGTGATGAAGGCATGTTCCGTCGATACCGAAGAGTTGCGCACCACATTGGTGGAATTCATCGACGAGGACCTGTCCAATCTCGTCACCGACATCGAAGGGTCCGAAGCGGTGCCCACCGCCGCGTTCCAGCGCGTGATCCAGCGCGCGGCCATCCATGTGCAGTCCTCTGGCCGCACAGAGGTCACCGGCGCCAACGTTCTGGTGGCTATTTTTGCCGAACGTGAATCGAATGCCGCCTATTTCCTGCAGGAGCAGGACATGACGCGCTACGACGCGGTGAATTTCATCGCCCATGGCGTGGCAAAGAACCCCGCCTTTGGCGAGGCCCGCCCGATCCAAGGCGCGACCGAGGAAGAGGATCAGCAGTCCTCTGAAAGCACCAGCCAAAGCACCGCGCAGGATAAAGAATCCGCGCTGGCGAAATATTGCGTCGATTTGAACGTAAAGGCCGATGAGGGCGACATTGACCCGTTGATCGGACGCGCCCACGAGGTTGAGCGCTGCATTCAGGTGCTGTGCCGCCGCCGCAAGAACAACCCGCTTCTGGTCGGTGATCCCGGTGTGGGCAAAACCGCCATCGCCGAAGGGCTGGCCCGCAAAATTATTTCCGGTGAAGTCCCTGAGGTGCTTGCGGAAACCACGATCTACTCGCTGGACATGGGCGCTCTGCTTGCAGGCACCCGTTACCGCGGCGATTTCGAGGAACGCCTGAAGGCGGTCGTGACCGAGCTTGAGGAACATCCCGATGCGGTGCTGTTCATCGACGAGATCCACACCGTTATCGGTGCCGGTGCCACATCCGGCGGCGCGATGGATGCGTCCAACCTGCTGAAACCTGCACTGCAGGGCGGCAAGCTGCGCACCATGGGCTCGACCACATATAAAGAGTTCCGCCAGCATTTCGAAAAGGACCGCGCCCTGTCGCGCCGGTTCCAAAAAATCGACGTCAACGAACCCTCGGTGGAAGATACCGTGAAGATCCTGAAAGGGCTGAAACCCTACTTCGAGGAACATCACGCGATCAAATACACCAACGACGCGATCAAAACCGCTGTGGAACTGTCGGCGCGGTATATCAACGACCGCAAGCTGCCGGATAAGGCCATCGACGTCATCGACGAGGCAGGTGCAGCCCAGCATCTGGTCGCCCAGTCCAAACGCCGCAAATCCATCGGCACCAAGGAGATCGAGGATGTGGTCGCCAAGATCGCGCGCATTCCTCCGAAAAACGTCTCCAAGGATGACGCCGAGGTGCTGAAAGATCTCGAAACCTCGCTGAAGCGCGTGGTCTTTGGTCAGGACAATGCCATCGTGGCGCTGTCCTCGGCGATCAAGCTGGCCCGCGCCGGTCTGCGCGAACCCGAGAAGCCGATTGGCAACTACCTCTTTGCGGGCCCGACCGGCGTCGGCAAAACCGAAGTGGCCAAACAACTGGCGGATCAACTGGGCGTGGAACTGCTGCGTTTCGACATGTCTGAGTACATGGAGAAGCACGCCGTTTCCCGCCTGATCGGCGCGCCTCCGGGCTATGTCGGCTTTGATCAGGGTGGCCAGTTGACCGACGGTGTGGACCAGCACCCGCATTGCGTCCTGCTGCTCGACGAGATCGAGAAGGCGCACCCGGATGTCTACAACATCCTGTTGCAGGTCATGGACCACGGCACGCTGACCGATCACAACGGACGTACTGTGGACTTCCGCAATGTGATCCTGATCATGACCTCGAACGCCGGCGCGGCGGACATGGCCAAGGCGGCCATCGGCTTCGGCCGCGACCGTCGCGAGGGTGAAGACACCGCCGCCATCGAGCGGACCTTCACGCCGGAATTCCGCAACCGTCTGGATGCGGTCATCAGCTTCCAGCCGCTGCCGCGCGATACGATCCTGCAGGTTGTCGAGAAGTTCGTTCTGCAGCTCGAAGCGCAGCTTCTGGATCGCAACGTGACCATCGAGCTGACCCGCCCTGCTGCGGAGTGGCTTGCTGAACGTGGCTACGACGACAAAATGGGGGCCCGCCCGCTGGGACGCGTCATTCAGGAACACATCAAAAAGCCGCTGGCAGAGGAGCTTTTGTTCGGCAAGCTGACCAAAGGCGGCATTGTCAAAGTGTCGGTCAAGGATGGCGAATTGGTGCTGGATCTGAACGGGCCGGAAAACCCGCGACTGGATTCGAAAAAGCCACCGCTGCTGACGGCAGACTAAAGTGATCGGGGCGTCCTTCGGGGCGCCCCTTTTCATATCCCCGCCATGATTTTCCTACGTAACCTGTCGATTGCCACCCTGCTCTGGCCCTCGCCCGTGCTGGCGCAACCGATGCTGACCTTTCCCGTCGACTGCACTATGGGCCAGACCTGCTTTATCGAGGATTACGTCGATCACGACCCACGCCCCAACCAGCAGCGCGATTTCACCTGTGGCATCAACAGTCGCGACGGTCACAAAGGCACCGACATTGCCTTGCTGTCGTTTGACGCGTTGGGCACGCCGGTGCGTGCGGCTGCGGCAGGACAGGTCTTGCGCACCCGCGACGGCATGGTGGACGACCGGACCATGGCCGGGGTGACGCCGCAAAACGCCTGCGGCAATGCCGTGGTGGTCGATCACGGCGACGGCTGGCAGACGGTCTATTGCCACCTCGCTGAAGGCTCGATTGCCGTTGCTGTCGGCGACAGGGTGCAAACGGGCGATCAACTGGGCGGGGTCGGCCTGTCCGGCCAGACCAACCACCCCCATCTGCATCTTGGTCTGCTGCACAACGGACGAGTGGTGGACCCGTTCGCCCCCGACAGCGCTGCATGCGGCGAAACGGGCGACAGCCTTTGGGCCACGCCCCTGCCCTATACTGACACCGGCCTGATCACGGCGGGCTTTTCAGACCGCCTGCCGGATCTGGAGGCCGTTACCAGCGGATCCGCCCGCGTGGCCGTCAGTCCCACAAGCGCACCGCTGGTCATCTACGCCCATGCCGCCCACGCCCAACATGGCGATCTGTTAACTCTTGAGGCGCATGGCCCGGAGGGAGAAGTCTTTCACCGCACCATCATCCTGAAAACCCCGCAAGTCAGCACGATGCGGGCCGCAGGCCGCCGCGCCCCTGACGCGGGCTGGCCACCCGGAGACTATCTGGGAGAGGCCACGCTCACCCGCAAAGGTCAGGTGATCGCCCATCGGTTTGCCCACACCACCGTGCAGGACCGCCCCTAGCGTTCGGTCAGCTTCAGTTCGATCCGGCGGTTCAGGGCGCGTGCGGCGGCGGTGTTCGACGGATCCACCGGCTGGTACTGGCCAAAACCGTTTGCCGCCAGCCGGTTCGGCGGGATGCCGTAGCTGTCGATCATCTCGCGCACCACGGCGCGGGCGCGCGCCTGACTGAGATCCCAGTTGTCCTCGAAGGTGCTGTTGGCCCGCACCGGAATGTTGTCCGTATGGCCGTCCACGCGGATGATCCAGTCGATGCCTTCGGGGATGTCCGACGCAATGCCGCGCAGGATATTCGCCACTTTGGAAATTTCGCGCTGGCCCAAAGGCGACAGATCCGCGGACCCCAGTTCAAACAGCACTTCGGAGGAGAAGACAAACCGGTCCCCTTCGATCCGAATACCGTCGCGGTCGCCGACCACCTCGCGCAGACGCCCGAAGAATTCCGACCGGAACCGCTCCAGATCGGCTTTTTCGGCCTCCAGCCGGCGACGCTCTTCTTCTTCGAGCCTGCGCCGCTGGCGTTCTTCCTGCGCCACACGGGCAAGCGCCGCGTTCAATTCCGACCCGAGGTTTTCCAGCTGTACCTGCGCTGCGGCATCACGCGCCTTGCTGTCATCGAGCAGCGCTTGCAGCTGTGACAACTGCGCGCGCAGCTCGGCCACGCTGCGGTTCAACGCCTCGACCCGCAATTGCGATTCCCCGGCCGCTTCGCGGGTTTGCGCCAGCTCATCACGGGCTTGCGCCAACAGGGCCTGACGCTGGTCTGCCGCGTCCATTGCCTGTTGCTGCGCCTGTTCTGCCGCGCGTTGCGCCGCCAATGCTGCGGCCAGCCTGTCGCGGGCTTCGGCAGCCGTGGTTTGCGCCGTCACGCGGGCGGCCAAGGCGGCGGCCAATTGTTCTTCCAGCGATGTGGTGTCGTCCGACGCCGCCTGTGCCTCCAGTTGCGCGCGCAGGGTTTCCGCCTCGGCGCGGGCCTCTTCGATGGCAGAGCGCGCGGTGACCAGATCACTGCGGGCCTGCGTCAGCTCTGCGCGCAGGGTGCGGGTGGCTTCTTCGGCGGCGGACAGGGCAGAGGCGCCGTCGCTCACCTCCCCCTGCGACGCGGCGAGATCCGACACCAGCTCTGCATTGCGCGCCTGCAGACGGGCAATCTCTTCCTCTTGCGCCTCGGAGGCGGCGATTTGCGCAAGTGCCTGCGCGAGTTTGGCGGACAGGTCGGACAATTGCGTGGCGCGGGTCTGCGCGTCGGCCTGCAGCGCGGCCAGATCCCGTTCGGCGGCATTGCGGGCCTGTTCCTCGGCGGCGCGGGCTTCTTCTGCGGCGCGGCGCGCCTCTTGTGCGGCCAACAGATCATCGCGCAGACCGGACACCCGTTCGTCGGTTTCGGCCCCCGCCGCCTGCGCATCCGCCAGCCGCGCCTCAAGCGCGTCGATCCGGTCCTGCATATCGGCAGAGGTTTGTTGCCCCGCCAAGAGCGCCTCGGCCAGTCGCGCGTTCAGGTCGGTTTCAGCCGCACGGGCCGCTGCCAGCAAGGTCAGGGTTTCCTCCGCCTCGGCGCGCGCCTCTTCCAAGGCCAGCGTCATGGCCGTCAGCTCGGCATCGGCGTTTTCCAGTCGGGCACGCAAGGCGCGGGCGGCTTCGGCCTCCGCCAGCTTGGCGGCTTCCTCTTCGGACAGAGCCTGTTCCAACTCTTCCAGCTCAGCGGACAAGGCCCCGGCCTGTGCGGTGCTGTCCGCGTTGCGGGCGCGCAGGTCGGCAATCAGCGCCTCCAAAGCCGCGCGGCGGCGTTCCGCCAAGGCGGCGGCCTCAGCCTGTGCGTCCAGATCGGTCTGCGCCGCGCCAAGCTCGGCGGTCAGCGTCTCGCGTTCCGACAAAAGCGATGCCACCTGTGATTCGAAGGCGGTGATCCGCGCGGCTGCGGCATCCAGTTCAGCGGCCTGCGCGTCGCGCGTCTGTGTAAGCGTGGCAATCAAAGCCTCTGCATCGGTCAGCTCGGCCTCGCGATCCCCCAAAGAGGCGCGCAGCTCATCCACATCCGACGACAAGGCCGCCGAGCGACGCCGCTCCACGCCCAGCGCCTCGGACAAGGCCAGCAATTCGGTCGACAGCGAATCCAGCTCGCTTTCTTGACCAGTGATCGTCTCGTTCAGCACAAACTGGATCACCATGAAGATCGACAGTACAAAGGTCAGGACCAGCAGCAGACCCGTCATCGCATCGACGAAACCGGGCCAGATGTTGGCCTGAAACCGTGCGCCTGTGCGTCGCGACAGGGCCATGGTCTATTCGCCCCGCGGACGTGTGCCCCGGGACGCGCCAATGGCCCGCGACAGGGCAGAGATATCGGTGCGCAGCTCGGCCATGCTTTCCTGACGGCCCGCGCTGATTTCTTCGAGAATTCGCAGCATCTGCACGTCGATCGACCGCAGGCGCATCCGGCTTTCCGCGTCGAGCCCTTCGTTGGCTTCCTTGGACCGGATCGCCTCGGCGAGATGTTCCTGCCCTTCGGCCACGCGGGCCAATGCCTGCGCCGAAGGGGCCGTGGCCTCCATCCGCTCGGTCATGCGTTCGATGCTGTCAGCCAGCTGCGACAGGCGCATATCCACCTCGGAGCGGCTCTGCTCGGCCTCGGCAAACAGGAACTGCATCCTCTCCATCTGGTCGGCCATCTGGTCAAGAACCACACCGGCGGCCCCCAGATCGGGACCGTCGCCATCAGAGGAGAATCCGATGCGGGTGATGGAGGACAGCCATTCCTCAAGCTCGCGGTAGAACCGGTTCTGCCCGTGGCCTGCAAACAGTTCCAGAAGGCCCACGATCAGCGAACAGGCCAGCCCCAACAAGGACGAGGCAAAGGCCACGCCCATCCCGCCAAGCTGGCTTTCAAGGCCGGACATCAATCGGCCAAAGACCGCGACGCCGCTTTCCCCCTCGGACGGGGCAAGGGACTGGATCGTTTCGACCAGCGCGGGCACCGTCGTTGCAAGTCCGTAAAAGGTCCCCAACAGCCCGAGAAAGATCAAAAGCGAGACGATATAGCGCGTGATTTCGCGCGCCTCGTCGATGCGCTGCGCCACGGATTCCAGAATGGAGCGGGTCGAGGTCGTATTGATCTGCATCCGCCGGTCCCGACGACTGCCCAGCAGCGTCGCAAGCGGTGCCAGCAAGGTCGGCGCCTGAACGCGCACTCCCTGATCGCCGCTGGCCGTGAACCGCTCGATCCAGCGCACCGCCGACATCAGGCTGAGCACCTGCCAGAAACAGGCAAAAACCCCGCACAGGAAGACCAACAGGATGAACCCGTTCAGATAGGGATTGGCCTCGAACACCGGCAGGACACTGGGCGCGGCCAGAACGGCCCCCAGCGCAGACAGCGCAAGAACCGCCAGCATCAGAACGATCTGACGGACGGGATGAGAGAAATGCGGCTCGGCCTCGCGGTCGGGCTGGTCCATAGGGACACCTGACACTTTGTGATACTTGGTTAATTGGTACGGGTTTCGCAGCGCCCCGCCAAGGGCTTATCCGTGACGCAGGCACAAGCGCGCAGGTTACAGCCAATATGTTGCTGAAACGTCGCCCCTTTAGCCCGTCGTCAGGGCACTGACCTGACGGCTGAGCCATTGCAGGTCCGGATCGGGAATGCCCAGCTCATCAAGATGGTTGGCGGTGTTGTGCAGGTATTCAGGGTTCGGCCCCCGCCCGCCCACAGCCCCGGCGATAATGCGGGCCTGTTCGTCCAAAGACAGCTTGCAGTATTGTTCGTGGTCGGGGTCAATGACATAGGCCAGCGCCTCGATCCGGTGGCCGGTGGTCAGCTCAAGCGGCACGTGCTTTTCGTAATAGGCCGATGACACCAGTTCGCGGTCACGCAGGTAGGCCAATGTCTCGGCCTCTGTGCCATCGGCGGCGCGCAGCGCCACGCCGTCACAATGCGCGCCCTCTTCGGCATCCAGCGCCATGACCAGCCCGGGGCGTTCGACCGTCCCGCGATGGTGGATCGAATACATGCAGAAACTGCGCGAAAACCCGTGCAGACGGGCCTGCACGCGTTCTGCAACCTCAAAGCCCGGATTCCACAACAAGGACGCGTAGCCAAAGACCCAAAGCGACATATCTTCCCCTCTCGCGCAGCTAGGCGCGGGCCTGTGTTCGGTGTACACCCCGCCCTGTACCCCTGCGCGGGCGGCAATGCAAAGAGGCTTGATGTGAAACGGTATGTAGCAGTGGTTCTGGCGGCGGCCCTGATCTGGAGCGGCTACTGGTTTGTGCAGGCGCAGGCGCTGCGCGGTAGCATCGAGGACTGGTTTGACGCCCGCCGCGCCGAAGGCTGGACCGCCGCCTATGACGATCTGACGGTGCGCGGGTTTCCGTCGCGGCTGGATGTGACGATCACGCAGCCCGACATCCGCGATCCCGACAGTGGAACCGGCTGGCAGACGCCTTTTGTTCAGATCCTCGGGCTCAGCTACCGGCGCGATCACGTGATCCTTGCCTTTGCGGACACGCAGCGGATCATCACCGCGGAGCATGATCTGCAAATCGCCTCTGACGGGTTGCGCGCCTCGCTGGTCGAAGAGGACGACGTCATCGCGCGGCTCAATGTCGAGGCGCGCACGCTGAACATCACCGGCGCGGAGGCGCAGATCGCGCTGGCCCAACCGCTGTTGAATTTCCACCGCACCACCGGCACGCAGTACCGGCTGGCGGCGTCCTCCACCGGGATCGCCGCCCCGCAGTCCGGCCTGAACGGGGGCGGGTCAGACGCGCTGACCCTGCAACTGCTGACGGAGTTCGCGCAGCCATGGACGCTGGATGCCCTAAGCGGCGACCGCCCTGCCCCGCGCGCCGTGGACATTGTGCAGGCATCTTATCGACATGCGGAGCTGGAGCTTGACCTGAGCGGTGGCGTGACCGCCGATGCCGAGGGACGCATGGACGGTGAGATCGCATTGCGGGCGGTCAATTGGAAAGCCTTGCTGGATCAGGCGCGCGACATCGGCACGCTGCCAGATGCTCTGGCTGATCCGTTGGAGGATGCGCTGACGCTTGCAGCAGGCCTGTCAGGGCAACGCGATACGCTGGATGTGCCGCTGACGTTCCGGCGCGGGGCCATGTTTTTTGGCATGATCCCCTTGGGGCAGGCGCCACGGCTGCAATGGCCGTGACGCCCTTGTCTTACAGCAGGTCCAGAACCGCAGAGCCGCAGGAGCTTTCGCAAACGCCGGGGTTCTCGTCGAGGTTCAGCTCGACCACCTTGCCATCATCCACGATCATGGCGTAGCGCTTGGAGCGGTCGATCAGACCGGCGGGCGGTGCTGTGAATTCCATGCCCATCGCCTTGGTAAAATTGGCTTCGCTGTCTGCAAGGAAGGTGATCCCCGCCTTGTCGCCACCTGTGTGGCGCGACCAGCTGTCCATCACAAAGGGGTCGTTGACCGCGATGCAGATGATCTCTTCGACGCCCTTGGCGGCAAAGGCGTCCTTGTTCTCGAT
This sequence comes from Sagittula sp. SSi028, assembly GCF_048553715.1. Classification (NCBI taxonomy): domain Bacteria; kingdom Pseudomonadati; phylum Pseudomonadota; class Alphaproteobacteria; order Rhodobacterales; family Roseobacteraceae; genus Sagittula; species Sagittula sp. SSi028. The sequence continues at coordinate 41,471 of NZ_JBLZNC010000003.1, read as the reverse complement.
AAAGGACGGCACGTGGGCATTGGTGCAGGTGCCGGTGTAGGCGCCCGGCAAAGCAAAGATCACGACCTTGCGCCCTTTGACCAAAGCGCCCAGTTCGACCGTCTCCGGCCCGTTTTCGCCAACACGCAGCAGCGTGGCTTCGGGCAGCATATCACCTTTGGAAATCGCCATTGTTCTATCCCTCCTTGGAATTGCGTTTCTATGGTCCGGTAAATAGTGTGCGCCCGACAAAGGCAAACGTATTGCGAGGAACAACACAATGGGCAAAGTCGTCGTTGTAGGGGGCGGACAGGCGGCGGCGTCCTGTGTGGCCCGCTTGCGCAGCAAAGGCTTCGATGGACGGATCACATTGGTGGGCGAGGAACCCGTGCCCCCCTACCAGCGCCCGCCGTTGTCCAAGGCTTATCTGCTGGGCGATATGGCCGAGGAGCGCCTGTATCTGCGCCCGCAAAGCTACTACGACGACAACGCAATCGATCTGCGCCTGAACGCGAAAGCCACTGGGATCGACCGCGCGGCAAAGATGGTGATGGCCGGGGGAGAGGCGCTGGCCTACGATGATCTGGTGTTGTGTACCGGCTCCCTGCCACGGCGTCTGCCCGCCGCGATTGGCGGCGATCTGGGCGGCGTATACACAGTGCGTACACTGGCTGATGTGGACGCGATGCAGCCCGTGTGCAGCAGCGGCAAACGGGTGCTTGTGGTCGGCGGCGGCTATATCGGGCTCGAAGCGGCGGCGGTCTGTTCCAAGCTTGGCCTGACGGTTACTCTGGTCGAAGCAGCGGAGCGGATCCTGCAACGGGTCGCCGCGCCCGAGACCTCTGACGTGTTTCGCGACTTGCACCGGGGCCACGGCGTCGACCTGCGCGAAGGCGTGGGGCTGACCCGTCTGACCGGCGGCGACCATGTGACCGGCGCAGAGCTGTCTGATGGCAGCACGCTGGACGTCGATCTGGTCATTGTCGGCGTCGGCATCACCCCCGCGCAGGACCTTGCAGAGGCCGCCGGGCTGGAGATCCTCAACGGTATCGCCGTGGACGCCCAAGGGCGCTGCAGTGACCCGGCCATCTGGGCCGCGGGTGACTGCGCCTCCTTCCCCCATGGGGCGGGGCGTATCCGGCTTGAAAGCGTGGGCAATGCCTTAGATATGGGCGAGCTTGTGGCCGATAACATCATGGGCGGAGGGCGTGACTACACCGCCAAGCCTTGGTTCTGGTCGGATCAATACGATGTCAAACTGCAGATCGCGGGTTTGAACACAGGCTACGACCGCGTCGTCGTGCGCCAAGATGGCGAAGCGCGGTCGCATTGGTATTTCGAGGCGGACACGTTGCTGGCGGTGGATGCCATCAACGACCCCCGTGGCTATATGGTTGGCAAACGTCTGATCGAGGCCGGAAAATCGCCTGCGCCGGACGCCTTGGCCGATCCGCAGACCGAGCTGAAAGCCCTATTGCGATGAGAATTATCGCCGGAGACTGGCGCGGACGGCGTTTGGCCAGCGTGGGCAAGGGCGATCCCGGCGCGCATCTGCGCCCCACCACCGACCGCGTGCGCGAAAGCCTGTTCAACATGCTTGGCGGCGGACGCTTTGGCGATCCGTTTGACGATGCCGTGGTGATGGATCTGTTCGCAGGCACCGGCGCGCTGGCGCTGGAGGCGCTGTCGCGCGGTGCGCAGTCGGCAACCTTGGTGGAAAAAGGCCGCGCGGGCCAATCCCTGATCCGAGAGAATATTAGAACGCTGGACTGCGCTGATCGTGCGCGCCTGCTGGGGACGGACGCCCTGCGCCTGCCCCGCGCGGAAACAGCGGCCAGTTTGATCTTTCTCGATCCCCCCTATGGCAAGGGGCTGGGACAAAAGGCGCTGGACAGCGCCCGCATACAGGGCTGGATCGCGGAGGGCGCGCTGATCGTCTGGGAGGAAAACAGCCCCCAAACCGCCCCAGCCGGGCTGGAGATCGAGGACAGCCGACGCTACGGCGATACCCATGTGACCGTGCTGCGCGCCTGAACACGCGCAGGGTCATTTACCACGAAACCGCGCCGTCCATGACGCCGCCCTTTGGGTATCGCGCGCCTCATAGTCGGCCAACGCCTGTGGCAGATCTTGCGGTGAATAATCAGGCCCTGCTCCGGCAAGATGTGCCATACGCATTGTATACCACGCGGTAACGCCGCCCTCTGGCAGGTTCTCAAATCGTGGGAATTGCGGGTCCGATGCCACCTCTTCCCACCATAACTGCGGCAACGACGGCGAGAGGATCAGGCCACGCGCAAGCCCGATCAGATCAACACCGCTTTGCCGCACGTCCACAGCCTGCGCGCGGGTTTTGATCCCACCGGTCAGCATCAGAGGCATGTCCGTCAAGGCGCGCGCTGCCTTGGCAAAATCGATAAAGTACGGCCCCTTGCCTCCGCTATCCGATGCCGAGCGTGCACCGGGAAAGTAGGTTCCGCCGCTGATATCGATCAGGTCGATCGGGCTGCGGTCCAGTGCCGCAACCACCGCCAGCGCGTCCTCGTGGTCGAACCCGCCTTCGAGCTGGTCGCTCGCGTTCAGCTTGACGGCCACCGGATAGTCGGGGCCAACCGCATCGCGCACCGCGTCAATCACCTCCAGCAACAGGCGCATCCGGTTTTCGATGCGCCCGCCGTAGGCATCGCTGCGCCGGTTGAACAAGGGCGACAAAAACTGGCTTAACAGGAACCCGTGGGCCGCATGCACCTGCACGCCGCCAAATCCGGCCGCTTTGGCCCATGCGGCGGTGCGGGCAAATTCAAACGGCAGCGCGGTGATGTCGAGCGTGGTCATCGCCGCGCAGCGCAAACTGCCGATCGCCAGATCTGACGGCCCCTTGGGCGTGCTGATCGGCGGATGCGCCATTGCGCCCGCGTGTCCCAGTTGCACCCAAAGCTGCGCGCCCTGCGCCGCCCCTGCTTGCGCCAAAGTCTGTAAGGCCGCGTGATCCGATCCCTCTGACAGCACAAGGTTTCCGGGCTTTTCGGCGGCTTCGGGATTGCCTTGCACCTCGCCGATAATGGACGCCGCAACGCCGCCTTCGGCCCAACGCCTGTAAAGCCGCGACTGCGCCGCAGTCGGATCGCCGCGCCCGTCCCCCAGCGAATCCGACATCGCTGATTTGACGATCCGGTTTTTCAGAACCACCCCGCAGGGCAGGGTCAATGGCGTGAATAGGGCATCAGGTGTCATAGGGCGAGCCTAGCCCAGCATCCCCCGCCTGTCTTTGCCAAGGCCACGCCTTGGGGCCGACACCACCCCAAGTGCCACATAAAAAGGCCACCACCGGAATGATCCGATGGTGGCCCAAAGCTGTCAGCCGCGACAGGATTATTCGGTCGCGCGCGCCTCTTCGACCATGGCGCGCGCGTCATCGACAAGTTGCTGACCGGGAAGACCCTTGCTGTCCATGTCTGCGATCCATTCCTGCGTGACCTCCTCGCCCAGCGCCTTCAGGCGGTCGGTTTCGGCCTCGGACAGCTCGTTGATCTCGTTGCCGGCCTCGGCCATCAGATCCTTGCCCCACGTGTCGCCGGTGTCGTGAGCACGTCCCGCCCAGGCAGAAGTCTCAAGACCGGAGTTCGCATCGATCACCGCCCGTAGATCGTCGGGCAAGCTTTCGTAGATGTCCTTGTTCATCGCCCAGATGAAGAACAGGTTGTACAGGGCATCGTCGCCTGCCACGTCGGTATGGCTGTCGGTCAGCTCATCGAGCTTGAGCGAGGGCGCCATTTCCCATGTGATCACGCCGCCGTCCAGAACGCCCTTGGACAGCGCTTCGGGGAATTGCGGGACCGGCATGCCGATGGGGCTGGCGCCCAGTTTTTCCAGCAACATTGTGGCGGTGCGCGACGGGCCGCGCAGCTTTTTGCCCTGCAGGTCCTCGACCGTCTTGGGGCCTTCACCCTTGAGGTGGACCAGACCGGGGCCATGCATATGCGCCGCGATCAGATGCACGTCCTCGAAATCGTCCATCAGGTATTTCTGGGTGAAATTCCACGCCGCAATCGACGCCTGTTCCCCGGATTTTGGCCCCATAAAGGGCAGCTCCATCGCCTCGGTTTCAGGGAAACGACCTGCAGTGTAGCCCGGAATGACCCAGCCGCCATCAATGATGCCATCGACGATCAGGTCATATTGTTCCGGCGCAGAGCCGCCCAATTGCATGAAGGGGTAGATCTCCACCTTGATGCGGCCATCGCTCTCAGTCTCGATCTTTTCGGCCCAGGGTTCGATGAAATACCGCGGGTTGGCGGAATTGGGAGAGACGAAATGCTGAAAACGCAGCGTGACCTCTTGGGCATAGGCGCTGGAGGCGGAAAGTGTCGCGGCAAGCGCGGCGGTCATCCAGAAACGGGTCATCGGGGCTCCTTCCCTGTCATGCTGCGAGACGCAGCGATGCTGTTGACCTATTAACCTGTTGGGCAATGCACAAGCCCGCAAGCGTGATCTGTCACAACGCTGCGGCACAAACCTGTTGCCGTTCCTAAACAAATGCACCTTTGAGGGGAATTTTACGCTGCGCTCCCCTCCCATCAATTTTAGTAGATTTGTCGCCAACCGGTGCTAACATCGCGCGCCGGTTCACATATTCGCAAAGGGAGATTGCGCCAGTGTCCATGACCCGCCCCAGTCGCCGTGACATTTTGTCGATGGCCGTTGCTGCCCCCACCTTGTTGCTGCCCGCCACGGCGCGCGCGCAGGCCTTGGGCGCAACCGCTGCGGGCAATCCACAGCATTTCAGCTTTACCCTTGGGGCCGCCAAACTGACTGTCGTGTCCGACGGTTGGCTGGAGACGCCCGCAGCGCATCTGGGTGTCAACGTCGACCCGCGCGATGTGGCACGCTTTCTGCAAAGCTATTTCCTGTCCGTGGACACAAATGTGGCGCACACCAACCATCTGGTGATCGAGATCGGAGAGGCCGTCGTGCTGGTCGATGCGGGCTCTGGTGGTCGGTTCATGCCGACCGCTGGCAAACTGATGGGCAATCTGGCCGCCGCTGGCATTGATCCGCAAACGATCACCCATGTGGTCATCACACATGCGCACCCCGATCACATCTGGGGCGTGCGCGATGCCACTGGCGGGGCGGTGTTGCCGCAGGCCAATCACTTTGTCTCTGGCGGGGAGCATCAGTTCTGGCTGCAGGACGGGTTGGCCGCAGGTCTGTCCGACGACATGAAGCGTATCGCCGAAGGCGCGGCAGAGGCGCTGCAGACTGACGGGATCGACTGGACCTTGCTGCACAACGATCAAGAGGTCGTGCCGGGCGTGCGGATCATCGACACCCCCGGCCATACGCCCGGACATATTTCCGTGGTGATCGAAAGCGAAGGCAAGCAGCTGATTGCGCTCGGCGATGCGATCAACCACGCCTATATGAATTTCGCCCATCCCGATTGGGTGAACAGCTTTGATATGAACCCGGAGGCCACGGTGGACACCCGTCTGCGTCTGCTGGACATGGCGTCGCGGGATCGCATGGCGGTTCTGGGGTATCACTTCCCCTTCCCCGGCGTGGGCCATGTGCGCAAGTCCGGCGACGCCTATCAGTTCATACCCGCGCTTTGGCAGTGGACGGGGTAACCCCCCGCCATCCAGACCGCAAAAAGGCCGCGCCGGATCTCACCGCGCGGCCTTTTTCATACGCTGCCCGTGTCAGTAGGTCGGGTGGAAGCGGCCTGTCGGTGACAGGGTAAAGATGTCCACCCCGTCCGACGTTACGCCGACCGAGTGTTCAAACTGCGCCGACAGGGATTTGTCACGGGTGACGGCGGTCCAGTCATCGGCCAGCACTTTGGTCTCTGGACGGCCCAGATTGACCATCGGCTCGATGGTGAAAAACATCCCCTCTTCGAGACGCGGGCCAGTGCCCGGGCGGCCGTAGTGCAGCACATTGGGCGGCGCGTGGAACACGCGGCCCAGCCCATGGCCGCAGAAATCGCGCACAACCGACATGCGCTGCGCCTCCACATAGCTTTGGATGGCGTGGCCGATGTCACCAAAGGTGTTGCCCGGTTTGACCGCATCGATCCCCTTCATCAGCGAATCATGGGTGATCTGGATCAGCCGCTCGGCCTTGCGCGGCAGCTTGCCCGCCACATACATCCGCGAGCTGTCACCGAACCAACCGTCCAGAATAACGGTCACGTCAATGTTCAGGATATCCCCGTCCTTGAGCACCTTGTCGCCGGGGATGCCGTGGCACACCACATGGTTGACCGAGATGCAGGAGGCATGCTGATACCCCTTGTAGCCGATGGTGGCAGAGGTCGTGCCCAGTTCGGTCACGCGACGGGTGATGAAATCATCAAGCTCGCCGGTGGTTTTGCCCACATCGACCAGCTCGGCCACCTCGTCGAGGATCTGCGCCGTGATCTGCCCTGCCTTGCGCATCCCTTCGAAATCCGCGTCCGAATGGATGCGAATGCCTTCTCGCGTGGTGCGTCCGGGGTGTGCTTGGTTCACGGGCCAAATCCTTGGTGCTGAAAACGGGTCCGAGGCTCATTTAGGGGGTTTTGCCATCAGTTTCCAGCCCCGAGGTCCCGCAACCGCACAAGCAAACAAGGCTTTTCCTGCCTCCGCAGAGCGCGTACTGCTGGCCGCGCAGTTTACAGGAGCCTATCCAGATGTCGCATGTGACCCTTGTTCGCCACGGTCAGGCCAATACCGAAGCCCGCGACGAAATCAGCTATGACCGGCTGAGCGATCTGGGCTGGCAACAGGCGCGCTGGTTGGGCGGGCATCTGCGCGACACGCACGAACAGTTTGCCCGCGTCTACACCGGCACCCTGCGCCGCCATATCGAAACTGCCGAGGGAATTGCCGCCGATTGCGATCACGCACCAGTGCAGGATCCCCGCCTGAACGAGATGGCCTATTTCGATCTGGCCACCGCGGTTGAACAGGAACACGGGCTGGCCATGCCGTCCGACCGCGAGGGCTTTGTCACCCACCTGCCCCGCGTCTTTGACCTGTGGCAGCGTGACCGGATCGAAGGGGCACCCGAACGTTTCGCGGATTTCGAGACCCGCGTGCGCGACGCGCTGACCGAAATCGCGGCGGGGGATGGGCGCGCCTTGGTGGTGACCTCTGGCGGGTTGATCGGCATGGCCATGCGGATTGTGATGCGTCTGGATGTGGCGGCGCTGGCCGCCGCCTGTATCGCGATCGAGAACACCTCGCTTCACCGTATCCAGCCTTTGGGAGAGACGCTGCTGCTGACGCAATTCAATGCTTTGCCGCATCTCGATACGCCCGAACGCCGTTTTGCGCGGTCGCATCTCTAGGCAGGTTTTGCCGCGATCCGGCTTTTGCCATGCTGCAACGGCACCGTTGCTGCAGATCAGGGTTGCACCGGCAGGGCGTCGTGGGTTCTGTGTCTTCTGACAGGATGAACGGCCACGGAGGAGAGCCCATGACGCATCTTTGGGTCCGCGCGGAATACCGCGCCAACGAAGAACGTGTGGGGCTGACCCCGGACGGGTTGCGCGATCTGGTGGCGCGCGGTTTTCGCGTCACGGTCGAGGACAGCGCCACCCGCATCATCCCGACGCAGGCTTTTGCCGACGCGGGCGCGGAGATCGCGGCCAACGGATCATGGACCGATGCCCCCCGCGATGCGCTGATTTTCGGCCTCAAGGAGCTGCCCGAAGGGGACGGCCCTTTGGTTCATCGCCACATCATGTTCGGCCACGCCTATAAGAACCAGACCGGCGCAAAGGCGTTTCTGGACCGGTTCACACGCGGCGGCGGCACCCTGTATGATCTGGAATATCTGGTGGATGCCACTGGTCGGCGCGTGGCGGCCTTTGGCTACTGGGCAGGCTATGCGGGCGCGGCTGTGTCCCTGCTCGCCTATGGGGCGCAGGTGCAGGTCCAGCCTTGCCCGGCAGTGTCCACCTGGCCGGATGCACAGGCGATGCGCACCGATGTTCTGGCCGCCATCGAGGGGCGCGCACTGCCCCGTGCCATCATCATCGGCGCGCTGGGGCGCGTGGGGTCAGGTGCGGCGGCCCTGTGTCACGAGGTCGGCATACAGACCACCGCTTGGGACATGGCCGAGACCGCGCATGGCGGCCCCTTTCCGGAGGTTCTCGCGCATGATCTGTTTTTTAACTGCATCCTTGCGACCGATGGTGTGCCGCAGTTTGTCCCCCCTCAGGCCGGAGACATGGACCGCCAGCTTCGGGTGATCGGGGACATTGCCTGCGACCCCACCAGCCCGTTCAATCCGGTTCCGGTCTACGATGCGGCGACCACATGGGACCAGCCGGTGACACGCGTGCACGACACGCCGCCGCTGGACGTTATGGCCATCGACAATCTGCCATCCCTGCTGCCGCTTGAATCCTCGCTGGATTTTGCTCAGCAGCTTTTGCCCCATCTCAAGACGCTCGACGCAGTGGATGCGGGCGTCTGGGGCCGCGCGGCCAACACCTTTCACCACCACGCAAAAGGAGCCTGAAACATGACCGTACATTGGTGTGGCACAGGTCTGTCGACCGTTCCCGGCCTGCGGCGCCTGCTGCAAAGCGATACCCCTGTGACCGTCTGGAACCGGACCATGTCCAAGGCACAAGAGGCCGTGGGCGATCTGACCGAAGACATCCGCAGCTTTTCACTGGAGGATCTGGCAGCGGCCCTGCACCCCGGCGATGTGGTGGTGTCCATGCTTCCGGGCGACTGGCATGTGCCCCTTGCAGAACGTGCGCTGGCGGCGGGTGCACATTTTGTATCCTCGTCGTATATCTCGCCCGAGATGCGCAGCCTGAACGATCAGGCCGCCGAAAAGGGGCTGTGCTTTGTCAACGAGGTCGGGCTGGACCCCGGCATTGATCATCTGATGGCGCATTGGCTGATTGCTGACTACCGCGCGGACAGCGGCTTCGATGCCGGCAACACGGTCTCGTTTACGTCCTACTGCGGCGGCGTTCCCAAAGAGCCCAATGCCTTTCGCTACAAATTCAGCTGGGCGCCCGTGGGCGTGCTCAAGGCGCTGCGCTCGCCCTCGCGGTCGATCCGCCATTTCACCGAGCTGGAGGTCGCCCACCCGTGGGAGGCGCTCAGCCGCTATGACGCCCCCCTGCCCACGCCCGAAAGCTTTGAGGTCTATCCGAACCGCGACAGCCTGCCCTTTATGGACGATTACGGTTTTGATCCCGACTGGCAGGTAAAGGATTTCGTGCGCGGCACCCTGCGCCTGAACGGCTGGGCCGACGCTTGGGCCGACATTTTCAGCGTCGCCCCGCAAGCCTCGGATGCCAAGCTGCAAGACATCGCGGACCGGCTCTTGGCGGAAAATGCCTATGCCGAGGGCGAGCCGGATCGCGTCGTGATGTGTGTCGCGCTCAAGGCGGAACGGGACGGGCGTCCCGTCTACCACAAGACCTATGTGATGGATGCCTGGGGGGATGCGCGTGGCTCTGCGATGGCGCGGCTGGTGTCCCACCCCGTCAGCTGGGCGGTGGAGGCAGTGCTGGCCCGCGCGGTCGCGCCGGGCGTCACTGCTGCGCCTTCTGATCCAAAGCTGGTCAATCGCTGGCTGGACGAGGTGCAGACCCTCGCGCAGCATATGATGGTGGTCGATCATCTGGCCTGACGCAAAAGGGCGGGAATGACCCCGCCCTTTTGAACTAAACCAGCAGGGCTATTTTCCCTGTCCCAGCGTCGGTGCCGGTCGGCCCAGCACAAGCTCTGCGTCCGAAAACCGGAAGGGAGAGCGCACACCGGGCACGCCGTCGGGGGCGATCTGCAACCCGCGTGCCACCACTTGGGGGTCGGCAAAGACCTCGTCCATCGAGTTGATGGGACCGGCGGGAATACCATCCGCCTCGCAAGCCGCCAAGAGCGCCTCTTTCGTCATTTGCGATGTCGCAGCCGTCAGCCTGTTGGTCATGTCCTCACGGTTGGCGATCCGGTCCGCGTTGGTCAGAAATCTGGGATCGGTTGCCATATCCGCCAGCCCCAGAACCCGCGTCAGACGCTGATACTGGGCGTCATTGCCGGTGGCGATGATGATATGCCCGTCCGCACAGGCAAAGACCTGATAGGGCGTCAGATTGGGATGGTAGTTGCCCGTCCGCTCCGGCGGGGTGCCGGTGCTGAGGTAATTCAACGCCTGATTGGCCATGGCAGAGACCGCGCAATCCAGCAACGCCATGTCGATGTGCTGCCCCTTGCCGGTCACATGCCGCTGATGCAGCGCTGCAAGGATGCCGGACACGGAATAAAGCCCCGTGAACAGATCGGTGATGGCCACGCCTGCCCGCTGTGGTGCGCCGTCCGGGTCGCCGGTGATAGACATAAAGCCGGACATGCCCTGAATGATATAGTCATAGCCCGCGCGATGCGCATAAGGCCCATCCTGACCGAACCCCGTGATCGAACAGTAGATCAGCCGCGGGTTCACTTCTGACAGCGATGCGTAATCCAGACCGTATTTCGCCAGACCGCCGAGCTTGAAATTCTCGATCAGAATGTCCGCTTCCGCGACCAGAGCACGGACCTCTGCCTGCCCTTCGGGGGTTCGCAGGTCCACCACGACAGAGGATTTGCCACGGTTGCAGGAATGGAAATAGGCGGCGGTTGTCTCGGACTCGGTCTCGATAAAGGGCGGGCCCCAGCGGCGCGTATCATCGCCTGCGGGGGCCTCGACCTTGATGACCTCGGCGCCCAGATCCGCAAGCGTCTGGCCGGCGAACGGCCCGGCAAGTATCCGGGCCAGTTCAATGACTTTGACCCCCGCGAGGGGGCCATTGGGCGCGGACGTCATTCGCCGAGCTTCTCGTCCAGAATCTCTGCGAAATCCGCGTAGTTCATGTTGGAATACTTCTGCCCATCAATCATGAACGACGGGGTCGACGTGATGTCGTCACGGGTCGCGTTTTCCTGATACCATGTCAGCAGCGTGCGCAGCTTGTTCTGGTCGGTCAGGCAGGCGTCGAGCTGGTCGCTGTCGAGACCTGCCAGACGGCCGATCTTGCGCAGCTCATCGGCGGTGCCGGCTTCGTCACCGTCGCGTGCGGGCGCAAGGAAATCGTCCTGCGCCTTGTAGATCATATCCGTGATGCCAAAAAATTTCTCGGACCCACCACAGCGCGCGATCATCGACGCCCACATGCCGTATTTGTCGAAATACACTTCGCGGTAGGTGAATTTCACCTTGCCGGTATCGACATAGTTTTCCTTGATCTGGGGGATCAGGTTGGCGTGCGCACTGGCGCAATGCGGACAGGTATACGAAGCGTATTCAATCACTTCGATCGGTGCGTCTTCGGCCCCGATGGTCATGTCCTCAATGGTCGAGGTGTCCACCTCGGCCGCGCCGCCTTCCTGGGACTGGGCCATCGCGGCCCCCGGCAGCGCCATCCCGCCCGAGGTCGGTGCGGTCTGCGTCATATACAGTGCGCCACCCGCAACAAGGGTCAGCGCCACCGCGCCCGAGGTCAGAAACTTGTTCATATGTCTAGCCTTTTCCTACTTCGCAGAGCGGGGCTCGCGCCGCTCTGATTTCGATATGACATTTGCGCCCAGCCGTTCAAGCGCGGCACGCAAACCTTCATCCCCGATGCCTGAAGACAGATCACGCGCCTCGGCCACGGCTTCGGGCTTGGGCGCGCGGGGGTGTGCTTTGGGTTTGGAGTGGTCGAAACTGGCCTGCCCTTCGGCAAAGCCCACCGGCGCGGTCTGGGTCACGATCACGTGGCGGATCGCCTCGAACCCGTAGACCGCGTTGATCCGTTCGACGATCTCGGCCTTGCGCATCTCGAGGATCGGGGCAAACGACCCTTTGGTCAGAACGACCAGCTTGGCGCCGTAATCGTTGTGCACCTTGCCCTCCAGACGGACGCGTCCGTATTTGATCTCGATGGGGCGGGTCATGCGGGCCAGATCCTCGCCCACGATTTCCTCCCAATGGGTGAGCACGCGACTTTCGGCAAAGCCCCGCGATTCGGAGGCCTTGCGGATCTGTCCCGACAACAGCTTTTCGGCGCGGGCAAAGCCGTATGTGCTGGTTTTGCGCTTGGTCATGCGTTGCCTTTCGATACGCCCCGTTGACTTGGCCGGTCGGGGGCTATTGTAAGGGGCGGTTCCCGTCGGGCGCCAGCCCCCATCTGCCACAGGATACTCACCCTTGCGTGACCCCGCCGTTGCATCCGAATTATCCGCAGCCCTTCTGCAATGGTACGACCACAACGCGCGCGATCTGCCGTGGCGCGTGTCACCGCGCGCGCGCCTCCGGGGCGTGACACCGGACCCCTACCGGATCTGGATGTCGGAAATCATGCTGCAACAAACCACTGTTGCCGCAGTGAAAGACTACTTTCATGCCTTTACCACCCGCTGGCCGACGGTGCATGATCTGGCCGCCGCCGAGGATGCGGATGTCATGGCCGCCTGGGCCGGATTGGGGTACTACGCGCGCGCCCGGAACCTGCTGAAATGTGCGCGTGCGGTTGTGGCCGATCACGGCGGGCAATTTCCCGCCGATCACGCCACATTGCTGACCCTGCCCGGCGTTGGCCCCTACACCGCAGCCGCCATCAGCGCGATTGCCTTTGACGATCCTCAGGTCGTGGTGGACGGCAACGTGGAACGGGTCATGGCCCGGATGCACGACGAACACACCCCCCTGCCCGAGGCAAAACCCATCCTGACCGCCTATGCCGCAGCGCTGACACCGGCGGAGCGGCCGGGCGACTATGCCCAAGCCGTCATGGATCTGGGCGCGACCATCTGCACCCCCAAACGCCCCGCCTGCGGGCTGTGCCCCTGGCGCAGCAATTGTCATGCATGGGCCGAAGGCACCGCCGCCGAGTTGCCCAAGAAATCCCCGAAAAAGAAAAAGCCCGTGCGTCGCGGCACCGCCTATCTGGCGCGCCGAATCGATGGTGCTTGGCTGCTGGAAACCCGACCGGACAGCGGTTTGCTGGGGGGCATGCTTGGCTGGCCCGGAACCGACTGGCTGGATGTGACAGGCGAGCCGCCCGCCGAAAACCCGCCCATCCGCGCGGAATGGAAAACCGTCGGCGGCGAGGCGCGGCATACATTCACCCATTTCCACCTGATCCTGACGGTCAAAACAGCACTGGTGCCGCTGGACCGCCAGCCCACACGCGGGCAATTTGTCGAGCTGGCCGATTTCAGCCCCGCCGATCTGCCCACGGTTATGCGTAAGGCGTTTGACCTTGCGCAAGGACGTTAAGCCGCGCTTGGGACAACGCTCTGCCTGCGCTATAATATCCAAAACCGGAGCAGAGCCGTGGCAGACACAACCATCATCCCCGCAGCCAAAGTGGCGCGCCTGACCGCCGCGCTGCCATTTTTCCTAAGCTTTATCCTGATCCCGCTGGTCTGGACAGGCGCGTTGATGGGCGGCTGGTGGGTGACCATCACTCCGCTGGTGACGTGGTATCTGTTCTCGGCCATCGATATCCTCACCGGCCTGAACGGCAAGAATGCCGATCTCGAAACCACCGAGGCGCAGCTGTTCTGGTACAAGTTGCTGACCCGCATCTGGGTGCCGGTGCAGTTCATCACCCTGTTCAGCCTGATCTGGTACGTCACCCGCGCCGACCATCTGGGCGGCTGGGAAACTTTCGGCGTGATGTTCGGGCTGGGCGTCATGAGCGGCACGGTGGGCATCGTCTACGCCCACGAGCTGATGCACCAGCGCAACCGGATGGAACGCTGGCTGGGGGATATTCTGATGGCGATGGTGCTGTATTCGCATTTCCGCAGCGAACATCTGCTGGTCCATCACCGCTATATCGGAACGCCGCGCGACCCTGTGACCGCGCGCTACAACGAAGGGTTCCACCGCTTCTACCCGCGCGTTCTGTGGCAAAGCCTGACCTCGGCCTTTGGGGCGGAACGGGCGATGCTCGCGCGCAAGAACCTGCCTTGGACCGACCGCTCCAACCCGTTCTGGCGCTACTGGGGGCTGCAACTGACACTGCTGCTGCTGGCCTTTGTGCTGGGGGGCTGGACCGGCGTGGGGCTGTTCGTCGTACAGGCGGGCGTGGCGATCTGGCAGCTTGAGGTGGTCAACTACGTGGAACATTACGGGCTGACGCGCCGCCATTTGGGCGCGGGCAAATACGAACATGTTCTGCCACGCCATTCGTGGAACGCATCGCATACGGCGACCAACTGGCTGATGATCAATCTGCAGCGCCACAGCGATCACCACTACAAACCCGACCGGCGGTTTCCCCTGTTGCAGACCTACTCGGCCGAGGACGCGCCACAGCTGCCCTATGGCTATCCGGTGATGGCGATGCTGGCCATGGTGCCGCCCGCGTGGCGGCGGGTTATGAACCCAAAGGTCCGCGCATGGCGCGCGCAGCATTATCCCGACATCACCGACTGGTCGGACTACAACAAGGCCCGCCATCCCTTGCCGCGCTAACCCTTGACGGGGTGACAATCGGCCCGCGCAAGTCTATAGCGCGGGCAACGAAATCCACCGCAAGGACACCGCTATGACGACGCTCGTTTTCGGCCACAAATCCCCCGACACAGATTCCACCGGCTCCGCGATCTTTTGGTCGTGGTATCTCAACACCGTGAAAGGTGTCGAAGCCAAGCCGGTGCTGCTGGGCGAACCCAACACCGAAGCGGCGTTCATGCTGTCGCACTGGGGTCTCGAGAAGCCCGAGATCATCGACGACGTGACCGCCGGCCAGCCCGTTGTCATCGTGGACACCAACAACCCCGCCGAGCTGCCCGCGTCGATCAATGACGCCGACATTCAGGCCATCATCGACCACCACAAGCTGGTCGGCGGACTGGAGACCAAAGGCCCCATCGACATCACCGTGCGCCCCTTGGCCTGCACCGCGACCATCATGGTCGACCTGATCGGCGCCGAGATGGAAAACGCCCCCAAAGAGATCAAAGGCGCGGCGCTGACCTGTATTCTGTCGGACACGCTGGAATTCCGCTCGCCCACCACCACCGACCATGACCGCGCCGTGGCCGAAGGTCTGGCAAAGGATCTGGGCATTGATCTGGGCGATTACGCGGCACAGATGTTCGCGGCGAAATCCGATGTCTCTGCCTTCTCTGACGCGGAACTGATCCGTATGGATTCCAAGGAATACGCCGTGGACGGCGTGAAATTCCGCGTGTCGGTTCTGGAAACCACCGCGCCCGAGATCCCGCTGGGCCGCAAGGACAGCCTGATGGAGACCTTCAAGACCGTGGCCGCCGAGGACGGCGTTGACGAAGTGTTGCTGTTTGTCGTGGACATCCTGAAGGAAGAGGCCACGTTGCTGGTCCCCAACGACCGCGTGAAATCCGTGGCAGAGAAATCCTTTGGCGCGTCCGTCAGCGGCGACAGCGTGGTCCTGCCCGGCGTCATGTCGCGCAAAAAGCAGATCATCCCCAACCTGAAGGTCTGATCAGGCCGCTTTGGCCGATTGAGAATGATGAAGCGCCCCCGCCGCAAACGGGGGCGCTTTTTCGTGGGCGGGTTATAGGTATTTGACCCAAGGAAAAACGAAGGCTTAAGGGTGTTGGTTGGCCTGTGCCAGCACCCGCATCCGGCTGTCCCATTCGCCGCGATCCACATAGGCGCCGCGCAGGTGGCGCCGGCCTGTGGCCGGGTCAAAGGACTGGCGGCCATGCAGCGTGCGGCGATTGTCGAAGACCACCATTTCACCGGCGGCGAGCTTGAGCGCAATGCCGTAGTCGGGGCTGCGCAAACGCTGCATGAAGCTGCGGTAGGCGCGGTAGAATGCGGGCAACTGATCCGCGGCTAGGTCCATGATATCGGCGAGATGTGCGTTGAAGCAGATCTCGGACACATTGCCCGTCTCGTTCAGCACGATGACCGTTTTGCGCGACCGGATGTCGGTGTGTTGATCGTGGAACCGGAAAGGCACGGTGACACGGGTCAGCAGATCAAATGCCTGCGGGTCGGCATCGCGCAGGTCCTCTGCCACGGCGATGCCATCGCAGAAGGTCGAGCCGCCGCCCTGTGCCTCGTTGGCGATGCAGTGCAGGAATTGATAGCCCGGCGGGAGGTCCTGATTGGTCAGGTCGGTATGCAAAGGCAAGGCATCTGCCGTATAGGCGAGGTTGTTGGGATCGGGTTTCGAGATGACCTCGAACGTGACGCCGAAGTTTGTTTCGCGCAGATGGCCAATGCGGCGCGCGCAGTCCAATCCGGCCTCCGGGTCATCGGGGAGACCTGTGACAATAGACAGCCCGTAGCGTTTGGTCGCCGCCAGCCAGTCCGCAAAGCGCGCCGCATCGTCAAGGTCGGTGACGGCAAAGCGCGGCACGCCGGAGGCGCCCAAATCGGCGCGCCAAGGCGTTGCGGGGACATGCGCGGGGTCCGCGCGTCGTTGTCCGGGGCGGTGTGCCTTGATCCAGTCCAGATCGAACCGGCTGTCTGTTTCAGCTTCGGGCCAGCGCAGCACCAAGGCCGCGCCGTCGACTTTGGCCTGCACGGGCGCAATATCGAGGTCAACGCTGGTGAGATCGAACATGCGCTCGCCGGTTTGCGGATGGAACCCGCCGGGATCAGTGTCGCGCAGCCAGAGATAGGGGAAATGGCCCGTCGTGCCATCCGGCCACGTCAGGTTCAGGGCGTCGGCCCCGCTTGTCAGGGTCACAGTCATGGAAAAGTCCGTTAAAAGAGGGTCACAAGGTCATGTTCAGGCCAACCACCCGCCCCGGCGGTGGCCACCATTCATGCACCTTGCCATGCGGATGCCCTGCGATGCGTCCCAACACGGTCATGCGCGCCCCTCCTTGCGTGTTACCAAAGCCTGCCCGGCCTGCTTTGGTCAAGCCTCGACATCCAATGGGCCAGCAAGGGTGATCCCCTCGGGCGAGATATCGCAGCCCAGCGCCATGACCTCGACACCGGCGCGCAGCGCGTCTTGGAACGCGGCGGCATAGGCTGGATCGATATCTTCCGCCAAGCGCATACGCCGGGCGTCCGTCCGTTGGACCAGATACAGCATGACCGCCCTATGGCCATCCGCCACCATCTGCGACAGCTCGCCGAGATGTTTGGTGCCACGTGCGGTCTTGCTGTCGGGGAATTCCGCGAGACCCGGCTGGCGCAGCAAGGTCACGGATTTCACCTCGACATAGGTATCGGGGCCGTTGCCGGACAACAGAAAATCGATGCGGCTGTTTTCGCCGTATTTGACCTCGGGGCGGACAAGGTTGTGCCGGTCCAGCCCGGCGATGGTGCGCGCCTGCAATGCCGGTTTGACGATGCGGTTCGCGGCGCCCGTGTCGACCCCGACAAAGGCCCCGTCCTGTTCAACCAGACGCCATGCCCATTTCAGCTTTTTCTTGGGGTCGTCGTTGGGTTCCAGCCAGATGCGCTGCCCCTCGCCCGCCAGACCAAGCATCGAGCCGGGATTGGCGATATGAGCGGTGATTTCACGCCCGTCGTCCAGCAGGCAATCTGCCAGAAACCGTTTATACCGCCGGATCAGCGTCGCCGGCACCAGTTGTGTTTGAAAGCGCATGTGGCCAGCCCTATACGTTAACGCACACGGGGTGCAATACAGGAGACGACCATGCCCAATCCCACCGCCGCCATGCTGGTGATCGGGGACGAGATCCTCTCGGGTCGGACCCGCGACAGCAACATGCACCATCTCGCCAATGAGTTCACCCGCCATGGCATCGACCTGAAAGAGGTGCGCGTCGTGTCCGATGACCGCGATGCGATCGTCGCCGCCGTTCAGGCGCTAAGCGCGGCGTTTGACCATGTTGTAACCTCTGGCGGGATTGGCCCGACCCATGATGACATCACCGCGCCTTGTGTGGCAGCCGCCTTTGGCGTGCCGATCACGGTGCGCGATGACGCGCGTGCCCTGTTGCAGGCGCATTACGACCGGTCCGGGCAAGAGCTGAACGAGGCACGGCTGCGCATGGCCCGCATCCCCGATGGTGCGACGCTGATCGATAATCCGGTCTCCACCGCGCCGGGATTTACGCTGAACAATGTGCATGTCATGGCCGGTGTTCCCAGCGTGTTTCAAGCCATGGTGGCCAGCCTGATGCCAACCCTCACGGGGGGCGCGCCGGTGCTGTCGCAAACCCTGCGCGTGATGCGCGGCGAAGGCGACGTGGCCCAGCCACTGGCAGAGCTGGCAGACGCCTTTCCGGAGTTGCAGATCGGCAGCTACCCGTTCCAGAAAGACGGCGCGTTTGGCACCAACCTTGTGGTACGCGGCAGCGATGCGGCGCAGCTCGATGATGCCATGACCCGGCTGAACGCGCTGTTTGCCGACTAGATCCCTATCGCATGATCCAGTCAAAGCCTGACCTGCCCCGTCTTTTCTCTGTGCTGGAGGCCACTTGGCCTGCGGCGGCGCAAATCGACACCGGCCCGTGGACCCTGCGGGAGGGGCGCGGCGGCGGCAAGCGGGTGTCGGCGGCCACAGCCCGTGCCCCGTGGCGTCTGGACGATGTCAGCGCGGCGGAAACCGCCATGCGGCTGATGGGACAGGACCCGCTGTTCATGATCCGAGAAAGCCTGACCAGATCGGATCAAACGCTGGACGTGACGCTGGACAGTCAGGGGTATGATGCGGTGGATGCCACGCAGCTCTGGCTCGCACCGGTGTCTGCGTTGTGCGAGCGCCCTTTGCCGCGTGTGTGCGCCTTTACCATCTGGGAGCCGCTGGCGATCATGCACGACATCTGGGCCGAGGGTGACATCACAGAGCCCCGGCTGGCCGTGATGGACCGCGTCACCGGACCCAAAACCGGGATTTTCGGACGCGTGTCCGACAGCCCCGCCGGGTCAGGGTTCTGCGCCCTGCACGAGGGCACCGCTATGGTGCATGCCTTGCACATTCTGCCCGATCATCGGGGCAAGGGTCTTGGCGGTTGGATGATGCGGGCCGCAGCCTTCTGGGCGCGATCAAAGGGCGCATCGTGGATCGCCTGCGCCTCGACCAAGCAAAACACCGCTGCTTCGGCCTTGTATCAATCATTGCGGATGGAAGCGGTGGGCGGCTACCATTACCGTATGCTGACAGCGAAAGAGGATCCATGACCGACCGGCCCACCGCCCTGAACCTGCCCCCTGTCGACCCGCTGCCCGCTGACACGCAGGCCTATTTCGATCTGTGTCAGGACAAGCTGGGGATGGTGCCGAATGTGCTGCGCGCGCATGCCTTTGACATCGACAAGCTCAACGCTTTTACCGCGCTGTACAACGATCTGATGCTGGCCGGATCGGGCCTTAGCAAACTGGAACGCGAAATGATCGCGGTGGTCGTCTCGGCAATCAATCGCTGCTTTTACTGCCTGACCGCCCATGGGGCCGCCGTGCGTGAACTGTCGGGCGATCCCCGCCTGGGCGAAATGCTGGTGATGAACTGGCGTGTGGCCGATCTGAACCACCGTCACCGCGCGATGTTGAGCTTTGCCGAAAAGGTCACGATCGATAGCCACAAGATCGGCGAATACGACCGCGAGGCCCTGCGCGATGCCGGATTTTCAGACCGTGACATCTGGGACATCGCCAATGTGGCGGGGTTCTTCAACATGACCAATCGGGTGGCCTCTGCCACGGATATGCGACCGAATGACGAATACCACGCTCAGGCGCGTTGAGGGCGCACTGGGACTGTTGATCCTGACGCTGGTGCCGATGATGGCCATAGCGCAGGACCTGTCCCTGCCCACAACAGCGAAACGCAGCTTTCACACGCAACAAGACCCCGGTGCCTACGCTTTGCCTGTCGCCCCCTATGCGGACGGGGCCCTGCCCACGACCCGCGTCGAAGGCCGGATCGAGGTCGAAAGCTGGCGCATCCCCGACGCGGCAGAGACGCCGTTCCAACTGGTGCAGCCGCTGCGCGATGCGCTGACCGATGCGGGGTTCGAGCTTTTGCTGGATTGCAACGCGCGCACCTGCGGCGGCTTCGATTTCCGGTTCTCGACATTGGTGCTGCCTGCGCCGCAGATGTTTGTGTCGCTGGACAATTACCATTTCATATCCGCCCGCAAGACAGGAGAGGGCGCCGTCAGCCTGCTGGCCAGCAAAGGGCCAAAAGACGGCTATGTGCAGATCATCCGTGCCGGGCAGGACCTGCGCAGCGATGTCGTCGCAGACGCGGCCCCTGCCCTGCCGCCCACAGCATTAAACACCGTTGACGCGCTTAAGGCACAAGGCCACGTGGTGCTGGAGGATCTGGTGTTTCAATCGGGCTCGTCCGAACTGGATGGCGAGGCCATCGGCTCACTGGATGCGCTGGCGTCCTACCTGCGCGCCAACCCCGCAGATCGACTGGTTTTTGTCGGCCACACAGATGCCACCGGATCGCTGGACGCCAATCGCGCCGTGTCCCTGAAACGGGCGCAGGCTGCGCAACGCTATATGCAAGAGCGACACAATATTCGCGACCAGATCGATGCACGCGGCGCGGGGTATCTTGCGCCACTGGCGTCCAATCTGACCGACGACGGCCGCCGTGCGAACCGACGGGTCGAAGCGGTGCTGCTGCCCCCGCAGTGATCCAAATACAAAAAATTGCCCCTGCGACTTCTGTCGGCAGGGGCAGTGTGCCTAGCATCAGGCGGGGAAATTGCGCAACGCTGACGAAAGCCGTCGCGCAAAACCGGGACTCACCAAGTGATGGGGCCTTTTTCCGCAAAGGCGTGCACAAGGAAATCGATGAATGCGCGGACCTTCGGCTGGGTAAAGCGGCCCGGCGGGTAGACGGCATAAACGCCTTGGGTCTCGACCGGCAGTTCGGGCATCGCGTCTTCGACCAGACCGGCCTCTAGCGCGTCGTGATACAGATACGACGGCAGATAAGCGATGCCGAGACCTGCGATACAGGCGTTGAGCAGCGACTGGCCGTCATTCACCGTCAACCAGCCTGCGGTGCGCACCTGTCGTTTTTCGCCCGAGGGGGCCGTCAGTTTCCAGACATTGCCCGAAGACTGGTTCGAATAGTGCAGCAGCTTGTGTTCGTTCAGATCGTCAATGCGCTGCGGGCGGCCGTATTTCTCAAAGTAGGCCGGCGCGGCGATCATGCGCTTTTGAGTCTCCGTCAGCTTGCGCGCGCGGAGCGTGGAATCTTCGAGCTCGCCAATCCGAATGGCCATGTCAAAGCCTTCAGAGATCAGTTCCACATAGCGGTTGTTCAGCACCATATTGACCGTGATGTCCGGGAATTCGGCGAGGAATTCGCCCAGAACCGGCGAGAGATGGTTCACGCCAAAATCTGTCGCAACCGAGATCCGCAGCAGTCCCGACGGGGCGGATTGCATAGACGTCACCAAGGCATCCGCCTCGCCTGCATCATTGAGAACCCGGCGGGCGCGGTCGTAATAGGCCAGACCGATTTCTGTCGGGGACACGCGGCGCGTTGTCCGGTTCAACAAACGTGCGCCAAGGCGCGCCTCCAGCGAGGAGACATGTTTGGAAACGGCGGATTTCGAGATCCCCATTTTTTTGGCGGCATCGGTAAAACCACCTTGGTCTACCACGGTGGCGAAAGCCTCCATCTCGGTCAGCCGATCCATTCCGGTCTCCTCGTCGTCGTTCTTGCGTTGGAAACAAGCAATGCCCCTCAATCACGGCTGAACTTGGGCAGGGAATGGACAATATCAGGAAGTTTGCGGGCACCGTGGCCCATTTCGAAACACGCGCTGCGCAGCAAAAACCCCCGCCACGGGCAACCGCAGCGGGGGTTTTCTGAGACTTATCAACAGAAACCTACGCGGTTACGCAGCTTTCTGATTGTGGCGGCCTTCCTCGATCTCCTCGACGATCTTGGAAACAAAGTCCTTCAGATCTTCGGGCTTGCGCGAGGTGACGATGCCGCTGTCGGCTACCACCGGCTCATCCATGACGCGCGCACCTGCATTCTTCAGGTCCGTGCGGATCGACGGGAAGCTGGTTGCCTCACGGCCGGCAATGATATCTGCCTCAATCAGCAGCCAAGGCGCATGACAGATTGCGGCGACCACCTTACCCTGACGGGCAAAGCTGCGGATCAGTTCGATGGCCGGTGCCTCGACACGCAGGAGGTCAGGGTTGATCTGGCCGCCCGGCAGAACGATGGCATCATACTGGGTGGCGTCGGCGTCCGCGATTTTCAGATCGGCATCCGCGTCTCGGCCCCAGTCGGAGCCTTCCCAGCCCTTGATTGCCTTGCCGTCCAGCGTGGCCACGTGAACCTCGGCCCCTTTGGCGCGCAGTTGGTCGCGCGGGAATTCCAGCTCGGACTGCTCGAACCCGTTGGTGGCAATGATCAGCACTTTTGCGTCGGTGATCTTGGTCATGGGTTTCTCCTCATCGTTGTTACTGTGTGCAGTGGACTGTGCTCTGCTTTCAGGGTGACAACGGGAGCGCTTGCCGATTGGTTCCAAGCCCGAAAACGCAGAAAGGAGGCACAAGGCCCCCTTTCGCTGAACTTCGCCTGTGACGTGGATTAGAGCGTCGCGGCCAGCCGAACCCCTTGGTCAATAGCGCGCTTTGCGTCCAGTTCCGCCGCCACATCCGCGCCGCCGATCACGTGGCAGGATTGCCCCTTCGCCGCCAAGGCATCCGCCAAAGAGCGCTCGCTCAGCTGACCGGCACAGAGCACAACGGTATCACAGGCGATCACCTCGGGGCGTTCGCGCGCCTCGCCGTAGGACACATGCAGGCCGGCATCATCAATCCGTTCGTAGTTCACGCCGGCTTTCATATCGACGCCCTTCATCTGCAACGCCGCACGGTGAATCCAGCCTGTGGTTTTGCCCAACCGTTTGCCGGGCTTTTCAGCTTTGCGCTGCAGCAAAGTGATGGCGCGCGTTGCGGCCTCCGGCTGCGGCCCTTCGGGGGCAAGACCGGACCGTGCTTCTGCCGGGTCGGTCACGCCCCATTCGCGCATCCATTCGGGCAGGCTTTCGGTCGGGCTTTCGTCGGTTACAAGGTATTCGGACACATCGAAGCCGATACCGCCAGCCCCGATGACCGCAACGCGATCACCCACCGGCACCTTGTCGCGGAGCACATCGATATAGCTGCGCACCTTCGGGTGGTCCTGTCCTTCGATCTGGGGATCGCGGGGCACCACACCTGTGGCCACGATGACCTCGTCAAAATCGGCCAGATCTTCGGCGCCGACCCGTGTGTTCAGCCGCAGGGTCACGCCGCTTTCGGCCAAGGCCGCTCCGAACCAGCTCACCAGTCCATGGAACTCTTCCTTGCCGGGGACCTGTTTCGCCATGTTCAACTGGCCGCCAATTTCAGACGCCGCATCGAACAAGGTGACCGCATGCCCCCGCTCAGCCGCGGTCATGGCCGCCGACATGCCCGCCGGGCCTGCCCCCACGATTGCCACGGATTTGGTGACCGCAGCCGGTGTGATAGTCAGTTCCGTTTCGTAGCCAGCCTTGGGGTTCACCAGACAGGACGAGACTTTCCCTTGGAACGTATGATCAAGACATGCCTGATTGCAGGCAATACAGGGCGCGATCAGATCCGCCCGTCCGCTTTCGGCCTTGTTCACAAAATCTGGATCGGCAAGGAACGGACGCGCCATTGACACCATATCGGCGCAGCCTTCCGCCAATACGTCCTCGGCCACTTGGGGCGTGTTGATCCGGTTCGAGGTGATCAGCGGTACCGAAACCTGACCCATCAGTTTTTTGGTCACCCAAGCAAAGGCGCGGCGGGGCACGCTTGTCGCGATGGTCGGAACGCGGGCCTCATGCCACCCGATGCCGGTGTTGATGATATTGGCACCGGCCGCCTCGACCGCTTGTGCCAATTGCACGACCTCATCAAAGGTTGAGCCATTCGGGATCAGATCGATCATCGACAATCGATAAATGACGATGAAATCTTCGCCGACCGCCTCGCGCACGCGTTTCACCACCTCGACCGGAAGCCGCATGCGGTTTTCATAAGAACCACCCCATTGGTCCGTGCGTTTGTTGGTGTGCGAAACAAGAAACTGGTTCAGAAAGTACCCTTCGGAGCCCATGATCTCGACGCCATCATACCCCGCTTCCCGTGCGCGGGCGGCGGAAGTTGCGATATCGGCGATCTGTTTTTCAATCCCCGCCTCGTCAAGTTCCTTTGGCGGGAAGGGGGAAATGGGCGATTTGATGGGGCTGGGAGCGACACAGTTTGGTCCGTAAGCGTAGCGTCCCGCATGCAGGATTTGCATCGCGATCTTGCCACCCGCCGCATGCACCCGATCCGTGATCAAACGGTGGTTTTCGATGTCTTTTGGTGTGAACAATCCCGCCGCGCCCGGAAACACACCGCCCTCTGCATTCGGGGCCATGCCCCCGGTCACCATAAGCCCGACACCGCCACGGGCGCGCGTGGCGTAGAATTCGGCCACCCGATTCCAGTCCCCGCGTTCTTCGAGGTTTGTGTGCATGGACCCCATCAGAACACGGTTTTTCAGCGTGGTGAATCCAAGGTCCAGCGGGCGCAGCAGGTGCGGATAATCGGTCATGGTCAGGCCTCCCTCTTTGCGAGTAGAACACACCAACACGTTTACGTTGTCACCCGCCTACGTCACGTCAAACCAGTTATGTTGACGTCGGGCTATGCTGCCCCGATCGTGCAGTCACATCACGCCGCGCGCGTGTCATCGGCGGGGTGTTCCGCCGACCATCCTTGGCCCTCCTCGGCCTCTGCCGCAACACGAAACTCACCAATTCGAGCGGAGAGGTCCTGTGCCGCCCGCGCGATACGGTCGGACATCGCGGTCAATTCCTCACTCATGGCTGCGGTCGACTGGGTGTTAGCGTCGATTGCCGAAACTGTACGGCTCATGTCGTTGAGCGAACTGCTTTGATCCGCACTCCGGGCGCTGATCTCTTCGTTGTAGCCGTTGACGCGATGGACCTCGCTGCGGATTGCCTCAAGCGAAGCGATCGAGTTGGACACCAGTTCCACACCTTCCGTCACACGGTCTTCGGATTCCACGATCAGATCCCGGATGCCGCTGGCCGCCTCTGCCGTGCGTTGGGCAAGCTGCTGCACCTCCATCGCGACAACAGCAAATCCTTTGCCTGACTCGCCAGCGCGGCTGGCCTCTACCCCCGCATTCAAGGCCAGCAAATTGGTTTGGAAGGAAATGTCATCAATCAGGTTAATAATGCGCGCGATTTCGTGAGAGGAGGTTTCGATCGAACGCATGGCCTCCATCGCCTTGCCGGTAATCTCGCGCGAGCGTTCTGCCCGGCTATTCGCCTCGGACGCTGCGCGCGAGGCCTCCCCCGCTTTTTCCGCAGTCACCCGAACAGATTCCGTCATGGAGCTGAATGTCGTCGTCGTATTTGCGATATCGTAGGCCTGACGCTCCCCCCGTTGGGACAGATCAGAGGTGGAGGATGACAGAGCGCGGGCCTCTTCATGGAAGGTTCTGGCGGCCTCTGCCGTCTCGGCAATGGTGGCGCGCAGAACTTCGAGCGCGGCGTTGAAATCGCTCCGCATTGCCTCGTAAGGCCCGTCCAGTTCGCGCGTGATCTGACAGGTCAGGTCACGTTGCGCCAAACGCGCCAAACGGTCCCGCAGCAAGTCAACCATCTCATGTGCCAGAGCTTCGTTCGCCTCGGACGTGGCCTGCGCCTCTTCCGCGTGACGGGAATGCTCCATCTGCTGTTGAGCGCTTTCCTCCAGCCGCTCCACCATCAGGTTACGGTTGCGCACCAACACGATCAGACCCGCAGATTCCATCACCACGACCACGGCATGCAGTGCCGTCCGCTCGATATTCGCAAGCAAATCGACAGTTGGATAAACAAGAGAAGGTAGCAAAATCGTCAGTCCGAGGTGGTGCACAGCGGTCAAAGCCGCGCACCACAAGACAAGGCTGACCCGCGATAAAACCGTGACCAACGCCAATTGGACGAAGAACAGCATATGCATGTCCAATTGCCACGGATGACCGGCTGCAACGGCGGCGGCGAGCATGGGCACCGCGCTCATCGCCGCCACCAAGGCAAAGTCCCCAGCGACCGTCGCTGATCGGGAGGCGAGCCAGCCAAGCACACCCAATGCGGCCACAGCCCCCAAAGGCACCAGAACCCCGTTCCCCACAAAGAACGCCACAATCACCGGTAAGGGCAACACCAATAAAAGCGAGGCGGCCGCCAGCTTTCGACCTTCCTCGGGTGCGGGGGTAAGTGCGCGTTTCATATAAATACTCCTGCTGGGCCAACAGCTGTACAGTGGCGCAGCAGGAGTAAACGCGCGCATCTTTCGATCCGCTTAACGGAACATGGTCATTCTGCGGCAGATCGGCGGGGCAAGACCCAATCGGGGCGCGCAAAGTGGCAGGTATACCCGTTGGGAAGCCGCTGCAGATAATCCTGATGCTCGGGTTCCGCCTCCCAAAAGGCGCCCACCGGCTCGACCTCGGTCACGACTTTGCCGGGCCACAGTCCGGAGGCCTCGACATCCTTGATGGTTTCCAAGGCCTCGGATTTCTGATTATCATCAACGTAGTAGATCGCCGAGCGGTAGCTCATCCCGATGTCATTGCCCTGCCGGTTCACCGTGGTCGGGTCGTGGATCTGGAAAAAGAACTCCAGCAATCTGCGATAACTGATCTGCGCGGGATCA
Source organism: Sagittula sp. SSi028 (assembly GCF_048553715.1). Taxonomy (NCBI): domain Bacteria; kingdom Pseudomonadati; phylum Pseudomonadota; class Alphaproteobacteria; order Rhodobacterales; family Roseobacteraceae; genus Sagittula; species Sagittula sp. SSi028. The sequence goes on along the minus strand of NZ_JBLZNC010000003.1, from coordinate 14,873 downwards.
AAGATGATCTCGATGCCCTCGGCATGGGTGCCGTGATTGCGATAGGTCGCATTTTCAACATCTCCGCCGGTGTATCCCACGCGCGTGCTTTGCACGCCGGGCAATTTGCGGATCAATTCCTGCATGCCCCAGAAACATCCGCCTGCGAAAACTGCGCGTTCGCTCATGTCAAATCCTCCACCTGATCGATGTATTCGCCGTATCCTTCGGCTTCCATGTCTTCCTTCGCGATGAAACGCAATGCGGCCGAGTTGATGCAATAGCGCAGCCCGCCCTGATCCGCCGGTCCGTCAGGGAAGACGTGGCCCAAATGGCTATCCCCATGGCGCGAGCGGACCTCTGTGCGGATCATCCCATGGGTCGTATCGCGCAGTTCGACGATGTTATCCGCCTCGATGGGCTTCACAAAGCTGGGCCAGCCACAGCCCGATTCGTATTTCGCGGCGCTGGCAAACAGCGGCTCGCCCGATACGATGTCCACGTAAATGCCGCTGCGCTTGTTTTCCAGATACGCCCCCGTGCCGGGACGTTCGGTCCCGCTTTGCTGGGTGACGCGGTACTGTTCTGGCGTCAGGCTTTCGATAACCTCTGGCCTGCGTTCATATTTTGCCATGATCCACCTCCATTGTGTCGCTGTGGGTAAAATGGGGCCTGTTGCCAATAAACAAAGGGCAGGCGAAACATCGCACACGGGTTCGTGTGGCAGACTTGCGTGAATGGCTTTGGACTGCCATGTAACAGGTGGGTGACGACCGCTTTCTCCCAAGACCGCAAAGTCGCCTCGGGCGCAGAGATGGCAGCTCTGCGCTCGTCATACCCCACCCCACACGCTCGTGAACACGTCGAACGCATAGGGCAACCGCGCCGCGGTTACCTGTTTCAGGCCTTGAGTGATTGTGTGTTGGCAGCACGTCCCCCACTCGGCGTAGCACCGACCTGACCATGCTTTCGGATAGTATGCAAGTCTCCGTTTGCCCCAACGTCAGCGCTATTCACGCTGTGTAAACGATTTTCCATTACCCTTGACCCATCGTCAATCGCGCAAGCGCCCATCGCGCGGCATCGGCCACAGCGGCATCTGGATCATCCACCAAGGACTGCGCCGCAGGCTGTAACGCAGCCTTGCCAGAGTTGCCGATGGCGTACAGCACATTGCGCACCATGCGGTCGCGGCCAATCCGTTTGATCGGCGATCCGGAAAACCGCGCCCGAAAGGCCGCATCATCCAGCGCCGCCAGTTCTACAAGCTCCGGTGCGCCGACCCTGTGGTGATACTTTACTTCAGCGGCCTTCTGGGCGAACTTGTTCCACGGGCAAACCGCCAGACAATCATCACAGCCGTAAATCCGGTTGCCCAAACCGGGGCGGAGCGTCTCGTCCACCGGGCCTTTGTGCTCAATCGTCAGATAGGACACACAGCGCCGCGCATCGAGCTGATATGGCGCCGGAAAGGCATCGGTCGGGCAGACATCCAGACACTTGCGGCAGGACCCGCAGTGATCGATCTCCGGCGCATCTGGCACCAGATCCAGCGTGGTAAAAATACAGCCCAAAAAGAACCACGATCCCAAACGCCGGCTGACCAGATTGGTGTGTTTGCCCTGCCAGCCAAGCCCTGCGGCCTGCCCCAAGGGTTTTTCCATCACCGGCGCAGTATCGACAAAAACCTTGATTTCCGGCGAGTTGCCCGCCGTATCGATCAGCCAGCGCCCCAACCGTTTCAGCCGCTTTTTGACAACCTCGTGATAATCCCGCCCCTGCGCATAGACACTGACAGCGCCACGATCGCGCTGTTGCAGCACTTCAAGAGGGTCGCTGTCGGGGCCATAGTTTTCCGCCAACATGACGACAGACCGCGCCTCGGGCCATAAGGCGGACGGATCGCCACGCCAGCCCATCCGCTCAGCCATCCAGCCCATCTGCCCGTGCCGCCCCTCGCCTACAAAGGTCTGAAGCCGTTCCATGACCTGCGGCACATCCGTGGGGTGACAGATGCGACAGTCCGAGAATCCGACATCCGCTGCCTCTTGGCGAAGTTTCGCTGTCAGATCTTCGGACACGCGCGTGCCTCCCCTGCGGGGTCTAGAAATCCAGATCGGCGTAATGCGCAGGCGGCGGGAAGCCGGGCACCTGATCGGCGAGAATGGACCGGAACGCAGGGCGCGACTTGATCTTCGCGTACCAGTCCTTGACCGCCTCGGACCGGTTCCAATCCACGTCCGAGATATAATCCAGCGACGACAAATGCGCGGCGGCTGCAAAATCCGCCAGTGTCATGCTATCGCCTGCCAGCCAACGGCGGTGCTCCAGAAGCCATGCCAGATAATCGAGGTGGTATTTGATCGCCTTGGCACCTGCCTTGACGTTGCCGCTGTCGGGGAACCCGGCCTTCATGACCTTCTTGTTCACCCGCTCGTACAGCAGTTTAGACGTCACCTCGTTGTGGAACTTGTCGTCAAACCAGCCCACCAGACGCCTGACTTCGTACCGGGCATCCGCCGAACGCGGCATGAGCGAGGGATCGGGATATTTCTCCTCGATCCATTCGCAAATCGCGGCGGATTCCGCCATCGTCTTGCCGTCAATTCGCAGGATCGGCACCTTGGCCGCAGGGTTACGCCGCAGGAAATCCGGGTCTTTCTCCCAGTATCTTTCCTCGACCAATTCGCATTCAATCTTCTTTTCCGCGAGGCTCAAACGCACTTTGCGGCAGAAAGGAGAGAGCGGCACGTGATACAGCTTTGCCATGAAAATCCCGATGCGTGGTAACCCACCCCGTCTACCCCCGATCCCCACCGATGTTCAAGCGTCCGCCGCCCCACAGGCCATAGTTAGCCACCAAAACAGGCCGCGCGCCCGTCGGCCGCGATGGTTGCCGCCCCATCCGCAATGGCACGCGCCCGCCTGTCCACAAAGGCCGAAGGCCGGCTGGCGCTGCGCCCTTTGGGATCAGGCAGAACCGCCGCCAGCAGCGCCGCCTGACGCGCGCTCAGATCAGAGGCGGAGGTGCCGAAATAATGCCGCGCCGCCGCCTCGACACCGAAAACACCCTCATCGAATTCGGCCACGTTCAGATAGACCTCGATGATCCGGCGTTTACTCCAGACCCCTTCCACCAAGGGCGTCAGACCGGCCTCAAGCGCCTTGCGCAGCCACGACCGCTCCTGCCAGAGGTAGACGTTTTTGACCACCTGCTGCGACAGCGTCGACCCGCCGCGACGGGCCCCTTCGGCGATGGCCGCGCGGATGGCATCCATGTCAAAGCCCCAGTGTTCGCAGAAATTCGCATCCTCTGCGGCGACCACCGACCGCGCCATGACAGGCGCCACCTCGTCGAGATCGACCCACAGGCGCATGACCCCGTCCAGCCGCCTGCTCTCGCTGCGGATGGTATGCGTGGTGGGCGGGTTGATCACCGTGTAGCCCGTCACCGCCAATGCCACAAAGCCAATGCCCGCCAGTACAAGCATCCACAGCCCGCGCCGCATGCGCTGTCGCAGACTGCGCCCGCTGCTGCGTTTCACCTTCGCCTTGCTCGGCGCTTTCTTCTTTGTCCGTTTTGCTGCCATACGCCCTGTCTACACGCCCCTGCGCCCGGTGCGAGCAAAAATCACATCCGAGGCGCGCGCGCCCGTGCGGGTTGGTGGGCGGGCGAATGGCCTTGGCCAGAGTCCCGCACCCCGACCCGCTATAGCTCCCGTATCTCGTAGCGGCGTTCGATCCCCGCCGTCGCCACCACCCAGCGAGAGGCTGCTGTCCGCGCTTGGTGCGCGTCGAATGCGGCCCGGCTCTCGAACTGCTCGAACACCGTCCAGACCATCGGGTCTGCGCTCTGCTCGACGTCAAACCGCAAACAGCCGGGCTCTGCCCGTGTCAGCTGAATGTGCTCAGACAGATGTACGCGCACCGCGTCCACCTCGGCGTCGGTCTGGCACAGCAAGGTCCCATGCAATTCGATCACAACTCCCCTCTCCACATAAAACGCGCGCGCGCCCCGAAGTCTCCTCCGAGGCGCGCCACTTTGTCAAAGCAGTCCGGCTTATTCTGCCGGCACCGCGATCTCGTCCTCGATGCCCAAGGGATGCGGGATCTTGTCCAGCATCTCTTTCGGGCACACCTGGACAAAGTTGTCTTTTTCCAGATCCCAGTGCTGCAGGATTTCCGCAGCCTTTTGCGACCGTGTCTCTTCCACGTGACGCTCGATCAGACCTTTCAGCTGATCTTCCCAAGCGGCAACCGCCACCTTGCAGGTCACGAGGCTTTCCATGTTCATCAGCGTCTGCGCCTTGCCTTCGGGATCGTACAGGTAGGCCATGCCCCCTGTCATCCCCGCGCCAAAGTTCGCACCGATATCGCCAAGGATCACGGCGATGCCGCCGGTCATGTATTCACACCCGTTGGAGCCACAGCCCTCGACCACCACTTTCGCGCCGGAGTTACGGACCGCGAAACGCTCACCCGCTTTACCTGCTGCAAAGAGATAGCCGTCGGTCGCCCCATACAGCACCGTGTTGCCGATGATCGTGTTCTCGGACGCCTTGAGCGGCGAGACCAGCGGCGGGCGCACGACAACCGTGCCGCCGGACAGACCCTTGGCCACATAGTCGTTGGCATCACCGGAGACCTCAAGCTTTAGCCCCGGGCAGGCAAAGGCCCCAAGGGATTGCCCGGCAGAGCCGGTCAGCTTGATGTGCAGGTGATCGGGCTGCAATGCGTTACGCATACCGAATTTGGACTCGATGTGGCTGGACACCCGCGTGCCGACCGTCCGGTGCGTGTTCTGCACCGCGTAGGACAGCTGCATCTTTTCGCCATCCTGCAGGAAGCGCGCCGCATCGCGGACGATCTCCGCATCCAGCGTGTCCGGCACCGCGTTGCGCGGCTTGTCACGGTTGTAGACGATCTTGTCCGCACCATCGACGCGGATCAGAAGCGGGTTCAGGTCGAGGTCGTCCAGATGCTCTGCACCACGGCTGACCTGCGTCAGAAGATCCGCGCGACCGATCACTTCATCAAGGCTCCGCGCCCCGATTTCCGCAAGGATCTCGCGCACTTCGGTCGCATAGAAGGAGATCAGGTTGACCACCTTATCGGCATTGCCGGTGAACTTGTCGCGCAGCGCCTCGTCTTGGGTACACACACCCACGGGGCAGGTGTTCGACTGACACTGGCGCACCATGATGCAACCCATAGCGATCAATGCGGCGGTGCCGATGCCGTATTCCTCGGCCCCCATCATTGCCGCCATGACAATGTCGCGGCCTGTGCGCAAACCACCATCGGTGCGCAGCGTCACACGTGAGCGCAGGTTGTTCATCGCCAGCACCTGATGCGCCTCGGACAGGCCCATCTCCCACGGCAAACCACAGTATTTGATCGAGGTCGCAGGCGATGCCCCGGTGCCGCCGTTGTGACCGGAGACAAGGATCACATCCGCCTTCGCCTTGGCCACGCCGGCCGCAATGGTGCCCACACCCGAAGACGCCACCAGCTTGACCGTCACCTTACAGCGCGGGTTGATCTGCTTGAGATCGTAGATCAGCTGCGCGAGGTCCTCGATCGAGTAGATGTCATGGTGCGGCGGCGGGGAGATCAGCGTCACGCCCTTGGTCGAATGACGCAGGCGCGCGATCAGGTCGGTGACCTTCATGCCCGGAAGCTGGCCGCCCTCGCCGGGCTTGGCACCCTGCGCGACTTTGATTTCCAGCTCTTCGCAGTGGTTCAGGTACTCGGCTGTAACGCCAAAACGCCCCGAAGCCACCTGCTTGATCTTGGCCGACGGGTTGTCGCCGTTGGGCTCCGGCACGAAATGCGCCGGATCTTCGCCGCCCTCGCCGCTGTCGGACTTGGCGCCGATGCGGTTCATCGCCACGTTCAGCGTCTTGTGCGCCTCGGGGCTCAGCGCGCCCAGCGACATGCCCGGCGTCACGAAACGCTTACGGATCGAGGTGATGCTTTCCACCTCTTCGATCGGGATCGGCGCACCGACGGGTTTGATCGCCAGCAGGTCGCGCAGATGGATCGGCGGGTTGGCCTGCATCGCGTTGGAATACTGCTTCCACAACTCGTAGGACGCGCGGTCACAGGCCGCCTGCATCAGGTGCATGGTCTGCGCACCCCATGCGTGGGTCTCGCCGGATTTGCGCGCCTTGTAGAAGCCGCCGATGGGCAGCACATCGCGCCCACCCACAAAGCCAAGCGCGTGCACTTCTTCGGCTTTTTTCTGGATGCCGTTCACACCGATGCCGGAAATCCGCGAGATCATGCCGGGGAAATACTCGGCGCACATGGCACGCGACAGGCCGACCGCCTCGAAGTTCAGACCGCCACGATAGGAGGAGATCACCGAAATGCCCATCTTGGACATGATCTTGAGCAGGCCTTGGTCGATGGCTTCGCGGTAGCGCGCCACGGCCTCTGTCAGGGTCATGTCCAGCAGACCGCGCTGGATGCGATCGGCCAGCGAATCCTCTGCCAGATAGGGGTTCACGATGGTCGCGCCCGAGCCGATCAGCACCGCAAAGTAATGCGGGTCGATACACTCCGCCGAACGCACCGCCAGCGAGCAGAACGTCCGCAGGCCCTTGCGGGTCAGGTGGCTATGCACCGCGCTGGTGGCCAGAATCATCGGCATGGCAACGCGCGTCTCGGACGTGCCTTCGTCGGTCAGGATCAGGTGGCCCGCACCGGACGACACGGCCTCTTCGGCCTCGGCCCGGATCCGGGCGAGGTTTTCGCGCAACGCGCCTTTGCCACCGTTAAAGGTACAGTCGATGGTCACGCACTGCGCGTTGAAGTGCTTTTTGAGCTCTTCAAACTGGGTGTTGCCCACAAAAGGCGTGTCCAGAACCAGAATTTCCGTCTGGGCGGAGCTTTCGTCCAGCACGTTCTTGAGGTTTCCGAACCGCGTCTTCAGCGACATGACGCGGAATTCGCGCAAGCTGTCGATCGGCGGGTTGGTCACCTGGCTGAAGTTCTGGCGGAAGTAATGCGACAGCGGGCGGTATTTCTTGGACAGAACCGCCGACGGGGTGTCATCCCCCATCGAGGCCAGCGCCTCTTTGGCGTCCTCCGCCATGGGCGCAAGGATCTGTTCCAGCTCTTCGATGGTGTAGCCTGCGGCGATCTGGCGACGGCGCAGGTCTGCACCCTCGAACAGCGGCTTTTCAACCACTTCGGACAGCGGGCCATCTAGTTCGTTGATCTTGCCGACCCACTCGCCAAACGGCTGGGACGCGGCCAGCTTGTCCTTGATTTCGGTGTCGTGGAACAGCTTGCCCTCGGCCATGTCGACCGCGATCATTTGACCCGGGCCAAGCGCGCCTTTTTCACGCACGGTCGCTTCGTCAACGGGCACCATGCCGGCCTCGGAGCCCGCGATCAGCATGCCGTCGCCGGTCACGACATAGCGCATCGGGCGCAGGCCGTTGCGGTCGAGACCACCACAGACCCAGCGGCCATCGGTCATCGCCAGCGCGGCGGGGCCGTCCCACGGCTCCATCACGGAGTTGCAGTAGGAATACATGTCGCGCCACGACTGCGGCAGCTCAACCGCCTGCTTGGACCAGCTTTCGGGGATCAGCATGGTTTTCGCCATGGGCGCATTGCGGCCCGCGCGCACCAGCACCTCGAACACGCCATCCAGCGCCGCCGAGTCAGACGACCCGTTCGCAATGATCGGCTTGATGTCTTCGGCCAGCTCGCCGAACGCGCCAGAGGCCATGCGGATCTCGTGGCTTTTCATCCAGTTGATGTTGCCCTTGAGCGTGTTGATTTCGCCGTTATGGGCCAGCATGCGGAAGGGCTGCGCCAGCCACCACTGCGGGAAAGTGTTGGTGGAATACCGCTGGTGGTAGATCGCGAAGGCGGATTCGAAACGCTCGTCCTGCAGGTCGGGATAGAATTCCGACACCTGTTCGGCCAGCATCATGCCTTTGTAGATGATCGACCGGCACGACAGCGACGCAATATACAGCCCGCCGTTGCCCGCCACACCGGCCGCCGCTGCCGCCTTTTCGATGCGGCGACGGATGACATACAGTTCGCGCTCAAAGGTTTCCTCGTCCACGCCCTTGGCGTTGGAAATAAGGATCTGCTCGATCTCGGGGCGGGTGGCATTGGCTTTCTCACCAAGGCAGCCGACGGAGACGGGCACGTGGCGCCAGCCGTAGATGTAGTAGCCCATACGCAGGACTTCGGTTTCCACAATGGTCCGGCAGGCTTCCTGCGCACCAAAATCGGTCCGCGGCAGGAACACCTGCCCCACCGCCAAAAGCTCGTCCTTGCGCGGGGTGTGGCCGGTGCGTTCGACCTGATCGTAGAAGAAGGACACGGGGATCTGCACGTGGATGCCAGCGCCATCGCCGGTCTTGCCGTCGGCGTCGACAGCACCACGGTGCCAAATGGCCTTGAGCGCGTTGATGCCCGCCTCCACGACCTTGCGCGAGGGTTTCCCGTCAAGGCTGACAGCCAGACCCACACCACAAGAGGAATGCTCCTCGCTTTCGTGGTACAGCCCGTTTTCGGACATCCATTTGCGCTTGGCTTCCTCGTTGCGCACCCATTCTGCGTCGAACTTGGTCATGGCTCACGCCCTCCATAATGGCCGCTCGCGGGCGGCCGCGTCATCTGTGTGAAACCGCTTACGGGTTTCGGATCCGGTGCTGGCGGGGCCGGTCAGGCCCATCGCCGCAAATGTTTGAAACGGCCCCGGCGCACACCGGGGTGGCGCAGCCTTATTCGGCAGCAACAGCGGCCTTGGCGTTCAGGTCGGCCAGAAGCGCGTCGACACAGTCGCGGCCATCACGGATAGCCCAGACCACCAACGATGCACCACGCACGATGTCACCGATGGCGTAGACGCCATCCAGCGCGGTGCGGCCGGTGGTGAATTCCGCTTTCACGGTGCCCCAGCGGGTGACTTCGAGACCATCGGTGCCCCAGAGCTTCGGCAGCTCTTCCGGCTCGAAGCCGAGCGCCTTGATCACCAGATCCGCAGGCTCGTCGTAGTCGGACCCTTCGATCAACTCGGGGCTTTGACGGCCCGTCGCATCAGGGGCGCCCAGACGCATTTTCTGCACGCTGACCGCGCTGACCACATCGCCGCCCTTGAAACCGGCGGGGGCTGTGAGCCATTCAAAGACCACGCCCTCTTCTTCGGCGTTTTGCACTTCGCGCTGTGAGCCGGGCATGTTGGCGCGGTCGCGACGGTACAGACATTTCACCGATTCAGCACCTTGGCGGATTGCGGTCCGCACACAGTCCATCGCCGTGTCACCACCGCCGATCACGACAACCTTCTTGCCGCTGGCATTCAGGGTGCCGTCCTCGAATTCCGGCACGCTGTCGCCAAAGTTCGCCGCCTTATTGGAGGCGGTCAGATAATCCAGCGCCTTCACGATGCCCTTGGCACCGGCACCAGGGCCACCCAGATCGCGGGATTTATACACGCCGGTGGCGATGATGACGGCATCATGCTGGGCGCGGATCTCGTCAAAGGACATGTCGACGCCGACATTGCAGTTCTGCACAAAGCGCACACCGCCCTGTTCAAGCTGCTCGATGCGGCGCATCACAACGTCCTTTTCCAGCTTGAAGCCGGGGATGCCATAGGTCAGCAGGCCGCCCGCGCGATCATAGCGGTCGTAGACCGTGACCTGCACACCGGCGCGGCGCAGCATGTCAGCCGCCGCCAGCCCACCGGGGCCTGCGCCAATGATGCCGACGCTTTCGGTGCGCTCCTGCGCAGGCGCGGCGGGTTTCACCCAGCCGTTTTCCCACGCGGTGTCGGTGATGTATTTCTCGACCGAGCCGATGGTCACAGTGCCATGGCCGGATTGTTCAATCACACAGTTGCCTTCGCACAGACGGTCCTGCGGGCAGATACGACCGCAGATTTCCGGGAAGGTATTGGTGGCCTGGCTGACCTGATACGCCTCTTCCAGACGGCCCGTCGCGGTCAGGCGCAGCCAATCGGGGATGTTGTTGTGCAGCGGGCAGTGCGACTGGCAGTAGGGCACGCCGCATTGCGAACAACGGCTCGCCTGCTCTGTGGCCTTACGATCGGCAAATTCTGCATAGATTTCGTCGAAATCCTTGTTACGAACCTCGGCCTCGCGCTTTTGGGGCATTTCCCGCGCGGTGGAGACGAATTTCAGCATCGGCTGTTTTGCCATGAGTCGCTTTACCTCTTCGGGGTGTGGCTATCGTGTTTGACGCTTCTTTATCCAAGGCCCGCGAGAAAGAAAAGTCAGCATGACTGACCTAAACGCAGATTTACGCAGCGCCAAATGGTAAAAAACCTCCTGCAGGCGAAAAATATAGGTCCGAACCGGATCTATATAATGCCTTCCCCCTCAGAAACAGGGGGTTATACACAGCATACAACTACAGTGGGTTTTCACCAATGCCTTTGCTTCACCTTCTGATTCTGGCTCTTATTCAGGGCATTACCGAATTTTTACCGGTTTCCTCGTCTGGACATCTGATTCTGCTGCCCGGATTGACCGGCATGGCGGATCAGGGCCAAGCGATTGATGTCGCGGTGCACGTGGGCACGCTGGGGGCTGTGGTGGCCTATTTCTGGTCGGACGTGCGGGATGCAGCGCTGGGAACACCGCGCGCCCTCATTGGCAAGGTCGACACGCCGGGTGCGCGTCTTGCTGCGCTGCTGCTCATCGCCACGGTGCCCGTCATCGTCATCGGTGTCACGCTCAAGGTAACGGGGCTCAGCGACATGATGCGCAGCATCAGCGTAATTGGCTGGTCGATGCTGGTGTTCGGGCTGGTGTTGTACTGGGCGGACAAAACCGGCGCGGAAACAAAGATCGACGCGGACTGGTCCCTGCCCGACGCGTTCAAGATGGGGTTGTGGCAGGCGGTTGCCCTGATCCCCGGCACATCGCGGTCCGGCATTACCATCACGGGCGCGCGTCTGCTGGGCTATACCCGCGAAGACGGCGCAAAGCTTGCCATGTTGATGTCGATCCCGACAATCCTTGCCTCGGGCGTCCTGCTCGGGGCCGAAGTCGCATCCGAGGCCAATGCTGCCCTGCTGAAGGACGCCGCCATCGGTGCGGGATTTGCCTTCGTCGCGGCATTCGCGGCCCTGGCGCTGATGATGCGCCTGCTGAAATCCGTCAGCTTCACACCCTATGTGGTGTATCGCGTGATCCTCGGGGTTGTCCTACTGGGTATTGCCTACAGCTGATCACACCCGGTGGTAGGGCGAGCCGCCAAGGATTGATGCCGCACGGTAAAGCTGTTCCGACAGCATCACCCGCACCAACATATGCGGCCAGACCATGGCCCCGAAACTTAGCGCAAAATCCGCCTCGGCGCGCAAGGCCGGGTCGATCCCATCGGCCCCGCCGATCACAAAGGCCAGATCGCTGCAGCCGGTGTCCCGCCATTTGGCAATCTGGCTGGCGAAATCTGGCGAGCTCATGACACGGCCACGTTCATCCATAACGCACAGCTTTGCGCCATTGGGCAGCGCACGACGCAGCAGAACGGCCTCCGCCGCCATGCCGCCGCCTTTGCGGTCCTCGACCTCGACGACATTGACCGGACCAAGGCCCATGCCCCGCCCGGTTTTATCAAAGCGATCAAGATAATCTGAAATAAGCTCGCGTTCTGGACCGGCCCGCAGCCGGCCCACCACGCATAGATGCACCTTCATGCTACGATCAGGCCGTGGCCGTCGCAGGCATCCACATCTTTTCGAGCTGGTAGAACTCGCGCACTTCAGGGCGGAACAGATGCACGACAACGTCGCCCACATCCATCAGCACCCAATCGCCGGTGTTCTTGCCTTCCATCTTGCTCAGCACGCCGAAATCGGCCTTGAGCTGCTCGGACAGGATCTCGGACAAGGCCGCGACCTGACGCGAAGACCGACCAGAGGCGATCACCATGTAATCGCAAACAGAGGTCTTGCCGCGCAGATCAATCTCTACAACGTCTTCGGCCTTGTTCTGATCGAGAAGGGCAAGTATGGCGTCGCGCAAGGTTTCGCTCGACGGGTTGGTTTGGGCCGCGCTCATGGGCAGCCCCTGTGCAGCGGTTTCACCCGCATGTTGCATGGCAGACAGGACATAGTCCTCCTTCACGTTAACGCCGCAAATCCCCGGCGCCGGGACATCCAAAATATAACACCGACCTTGTGAAATCTCAATGTCAGCGGGCGAATTCGGCGCCCAATGGCGCATGCCCCGGCAAATGTCGAACAAAAAACTTCAGATTACGTGAAACTACGTGGCGGCGCGCGGCGTGTGTTCCGGTATCGCTCGCCCGATACGGGCGGCTTCCAACACGGAGACGCATCATGCACCGCATCCTTCTTTCCTCTGCCGCCATCCTGTCCTTGACTGCCGGAACAGGCTTTGCCGCCGGTCACGCCAGCACCATGGGCTACGCCCTGGCCGACGACGGCAGCACATTGGTTGTCATGCCCGATATCGCGGCGCCTGCGGATGCGCAGACCTTTGAACTGGAAACGGCTCTGGACGCCATCGCATTTCGCCCGGTGACAGGTGACCTGCTCGGCCTGACCGACGGCATGGTCTACACGATCAACCCCGCGGACGGCACGCTGAACGATCTGGGCGCAACCTTTATGGAGGACGCAACCATCGGTGAAGACGCCATGGTGGCTTTCGACTTCAACAACGCCATCGACGCTGTGCGCGCAGTGTCGTCTGCCGGTGACAATCTGGTCTATTTCCCCGACGGCTTTGGCGATGGCGACGAAAAGGCCGGATCGGTCCGCCGCATGACCGACCTCGCCTACGCAGAAGAGGACGAGAACGCAGGCGCCACACCGATGGTCTTTGCCAATGCCTACACCAACGCCATCGCGGGCAAGACCGCGGGCAGCACGTTCCAATACGGGCTGGACGCAGGCACGGATGCGCTGGTGTCTATCGCCAACAACGCAGGCACCTTGGCCACCATCGCCCCGATCACCGTCGGTGGCGAAACGGTCGATCTTTCCGGCATGGGTGGATTTGACATCCTGTCCGCCGAAGAAGGCTCGGACGCGGCCTATGCCGTGTTGCAGATGGAAGGCGCAGAGACCGCCGGTCTCTATAGCATCGATCTGGAAACCGGCGCGGCCACTTTGCTGTCCGATCTGGGCATGGGTGGCCTGTCCGGCTTTGCCGTCTCCGCTGGCATGTAAACACACCGGCAAGGGGCGGCACTCCGTCGCCTCTTGCGCTTCAGTCGAACCGGTAGCGGTGCAATTCGTTGCCATGCTCCCGCAGCCATTTGCGCGCGGCGGTCCAGTCCCCGTACAGCGTCTGCACCTGATCCCAGAACGCCTGTGAATGGTTCATATGCGCCAGATGGGCGACCTCATGGGCGGCCACATAGTCCAGCACCTCCGGATGCCCCAGAATTAGCCGCCACGAATACATCAAGCCGCCATCAGATGTGCACGACCCCCATCGTGACCGCGTGTCGCGCAGGGTCAGGCGGCTATACGGACGACCGAGCGCCTCGGCATAGCGATCCGATGCCGCCGCCAGCCGATCCCGCGCCAGCGTCTTGAGATACCCTTGGACACGCGCACCGATCCGGCACTCTTCCCCCGGCACAAACAGCTGATCCTCCCGCCGCTGCACCGACCGCCCCTGCCCCGCCACGACCGTATGCAGCCTGCCTTCGATCGGCAGCCGCACCCCAAGCCCGACCGCAATCACCGCCCCTTGCTTTGACAGATGTTTGCGCAGCCAGTCCGCCTTGGATTCCACAAAAGCGCGCCCCTCCCCTTCGGACACCGAGCGCGGCAAGGTTAGCGTCACCCGCCCGTCAAGCTGCGAGATCCGCAGCGACAAACGCCGTGCCCGCGCGGACCGGCGCACCGTGACCGCGATCTCGGGGTTGCCAGCAAGACGTATCTGGCCCATATGACCTTTTCTCCCCCAAAGGCTTTGACTTCATACCGGTCTTATGGCAGGGGGCATAGATTGTCGACGGGGCCATGTGAGGGTCCCAGTTACCAAGAGGGGATCACCCATGCCGAAGGAAGAATGGGGCACAAAGCGCGTTTGCCCGACCACCGGCAAGCGCTTTTACGACCTCAACCGCGACCCCATCGTCAGCCCGTACACCGGCGAAGTGGTCAACGTTGAAACCGGAAAACGCAGCTTGATTGCAGCCGATGCCGAAGACAAGGCCAATAAGGCCAAAGAGAACGACTCCGATGAGGTCGATCTGCTCGACGATGATGACGTCGATGTGGATCTCGACGATGACGATGTTCTCGAAGACGAGGACGATGACAACGTCTCGCTCGACGATATTACCGACGTCGCAAACGACGACGACGATTCCTGATATATCCGGAATCCCGTTGCGACAGGGGCCTTTCGGGGCCCCTTTTGCATGTCTGTAGCGCGTGGATCGGTTGCTGTGAAAAAACCTGCAAAAGGGCGAATTTTCCGCTTGAACCCCAAAGCGTCTACGCGTAATCACGCCTCCACAGCGACGGTGTCGCTGCCCAGGCGATCCCCTCGAACGATCCACGATCCTAGAGGATATCACCAAAAGATGGGGCCTTAGCTCAGCTGGGAGAGCGCTACAATGGCATTGTAGAGGTCAGGGGTTCGATCCCCCTAGGCTCCACCATCTCAACTTTCAGAGCCGGATCAGATCGTATTGCCCTGAAAGGAAAAGAAGTTTCCGGTGTTCTAACTCCGTTTTCTCGGCAATATTGAACTGGACCTGTCACGGTATTGTGCCGCCCGGTCCCCCCCAAAAAAAATTAGTGGTGTTCAAAAGTAGAATTTTCTCGGCAAGATATCTGAGGAGATTTACGATGAAGAATGGACGGTACAGCGACGCGCAGATCATGGCGATCCTGAAGCAGG